>CAXTES010000104.1:0-10617 GCA_964243215.1 uncultured Microbacterium sp. | reverse complement strand
ATTCATTATCAGGCTTACTGAGACTCGAGCGCAAGAGGCGGCCGCGAATCGGCGCAGAGCCCGGCGCTCGGATCCCGCAATCGCGCGGTCGGGTACGTTCGGAGCATCGTCACCCCACCGGATCGCCCCGTCGCCGGAAGCACGGATGCCGCGGCCGCCGTCGCCTACGCCGTGCTGGCCGTGGCGCTTGCGATCGTCGTCGTTGCGTGGCATCCCGGGCGTCAGCTCGCCGTCGTCGCGACGCTCGGCGGCGAGACGGTGCGGATCGCGGATGTCGATCCCGCGTGGGCGGCGGTCGCCGTGCTCGGCGGCGGCGCGCTCGTGCACGCGGTCGCCGCATCGGTGCGCACCGCCGTGCAGCGCCGACGGGTACTGGCGACAGGCTGGTCGCAGGGCGCGGGCATCCTGGTCTTCCTCGTCGCGCGGCGCAACGGTATCGACGAGGTGTCGTCGCTCGTGCCGGCGTTTGCGATCGCCGCGGTGGCGGTGCTCTTGCAGTCGATCGATCCCGGGCCGTCATCGACGACGTGGCGGCGACCGGGAGCCTGGGCCGCCGCGGTGGGGATCGTGCCGTGGGGCGTGATCGGCTTCACGCAGATCGGCGCCGGCATCGCCGGCATCGCGCCGCCGGCCGGTGTCCGGGTGCTGACGCTCGTCGCGCTCGCGGTCGTCGTCCTGGGGTGGTGGCTGGGATGGCGGATGCGCGACGGTCGCGGGGCGGTGGCGGCGATGACCGTCGGTGTCGCCGCGGCGGCGTGGTCGGTCGCGCTGGGGTGAGCCGGCTCAGTGGGTGAACGCGCTGTACCCCGTCAACGCGCGTCCCACCACGAGGGTGTTGACATCCCGAGTGCCCTCGAAGGTGTACATCGCCTCGGCGTCGGCGAAGAACCGCGCGACGTCGTAGTCGAGCAGGATGCCGTTGCCCCCGACGATCTCGCGGGCCAGCGCAGCCGACTCGCGCAGCCGGTCGGCGGTGGCGAGCTTGACCAGGCTCGGGGCGACGACCCCGTCGACCGGATGGGTCGTGAGGCGGACGGCCAGCGCGAGCGTCTGGGCGATATTCGAGGCGATCGTCACGAGCTTCTCCTGGATCAGCTGGTAGCTCGCGATCGGGTGTCCGAACTGTACGCGCTCGGCCGCGTACCGCGCCGCCGCGTCGTACGCACCCAGCTGCATGCCGGCCGCGTTCCACGCGATCTCGGCGCGCAGGTGCCGGAACGCGCGGTTGATGTCGCGGAACGACTCGATCCGCGGCAGCCGTCGGTCGTCGCCGACGACGACACCACGCAGCACGATGTCGGCGTTGTGCACTGCGCGCAGCGCGGTTTTGTGTGCGATGACGCCCAGTTCGACACCGGGCGCACCGGTGGGAACGACGAACGCGAGCACGCGGTCGCCGCCGTGCTCGCGCGCGACGACGATCACGTTGTCGGAGATCGTCGCGTTCCCGATCCAGCGCTTCGCGCCGTCGAGCACCCAGCCGTCCGGCGTGCGGCGCGCGGTGGTCTCCAGGCCCCCGGCGATGTCGGAACCGTGGCCGGGTTCGGTGAGGCCGAAGCATCCCGTCATCCGGAACGCCAGGATGTCGTCGTCCCACGCGGCGACCTGCTCGGCGCTGCCGCCCTCGGTCACGACGGTGCGGAACATGCCGGTCTGGCCGCCGTAGACGATCGACACCGCGAGGTCCAGGCGCGACAGTTCGAGCGTGAGGAACCCGCGGTACAGCGGACGACACCGGCCGCTGTCGTCGACGAGTGCGGGGTCGTCGATGAGCTGCAGCGCCGCGAGCGGCTCGCGGATCTGCGCGAGCGTCTCGGCGTTCTCCCACGCGTCGATCAGCAGCGGTCGCACGTGGGCGTCGAGGTGCGCGCGCAGCTCGGCGAGTTTGCTCCGCTCGGCGTCGGTGAGGTCCCCGGCGAAGCCGAGCACGTCGCCGGGGTAGTCCAGCGTGATCATGCGTCCAGTCCGAGCAGCCGCACGGCGTTGTCCTTCAGCACGAGCCGTTCGACGTCGGCGGGCAGCTCGAGCCCGGCGAAGTCGCGCAACCAGCGGTCGGGCGTCAGGGCGGGGAAGTCCGAGCCGAACAGCATCTTGTGCTTCAGATACGTGCGCGTCGCGCGCACCAGCGCGGGGCTGAAGTACTTCGGCGACCAGCCCGACAGGTCGATCCAGGTGTTCGCCTTGTGCGTCGCGATCGACAGCGCCTCGTCCTGCCACGGCACGCTGGGGTGCGCCATGATGATCTGCAGATCCGGATGCCGCGCCGCGACATCGTCGAGCAGCATCGGGTTCGACAGCCCGAGCCGCAGCCCCAGCCCGCCGGGGACTCCGGCGCCGACCCCGGTCTGACCGGTGTGCACCACGATCGGCAGCCCGAGCTCCTCGATCGCGCCGAAGAGCGGGATGAACTCCGTCGCGGACGGGTCGAAGCCCTGCACCGTGGGGTGGAACTTGAACCCGCGCACCTTCAGCTCCGATGCCTGGCGGTGCAGCTCCTCGATCGCCGCGGCGCCTTGCAGCGGGTCGACGGAGCCGAACGCGATCAGCGTGTCGGGGTTGCGAGCCGCGCCCGCCGCGATGTCGTCGATGCTGTTGGGGCGGTGACCGGAGTAGGTCGTGGCATCCACCGTGAACACCACCGCCATCATGTCGCGCTCGCGGTAGTACGCGGCCGTCTCGTCCACCGTGCGGGCGGGCTCGGAGCTGCCGAAGTACTCGTCCATCGCGGCGAGCTGTTCCTTCGAGGCGCCGAGGTGGCCGGAGTCGTCGACCTGGATGTGCACGTGGGTGTCGATGGCGCGGATGCGGTCGAGGTCGGTCATACGGATGCCTTCCGTTCGCGGTCGCGCACGATCTCGTCGCGCAGCCCGCCCATATCGACCTTTCCGGTCGGGGTGCGGTCCAGCGACGGGCGGAACATGATGTGGCGGGGCCGCTTGTACCCGGCCAGCATCCCGTCGACGTGGGCGAGCAACTCGTCGGCGTCGATCTCCGCCGACGCGACGGGTTCGACGACGGCGGCGACGACCTCCCCGAATCTCGGGTCGGGGATGCCGATGACCACGACGTCGGCGACCGCGGGATGCGCGAGCAGGGCCTCTTCGACCTCGAGCGGATACACCTTCTCGCCGCCGGAGTTGATGACACCGCTGCCTCGCCCGAGGAACTCGATGTGACGGTCGTCCTCGACGCGCACCCAGTCGCCGGGGATCACGTGACGGACGCCGCGGATGGTCGGGAAGGTCGCGTCGGTCTTCTCGGCGTCGCCGTGGTAGCCGAGCGGCATGGCGCCGCGCTGGGCGAGCACACCGAGCGCGCCGACCCGGTCCTGGATCTCGGTGAAGTCCTCGTCCAGCACGACCGCGGTCGGAAACAGCCTCGGACGCCCCGGCAAGTCGTCGACACCGGTCGTGGTCGTCACGGCGAATCCGCCGCCCTCGGTGGTGGCGAGCATGTCGAAGATCGACAGATCGCCGAGCTCGTGCAGCCGCCGCTTGGTCTCGGGGCTGAAGCGCATACCGGAGCTCATCACCGAGGTGACGGTCGGCAGCCGCGCTCCGAGCCGCTCGGCCGCCTCGACGAGGGGGATCGACACGGCATCCCCGGCGACGATGATGCGAGTGGCCCCCGCGTCGTTCGCGAAGGCGATTGAAGCCGCCGGGTCGAGCCGGGGCGAGTTGGTCACGAGTACGGTGCCGGCCAGGGTGAGGGTGTTCATCGACGTGGTCAGCGCGGTGCCGTGCATGAAAGGCGCGAGTGGCAGGTTGACCATGTGCGGCGTGGCGGGGTCGCTCGCGATGCGCACCGCGTCGGCCATGGTCTCGGGGTTCGGCAGACCGCTGAGGGTGTACGTGGCGAACATCTGCACCGCGAACATCTCCTGCGCATCCCACCGCGCGGCCTTCGGGCGCCCGGTGGTGCCGCCGGTGTAGATCCACAGCTCGCCTGCATCGGGGGCGCCGCTCGGTAGCGGATGGTCGCCGGCCACGGCGTCGTCCCACGCCAGGCCGGGCACGTTGTGGTCGTCGCTGTCGCGGACGTACAGCAGCACCGGGTCGTGCGCGGCGAGCCGTATCGCCTCGACGGTGACCGCTGCCAGCGACGTCGGATAGATGAGCGCCGCGGCCTGCGAATCGTCGAGCAGCGCTGCGACCTCGCCGGCGCGGAACCGGAAGTTCAGGGGCACCGGCGTCATTCCGGTCGCGAGACACGCGAAGAACGCGATCAGGAACTCGGGCCGGTTGTAGAGCAGGATCGCCACGCGCTCGCCGCGGCGGAGCCCTCGTTCGGCGAGGGATGCCGCGAGCGCGCCGGCTTCGCGGGCGAACCGCGCATAGCTCCAGCGCTCGCCGTCGATGGTCTGCAGCGCCGTGCGGTCGGGCAGTGCCCGGGCGATCGCCTGCCAGAGGTCGGAGTAGTGGCCGCGCATCCGGCTCAGCCCAGGTCCGGAGGCCCCGACCGCTGTGCGTCCGCGCTCAGCTCGGCGCGCCACGCGGCGTCGATCTGCTCGGGACTCCAGCCGCCGTCCTCATCGAGCGTGCGCAGCGCGGTGGGGTGGGCGTAGAGGGTCAGCCGGTCGCCGCCGATGCCGATGGCCTGGCCTGTCACGCCGGCCGAGACATCCGACGCCAGCCACACGATGAGGGATGCCACGTCCTCCGGTGTTCCGAGCGCGTGGTCGCGACGGAACTCGGTGGGGATCTCGCTGCCGGCGACGTAGTCCTCGTACACCTGCGCGTAGGCCGGGATCGTCGCGGTCATCGGCGACAGCGCGGTCGGGATCACGGCATTCGCGGTGATGCCCGCACGGGCCAGCTCGAGCGACCAGGTGCGCGCCATCGCGACGAGGCCGGCTTTGGCGGTGGCGTAGTTGGTCTGGCCGAAGCTGCCGAACTGTCCGGCCGGCGAGCCGATGAGGATGATGCGTCCGCCTTCGGCCTGCTCGCGCATCGCCACCGCCGCGGCACGTCCGGTGGTGAACGAGCCGCGCAGGTGCGTCTCGATCACCAAGTCGAAGTCGTCGTCGCCCATCTTCCACAGCACGCGGTCGCGCAGCACTCCGGCGTTGGCGACGAGGATGTCGAGCCTCCCGAACGTCTCCATCGCCGCGGACACGAGCGCGTCCGCCGTCTCGGCCGGGCCGACCGGGGCGATGACCGCCACGGCTCGGCCACCGGCAGCTTCGATGTCGGACACCGTCTGACCCGCCGTCTCGGCGTCGACGTCGTTGACGACGACCGCCGCGCCCGCGGCTGCGAGGGCGAGCGCATAGGCGCGTCCGAGGCTGCGACCGGCGCCGGTGACGATTGCCACCTTGCCATCGAGGCGCACCTGCCCGTCGGGGCGGATCTCGTCGCTCATCGGTAGTACCTCAGCACGAGCTCGGCGACGCACGCCGGCTTGTCGACGCCCTCGATCTCGAAGGTGACGGGCGTCTCGATCTGGTACCCACCGCCGACGTCGGTGACCTTCGCGACCTCGCCGCGCACGCGGATACGGGAGCCCACGGGCACCGGCGCGGGAAATCGCACCTTGTTCATCCCGTAATTGATGCCCATCCCGACGTTGGTGACGGCGAACACCTCGCGCATGAGGGGCACGACCAAGCCGAGGGTCAGCAGGCCGTGGGCGATGCGGGTGCCGAACGGCGTCGACGCGGCGTAGTCGGCATCCAGGTGGATCGGATTGTCGTCGCCGGAGACGCGGGCGTACAGATCGACGTCCTCCTGCGTCACCTCGCGCCAGCTGGACGGCCCGAAGGTCGACCCTTGGAGGCTGGGCAGGTCGTCGACGGTCACCGAGACGGTGGTCGGTGCGCTCATTGCACTCTCTTTCGCATCGTCGCCGCAAATGTGGCGCAGAAGCAGCGTTGCTTCGGTGTCAGGGTACCTGAAACCGTGACCGTCGCCAAGGGGTCTTCGGCACACCCCCCTAGGATGGGCCGGTGACCGCAGAGCGTACAGATCGGTCCCGCGATCGGGTGCAGAGCATCGAGCGGGGCATCGGCGTGCTGCGGGTGTTCGACCGCGGCAGCGGCCAGCTCAGCGCGAGCGACATCGCTGCCCGCGCGGGGCTTCCGCGGCCGGTGGTGCGCCGCATCCTTATCACGTTCGAGCATCTCGGATACGTGCGCGGGTTCAAGGGGCTGTGGTCGCTCACGCCGCGCGTGCTCGAACTCGGCGCGGGGTACTTCGCGGCCGCCTCGCTTCCCGAGATCGCGCGTTCGGTGATGGACGACGTCGTGACCGAGATCGCCGAGACGTGCAGCCTGGCCGTCCTCAGCGGCACCGACGTCATCCACGTCGCTCGTGCGGAGGATCACCGACCGATTCCCGGTTCGGTGCGCGTCGGCACGAGCCTTCCCGCGCACGCCACCGCCGTGGGCAAAGTCCTGCTCGCCGACCTGTCCGCATCCGAGCTCGACGGCTACCTCGCCCACGCGGAGCTCGAGGTGCACACGCCCGCGACGATCACGGATGCCGGCGCCCTCCGCGACCGCATCGCCCGGGTGCGCCACGACGGTTTCGACGTGTCGATCGAGGAACTGACGCCCGGCATGGTAGCCGCCGCGGTGCCCATCACGGTGAACGGATCCGCTGTCGGGGCGCTCGGGGTCTCGTCGACGACGGTGCGTCAGGACGAGGCATCCCTCGCCGGATCGGTGGTGTCGGTGCTGCAGCGCGCCGCCGACCGGATCGGGCGGGCGTACCTCGGCGCGAATCCCGAGCTGTATCGGGCCGGCGCGGGCCGCTGAGCTGGACGTGCCCGCCGCGGCGCGTGCACAACTCATCGAATCCAGCGTCGTGAGGCGCGGAACCGACCCGCAGCCGGGCCGACCCGGCCGAAGTTGAGGAGTTGTGCACGCGGGCCGGCACCCCGGCTCCCGCGGCCGGACCTCGCAGCCCGATGCCGGTGTCGCCCCCGCTCGGCCGCTGGGCCGGCGCCGCTACAGTTCCCTGCATCCGCTACGCGAATCTGTGTAGCGGATGCAGGAATCTGTAGCGCTCGCGCAAATGTGGCGCAAACGCACCGGTGACGGTGAAGAACCGCTAGGCGAAGATGATCCCGCCGCGGATGTTCTTGCCGGCCTCGAGGTCGGCATAGCCCTCGTTGATCTCGTCGAGCGTGTAGGTGCGCGTGATCAGCTCGTCGAGCTTGAGCTGTCCCGCCTCGTACATCTGCATCTGCCGCGGCACGTCGGCGCGCGGGTTCGCGTGGCCGTAGATGGTGCCCTGGATCCGCTTCTGGAACCGCACGAACTCGAGCGGACTGATCGGGATGCTGGACTCGCTGTCGGGCGCGATGCCGGTGATCACCACCACTCCGGCCTTGCGGATCGCGGCCACCGCCTGGGCGACGTGAACACCCTCGACCCGGCCGACGGTCACGATAGTCCGGTCGGCGCCCTGGCCGTTGGTGACCGAGCGGGCGAACTCGGCAGCCTCGTCGATGGACGCGAAAGCGTGGGTGGCACCGAGCTCGAGCGCCTTCTCGCGCTTGAACTCGACGGGATCGACCGCGATCACGGTGGTTGCTCCGGCGTGGCGAGCACCCTGGACGGCGTTGATGCCGATGCCGCCGATGCCCATCACGATCACGGTGTCGCCCGGCTCGGTCTCGGCGGCGTACACGGCGCTGCCCCAGCCGGTGCCCACGCCGCAGCCGAGCAGCCACAGCGTCTCGAGGTCCGCGCCGGGCGGCAGCTTGATCGCGGAGTCCACCGAGACCAGCGTGTGCTCGGCGAAGGTGCCGAGCTGGCACATCTGACCCACTCCGGTGCCGTCGGGCAGGTGGAAGCGGAAGCTGTCGGGGTCGTCGAAGCGGTGGCCGGCCATGATGAACTGCCCGCGGTCGCACAGGTTCGTCATCCCGATGCTGCACCAGCGGCACTTGCCGCAGCTGGGGATCCAGGTGAAGACGACGGCGTCGCCGACCTCCCACCCGGGCGTGTCGGGACCGACCGTCTCGACGATGCCGGTGCCCTCGTGTCCGAGCACCATCGGCAGGTGGCCCGGAGCGCTGTCTCCCGACACGAGGTGATAGTCGGAGTGGCAGAGGCCGGCGGCGACCATCTTCACGCGGATCTCGCCCTGACGGGGGTCCTCGACCTCGATGTCGACGACCTCGAGGTCGCTGGGCGCGGTGCGGATGATGGCAGCGCGGGTCGTGATGGGCATTGCTCCTCCTTCGGACCAAGGCGCGAGCGTCGTCGCTCGATATCAGGCTACCTCAAACCCGCGTCGCGGCTAGCGGAAGATCGAGGTGCTCTCGCGGTAGTTCTCGATCGCGTCGGGGCCGAACTCGCGACCGATGCCGGAATCCCTCACACCGCCGAAGGGGCTGCCGAGGTCGGGCCGGTAGCCGTTCAGACCGATCGACCCGGTGCGCACCCGCCGGGCCACGGCGAGCACCTCGTCTTCGTCGGCGCCGAACACCGCGCCGCCGAGCCCGTAGCGGGTCGCATTGGCGATTCGCACCGCGTCGTCGACATCGGTGTACGGATGCACCGTGACGACGGGTCCGAAGATCTCCTGCTGCGCGATGACGCTGTCGGGTGCGGCATCCGTGATGATCCGCGGTGCGAAGAACCAGCCGTCCGGCGGCGCGGGGGTGTCTCCGGCGAGCACGGTCGCCCCCGCCGCCCGTGCCTGATCGACCATGCCGGTGACGCGGTCGAGCGCGGCCGACGACACGAGCGGTCCGACCTCGGTGGCGGCGTCCTTCGGATCGCCGACCCGCAGGTTTCGGGCGAGGTCGACGAGTCCGTCGACGACCCGGTCGTAGAGCGTGTCGGGGGCGAGGATGCGCGACAGCGAGACGCAGTTCTGCCCGGTGTTGGCGAAGGATGCCACGCGCAGGCTCGCCATCACCTGATCGAGGTCGGCGTCGTCGAGCACGATCGCCGCGGACTTGCCGCCCAGTTCGAGCGTCGCGGGGATGAGGCGCTCGCCGCACACGGCGGCGATCTTGCGCCCGGCGGCGGTGGAGCCGGTGAACGCGACCTTGTCGATCCCCGGGTGAGCCACCAGGGCCTGCCCGGTCTCGCGACCGCCGGTGACGATGTTGATGACGCCGGGGGGCATCCCGATCGCCTGGCTGACGGCGGCGAGGGTGAAGATGTCGAGCGGGGACTCGGCGGCCGGCTTGATCACGACGGTGCAGCCCGCCGCGAGCGCCGGGCCGAGCTTGAGCGTCGTCGAGGACTGCGGGTGATTCCACGGCACGATGAGGGCCGCGACGCCCAGCGGCTGCCGGATGTGCAGCGAACTGCCGTCGCGGTCGACGTTCGCGCGCACCTGCTCGGTCTCCAGGCCCCGGGCCAGGCGCGCGTAGTAGCGCAGGTGCTGCACCGGCCGCATCCCGTTCATGAACCTCGCGACGCTGATCGGCTGGCCGATCTCGTCGGTGACGAACGCCGCCGTCTCGCCGGCGCGGGCTTCGAGTTCGTCCGCGAGCCGATCGATCCACTGCCCGCGCTCGGCGGGCGACATCCGCGGCCACGGTCCGCGGTCGAACGCCTCGCGCGCGGCGCCGACCGCGCGGTCGACGTCGGCGTCGCTCGAATCCGGCGCGTAACCGATCACGGAGCGGTCGAACGGGTTCTCGACGGTGAGCACAGCCGTGCCCTGCGGGTCCACGAACTCTCCGCCGGCGAACATGCGCTCCTGGATTCCTGTTGCCTCAGCCACGTCCGCAGGCTACCAGCGAGGCCCCGCGCGGGTCACGCATTGCGACCAAACGACCGCTATCCGTACACTTCGAGGTCATGACCGAGCTTCGCAGCAACTTCTCCCGGTCCTCCGCGCTGGGCGTCGCACGCCGCGCGCAGTGGCGAGCACTCGGCATCCCGGCCAGCGACCTGGACAAGCCGAAGGTCGCGATCGTCAACAGCTCGTCGGACCTGGCGGTGTGCTACGCGCACCTGGACGACATCGTGCCGGTGCTCAAGGACGAGTTGCGCGCGCTCGGCGTGCTGCCCTTCGAGATCCGCACCACGGCGCCGTCGGACTTCATCACCAGCGCCGGTCGCGCCGGACGCTATATCCTTCCCAGCCGCGACCTCATCGTCAACGACATCGAGGCGGTCGTGGAGGGCGCCAAGCTCGACGCGATGATCTGCCTCAGCTCGTGCGACAAGACCACGCCGGCCCACCTCATGGCCGCGGGACGCATGAACATCCCCACCGTCGTCGTGCCGTGCGGGTACCAGCACAGCGGACTGGCGGAGGGACGCGAGGCCGACGTCGAGGAGGTCTTCCTGCGGGCGGCGAAGGCGGCGGTGACCGGCGAGCCGACCGATGACCTGCAGGAGTTGGCGGATGACGCCATCCTCGGTCCCGGAGTGTGCGCGGGGATGGCGACGGCGAACTCGATGCACATCGCCGCCGAGGCGCTCGGGATGGCCGTGCCCGGCGCGGCGCCGGTGCGGGCGAACAGCGACCGGATGTGGGACACCGCTCGTCGGTCGGCGGCGGCGCTGGTGAACCTGATCGAGCGCGACATCCGCCCTCGCGACATCGTCACGGCAGGCTCGATCCGCAATGCGTCGCGCGCGATGCTGGCGATCGGCGGGTCGATGAACACCATCAAGCACCTGCAGGCCGTGGCGATCGAGGC
>CAXTES010000103.1:0-10924 GCA_964243215.1 uncultured Microbacterium sp. | reverse complement strand
GACACCGCCGAACGCACCCTGGCCGCCCAGGCGCCCGGCCTCACCCTCGAGCAGCTGTCGAAGCTGATCGTGCGGGCCGAGGCGTACCTCGACCCGGACGGTCTGGAACCGACGGAACAGGACCGCCGCGGCGACCGGTCATTCACGATGAGCGAACGCGACGGGATGCTGCGATTCCAAGGCGCCGTGGATGTCGCGAGCGGCGCGCCGCTGAAGACGGCGATCGAGGCGATCGTGACGGCGGAGTTCCGCCGCGACGAACCTGCCGGGGTCGATACCGAACCGCGGACGGTGCGCCAGATGCAAGCCGACGCGCTCATCGACCTGGCACGGCACGCGCTGTCGTGCACGGCCACCGACCGGCCCCTGGAAGACACCACCGTGGTCGTGCGGGTTTCTCTGGACGATCTGCGCGACGGCACCGGCGTCGCCACCATCGATGGACTCGACCAGCCGGTCTCCATCGGCGCCGCGCGCCGGATGGCTTCATCCGCCGGCATCATCCCGTGCGTTCTCGGCAACGGGAGCGAGATACTCGATTGGGGACGCGAGAAGCGCCTGTTCACCAAGTCGCAGAAGCTCGCTCTCGTCGAGCGCGACGGCGGATGCGCGATGTGCGGGCTGGAACCGGGAAAGACCAAGGCGCATCACCTCGCCTGGTGGGCTCGAGATGCCGGACCGACTGACCTGGACAACGGTGTACTGCTCTGCGAATCGTGCCACCACCGCATCCACGACGACGGCTGGGAGATCCGGATCGACGGCCGGGGGTCCGCGGGGAGGGTGTGGTTCATCCCACCCGCCCATGTCGACGCCGACAGGTCACCACGTCTCGGCGGCCGGGCCCGCTACGACTTCGCCGCCTGAGTGGCCGCGCGGCGGCTCCCGCCGGACGGCGGACGTCCAGGCGCCGAAACTAGACTTGGCAGGCCATGACACCCGACGAGCTCTCCGCCGCCCTCCTCGCCGTCGTCACGCCGATCGCCGAGGCGCGCCGGGCGGGCTCGACGGCCGGGTTGACGGCATCCGACTTGCCGTTGGAGCGTCCGAAGAACCGCGACCACGGCGACTGGGCCTCCAATGCAGCTCTCAAGCTCGCCAAAGCGGTCGGGGCGAATCCGCGCGATCTCGCCGGCGACATCGCCGCGCGACTGGCCCAGACGGCGGGCATCGCGAGCGTCGACGTCGCCGGACCCGGATTCATCAACATCCGTGTGGATGCCGCCACCGCCGGCTCACTCGCCAAGACGATCGTGGAAGCCGGCAAGCAGTTCGGAACGTCCACGATCCTGACCGACGAGATCATCAACCTCGAGTTCGTTTCGGCGAACCCCACCGGGCCCCTGCACCTCGGCGGCACGCGCTGGGCGGCGGTCGGCGACTCGCTCGCGCGCATCCTCTCCTCGCAGGGCGCGGCGGTCAGCCGTGAGTACTACTTCAACGACCACGGCGCGCAGATCGACCGGTTCGCACGCAGCCTCGCAGCGGCGTGGGCGGGCGAGCCCACCCCCGACGACGGCTACGGCGGCGGCTACATCCTCGACATCGCGAACCGTGTGGCGCTCGCGTACCCGGGAGACCTCGCATCCCTCGAACCCGGGCAGCGCCAGGAGGTTTTCCGTAGCGCCGGCGTGGGCTTCATGTTCGACGAGATCAAGCAGAGCCTGCACGAGTTCGGGGTGGACTTCGACATCTACTTCCACGAGAACGACCTGCACTTCTCGGGCGCGGTCGACCACGCGGTGCAGCGGTTGCGGAACCTCGGCCACATCTACGAGGCCGACGGCGCGATCTGGCTGCGCACCACCGAGTTCGGCGACGACAAAGACCGCGTCGTAGTCAAGTCCGACGGCCAGCCCTCCTATATCTCCGGCGACCTCGCCTACTACCTCGACAAGCGCGAGCGCGGCTTCAACCGGTGCATCATCATGCTCGGTGCCGACCACCACGGCTATGTGCGGCGGCTCATGGCGATGTGCGCGGCGTTCGGCGACGAACCGGGCGTCAACCTGCAGATCCTCATCGGCCAGCTGGTGAATCTCGTCAAGGACGGTCAGCCGGTCCGCATGTCGAAACGCGCCGGAACGGTCGTCACGATGGAGGACCTGGTCGAGATCGTGGGGGTGGATGCCGCCCGGTACGCGCTCACGCGCAGCTCGACCGACTCAAACCTCGATGTCGACCTCGACGTGCTGCAGCGTCGCACCAACGACAATCCGGTCTTCTACGTGCAGTACGCGCACGCCCGCACGCACAACGTGGCCCGCCACGCGGAGGCATCCGAGGTGGACCGCAGCGAATTCGCGCCCGAGTTGCTCGACCACGAGACCGAATCGGCGCTGCTGGGGGCGCTGCAGGAATACCCCCGCATCGTCGCCTTCGCCGCACAGGTGCGCGAGCCGCATCGTATCGCGCGCTACCTGGAGGAACTCGCGGGTCTGTACCACCGGTGGTACGACAACTGCCGCGTCATCCCGCTCGGCGATCAGCCCGTCGAGACGGTGCACCGCACCCGGCTGTGGCTCAACGACGCCACCGGTCAGGTGCTGCGCAACGGCCTGGATCTGCTCGGCGTCAGCGCCCCGGAACGGATGTGACGACGTGACGGCGGGCGACACGCAGCCCACCCAGCCACTGCCCGACTGGGCGTACGCCGAGCCGGCCCCGCGCCGCCGCCGTCACGGCTGGATATGGCTGGTCGCCCTGCTGATCGTGGCCGGACTGGCCGTCGCGGCGTGGTTCCTCGGCGAATCGATCGCCCGCGACATCGTCACCAAGACGATCCGGGATCAGGTTGTGACGCGGCTCGCGCTGCCCGCCGACCAGCAGGTCGACGTCGACGTGCAGGGAGCGGTGCTGCCGCAGGTCATCGCCGGTCGCCTCGACGATGTCACGGTCTCATCCGACGACGTCACGCTCGGCGGATCGTTCACCGGCGACGTCACCGTGCACGCGACCGGGGTGGTGTTCCGAGGGGATGCCTCGGCGCAGTCGGCGACCGCGACGGTCGTCCTCGGCACCGGGCAGGTCCAGGCCCTCATGCGCACCGTCGACGGATTCCCGGCCGACACCCTCGGGCTGAGCGAACCGGATGTGACGATGACCGTCGAGCTGGCTTTCTTCAGCGCCCGGTTCCCGATCGGCATCGCGCTGACCCCGACCGCCCGCGACGGCGATCTGGTGCTCACGCCCGCCACGCTGCGGCTGGGGGAGGCCCAGATCGACGCCGACTCTCTGCGCGACCGCTTCGGCGTGGTGGCCGACGCCGCTCTGCGCGATTGGAGCGTGTGCATCGCGCAGTATCTGCCGGCCGCGGTGGTGCTCGACACCGTGGCGGTGCAGGGCGACCAGCTCGTCGGGAACCTCACGATCGACCCGCGCGTGATCAGCGATGCCACGCTGCAGGCCAGGGGCACGTGCGCCTGAGCGCACGCCCGGGCATCCGGACGACGGTGCCCTAGACTGCTGAGAACCTTCCGGTGCCCAGCGCACCCGTCCGCGGCCCGGTCCCGGACGCCGCCGCCCGAAGAGTCGAGCGCCGAAGCATCCACCGATTGGCCCTGACCGTGTCCGCCGCCCCGCATCCCCGCCCCGCGGCGCCGCCGTGGCTGAGGATGCCGGACGACGCCAACGCGTTGACCCCCGGTGTCTGGCCCGCCGAGGCGGGACGCGACGCCGACGGTGCGATTCGGATCGGCGGCGTCTCGGTGCTCGAGTTGCGCGAGACGTTCGGCACGCCGCTGTACGTCGTCGACGAGACCGAGGTGCGTGAGCACGCGCGGCGAGCGCTGACGGCGTTCCGCACGGCGACGGCAGCACACGGCGTGCAGACGCGGGTGTACTACGCGGGCAAGGCGTTCCTGTGCACCGAGGTGGTGCGCTGGGTTCTGGACGAGGGGCTCGCCGTCGACGTGTGCACGCGCGGCGAACTCGATGTCGCCCTGGCGGCGGGCGCCGACCCGGCGCGGCTGGCCTTCCACGGCAACAACAAGTCGGTGCCCGAGCTCGAGCGGGCCGTCGAGGCCGGCATCGGCTCGGTCGTGCTCGACAGCCCGATCGAGATCGAGCGCCTGGCCGCCATCGCCGATCGCCGCGGCACGATCCAGCCCGTGCTGCTGCGGGTCAACAGCGGCGTGCACGCCGAGACGCACGACTTCCTCGCGACCGCCCACGAGGACCAGAAGTTCGGCTTCGCGATCCAGGATGCCGCGGCCGCCGTCGCGCGGATCCGGGAGCTTCCGGCCCTGGCGTTCGTCGGACTGCACTGCCACATCGGCTCGCAGATCTTCGGCACCGCCGGGTTCGCCGAGTCCGCATCCCGGCTCGTGGAACTGCACGAGGCGCTGCTCGAGGACGGCGCCGTTCCGGTGCTGAACCTCGGCGGCGGGTTCGGCATCGCCTACACCGCCGCCGACGACCCGACGCCGCTCGACCAGCTCGCGACCGGCATCGCCGACGCGGTGGCGCGCGAGTGCGAGGTGCGCGGCATCCCGATGCCGAACCTCGCGTTCGAACCGGGGCGCTCGATCGTGGGACAGGCCGGTGTGACCCTCTACGAGGTCGGCACCGTCAAGCCGGTCGCACTCGGCGACGGCGCGACGCGGCTCTACGTCAGCGTCGACGGCGGGATGAGCGACAACCCGCGCCCCGCGCTGTACGGCGCGCACTACTCGGCCCGCATCGCGTCGCGCCGCAGCGACGCCGAGCCCGCGTTGGTGCGCGTGGTCGGCAAGCACTGCGAGTCCGGCGACATCGTGGTGGATGCCGACTACTTGCCCGGCGACGTGACCCCGGGCGACCTGCTCGCGGTGCCGGCGACCGGCGCCTACTGCTTCTCGCTGGCGAGCGACTACAACTACGTGCCGCGGCCGCCGGTCGTGGCGGTGCGCGACGGAAGAGCCCGGGTTCTCGTGCGCGGCGAGACGGTCGAGGATCTGCTCGCACGCGACGCCGGCATCCCGTCGCTGGTCGAATCCGGATCCGGAGTGCCGAGCGAGCGGAGCGAGCCGAAGTGACCGATTACCGCCGACTCCGAGTGGCGCTGCTGGGAGCGGGAGCCGTCGGCTCGCAGGTCGCCGACCTGCTGCTGCGCCACGGCGACGAGCTGGCCGACCGCGCCGGTGCCAGGCTCGAGCTGGCCGGCATCGCGGTGCGCAACCTCGACGCCCCGCGCGACGTCGACCTGCCCCGCGAGCTGTTCACGACCGACGCCGAGACGCTCATCGTCGGCTCCGACATCGTCATCGAGCTGATGGGCGGCATCGAACCGGCCCGTACGCACCTGCTCGAGGCCATCAACTCCGGCGCGGACATCGTGACGGCCAATAAGGCGCTGCTGGCCACGCACGGTCCGGCGATCTTCGAAGCGGCCGACCAGGTGGGCGCACAGGTGTACTACGAGGCGGCGGCGGCCGGCGCCATCCCGATCATCCGCCCGCTGCGCGACTCGCTCGCCGGCGACCGGGTGCAGCGCATCATGGGGATCGTCAACGGCACCACGAACTTCATTCTCGACCGGATGGATGCCGAAGGCGCCGAATTCGCCGACGTGCTCGCCGAAGCGCAGGCGCTCGGCTACGCCGAAGCCGATCCCACCGCCGACATAGAGGGATACGACGCCGCCCAGAAGGCGGCGATCCTCGCCAGCCTCGCCTTCCACACCACCGTGCCGTTGGACGCCGTGCATCGCGAGGGGATCACCGGCATCGACAAGGCGGTGATGGATGCCGCCCGGCACGCCGGGTACGTCGTCAAGCTGCTCGCCGTCTGCGAGCGGCTGACCGGGCAGAGCGAGGCCTCGCCGACCGGTGAGGCGATCTCGGTGCGGGTGTATCCGGCCCTGCTGTCGCGGGAGCATCCGCTCGCCAGCGTCCACGGCGCGAACAACGCCGTGTTCGTCCAGGCCGAGGCCGCGGGCGATCTGATGTTCTACGGGGCGGGCGCGGGCGGCGTGCAGACCGCGTCGGCGGTGCTCGGCGACGTGGTCTCGGCCGCGCGCCGACACATCGCCGGCGGGGTCGGGGTGGGGGAGTCGACCCGCGCGAACCTCCCGGTGGTGCCGATCGGGCGCGTCACGACGCGGTACCAGATCACCCTCGAAGTCGACGACCGCCCCGGTGTGCTGGCGACGGTGGCGGGAATCCTCAGCGAGGGCCGGGTCTCGATCGCGACCGTCGAGCAGACCGTGATCGGGGCGGGCGAGGCCGGATCGGGTGTCGCGCGACTGGTGATCGGCACGCACACGGCGTTGGAGCAGGACCTCAGCGACACCGTCGCGCAGCTGGCCGGAAGCGGCGTCGTGGAACGCGTCGTATCGGTGCTGCGCGTGGAAGGAGATTGACGATGGCACATGTCTGGCGCGGGGTGCTGCGCGAATACGCCGACCGGCTGGGTGTGACGGATGCTTCGACGGTGGTCACGCTCGGCGAGGGGGGCACACCGCTGCTGCCCGCCCCGGCGCTGTCGCGCCGCACCGACACGGACGTCTGGGTCAAGTTCGAGGGGATGAACCCGACCGGGTCGTTCAAGGACCGCGGCATGACCGTCGCGATCTCGCGCGCCATCGATCACGGCGCGGAGGCCGTGATCTGCGCATCCACCGGCAACACGTCCGCGTCCGCCGCCGCGTACGCGGCCCACGCCGGGATCACCGCTGCGGTGCTCGTGCCGGAGGGCAAGATCGCGATGGGCAAGCTCAGCCAGGCGGTCGCGCACAACGGCCGGCTCATCCAGATCCGCGGCAACTTCGACGACTGCCTCGAGATCGCCCGCGAGCTCGCCGACCACTACCCGGTGCACCTGGTCAACTCGGTCAACCCCGACCGCATCGACGGGCAGAAGACCGCCGCGTACGAGGTCGTCGAGACGCTGGGTGACGCACCGGACTTCCACCTCATCCCCGTCGGCAACGCCGGCAACTACACCGCCTACACCCGTGGCTACCGCGAGGAGGCGGAGGCCGGCGTCGCCACGAAGGTGCCGCGCATGGTCGGTTTCCAGGCGGCCGGCTCGGCCCCGATCGTCCGCGGCGAGATCGTCAGGGATCCCGACACGGTCGCCAGCGCCATCCGCATCGGGAACCCGGCATCGTGGCACCTGGCCCTCGAGGCGAGGGAGGCCACGAACGGGTGGTTCGGGGCGATCGACGACGACCGCATCCTTGCCGCTCAGAAGACCCTCGCCGGCGAGGTCGGCGTCTTCGTCGAGCCGGCGTCCGCCATCAGCGTCGCCGGCCTGCTGGAGCAGGCCGAGGCCGGAACGATTCCCGCGGGCAGCCGCGTCGTGCTCACCGTCACCGGGCACGGCCTGAAGGACCCGCAGTGGGCGCTGCGCAAGGCCGATGGATCGCAGGTCGAGCCGACGGTGGTCGATGCGACGACCTCCGAGGTGGCATCCGTCCTCGACCTGCAGCCGGTGGCGGCGACCGCGTGACCCTGGCCCCCGACGGCGCCGTGCTCGTCCGCGTGCCCGCCACCAGCGCCAATCTCGGCCCGGGGTTCGACACGCTCGGACTCGCGCTGAGCGTCTACGACGAGCTCGTCGTGACGCCCGCGCCGGACGGGGTGCAGATCGAGGTGTCGGGCGAGGGCGCCGACGATGTCCCGCGCGACGAGACCAATCTCGTGATCACCTCGATGGCCTACGCCTTCGAGGCGATCGGGCGACGGATGCCGGGCGTGCGGCTGCGCGCGCACAACGTGATTCCGCACGGCCGGGGGCTCGGCTCGTCGGGCGCTGCCGTCGTCTCCGGGCTGCTGGCGGCTAAGGGTCTGCTCGCGGGGGACGTCGAGCTCGGGCCTGACCTGCTGCTGCGGCTCGCGACCGAGCTGGAGGGGCATCCCGACAATGTCGCGCCCGCCCTGTTCGGCGGCCTGACGATCGCCTGGCTGGACCCCGAAGGACCCCAGCACAAGAAGCTGCTGGTGCACCGCGGCGTCGCTCCGCTCGTTTTCGTGCCCGAATCCACGATGTCGACCACGGTCGCGCGGAGTCTGCAACCGGACCAGTTCTCGCGGGAGGACGCGGTGTTCAACGTGTCGCGCTCGGCGCTGCTGATCGCTGCGCTGACACAGAGCCCCGAGCTGCTGCTGGCGGCCACCGAGGACAAGCTGCACCAGAGCTACCGCGCCGCGGCGATGCCCGAGACCGACCTGCTCGTGCGGGCACTGCGCGCCGCGGGCTTCGCCGCCGTCGTCTCCGGCGCCGGTCCGAGCGTGCTCGTGCTCGCCGACGGACCGGGGTCGAGGCTCGCCGCGGCGGAGGTCGCGAGGGCCACCGCCCAGACGCCCTGGGAGGCGCTCATGCTGGCCGTCGACTTCAAGGGTGGTACAGTGAGACCGTACGCGGAGGGTGCCACTTAGCTTCCTCAACAGGGCTTGGTCAATCTGGCCTCCGTCGCAATTCTGCGAACCGCCGCACAACCCCCACTGCCGGCCCCGACCGGAACCCCGAGCTCGTCGAAGGGTCTTCGCGGGCGCCGAAGTGGGCGGGCGGATGCTGCCGTGGACAGCGTCCCGTGCGGTCATGCATATCCACTCGTTTCCAAAGGAGTACTCGTGGAGTCCATCTCCGAGATCCAGTCCGACGCGCCCGCATCCGAGCGCGTCGATGACGCAGACACCACCCAGATCGCCCCCGAGCAGCCGCCCGCCCCCGTGGCGGACGCCGACGCGGAGCTGTCGACAGGCGGCTCCGCCGAGACCGAGCCGGCCCCCGATGCCGCGTCCGCCGTCATGACGGATGCCGATGTCGAAGCCCCCACCGCCCCCGCGGCGAAGGCGCCGCGCAAGCGCGCCCCCCGGCGCGCGAAGAGCGAGGACGTCCCCGCGGCGCCGGCTGACGCCGCCGACCCGGTCCAGACCGAGGTGGCCGAGGCGCCGACCGAGGTGACCGAGGTCGTACCGACCGAGGCGGCCGAGGCGCCGACCGACGAGGCATCCGAGGCCACCGAGCCCGGCGTCCCGACCGACGAGGCCGCTGGCGCCGAGCCCACCGGGGCCAGCCCGGATGCCGAGGCCGCTGCGACCGAGTCCCCCGCCGGCGAGCTCGTCGACGGCGAGGCGGAGGCGGAGTCCGACACCGAGCGCACCGACGGCGAGCAGGCCGACACCGAACGCACCGACGGCGAGCAGGCCGACGGCGGCGAGCAGCCGTCGCGCAGTCGCAGCCGGTCGCGCAACCGCAACCGCAACCGGCAGAACGCCTCGGGCCAGGGCGCCCAGGGCGGCGGGCAGGCCGGCCAGAACGGCCAGAACGCCCCCCAGTCGACGCAGGCCGCCGCGGCATCCGACGACGACGAGCAGTCCGCCCAATCCCGCAACCGGCAGCGCAACAAACGCCGGGGAGTACAGACCACCGGCGACGAGTTCGAGACCGAGATCGGCGACGACGACGTCCTCATCCCGATCGCCGGCATCCTCGACGTGCTCGACAATTACGCGTTCGTGCGCACCACCGGCTACCTGCCCGGTCCGAGCGACGTCTACGTCTCGCTCGGCCAGGTCAAGAAGTACAACCTGCGCAAGGGCGATGCGGTGGTCGGCGCGATCAAGCAGCCGCGCGAGGGCGAGCAGTCCAGCCGGCAGAAGTACAACGCGCTGGTGAAGGTGGATGCCGTCAACGGGCTGTCCGTCGACGACGCCGCGACCCGCGTCGAGTTCGGCAAGCTCACCCCGCTGTACCCGCAGGAGCGCCTGCGCCTCGAGACCGCGCCGGAGAAGCTGACCCAGCGGATCATCGACCTCGTCGCCCCGATCGGCAAGGGCCAGCGCGGCCTGATCGTCGCGCCGCCCAAGGCCGGCAAGACGATCGTGCTGCAGCAGATCGCCAACGCCATCGCGACCAACAACCCCGAGGTCCACCTCATGGTCGTGCTCGTCGACGAGCGGCCCGAAGAGGTCACCGACATGCAGCGCACCGTGCGCGGCGAGGTCATCGCCTCGACTTTCGACCGGCCCGCCGAAGACCACACCACGGTCGCCGAACTCGCGATCGAGCGCGCGAAGCGGCTCGTGGAGCTCGGCCGTGACGTCGTCGTGCTGCTGGATTCGATCACGCGCCTCGGCCGTGCGTACAACATCTCGGCGCCGACGTCCGGTCGCGTGCTGACCGGCGGGGTGGACGCATCCGCGCTGTATCCGCCCAAGCGCTTCTTCGGCGCCGCGCGCAACATCGAGAACGGCGGATCCCTCACGATCCTCGCCACCGCGCTCGTGGAGACCGGTTCGAAGATGGATGACGTGATCTTCGAGGAGTTCAAGGGCACCGGCAACAGCGAGCTGCGGCTGAACCGCCAGCTCGCCGACAAGCGGATCTTCCCGGCCGTCGACGTGAACGCGTCCAGCACGCGCCGCGAGGAGATGCTGCTGTCGCCCGACGAGGTCAAGATCACCTGGAAGCTGCGTCGCGCGCTCGCCGGGCTCGACCCGCAGCAGGCGCTGGAGGTCGTGCTCGGCAAGCTCAAGGAGACGCAGTCCAACGTCGAGTTCCTCGTGCAGATGCAGAAGTCGGTGCCCACGCCCACCGGCGGCGGCCACAGCCACGGGCACGAGAACAACATCCGCTGAGTCGTGTCGGATGCAGGCCTCTCCGAGTCCGTCCGCGGGCTGATCGACGAGCAGCGCGCCGTCGAGGCGGAGCTGAACGATCCGGCCGTCCACGCCGACCCGGTGCGCGCGCGGCGTGTCAACCGTCGCTACGCGGAGCTGTCCAAGATCATCGCCGCGCACGACGCGACGGTGACGGCATCCGAGGATCTGGATGCCGCACGCGACCTCGGGAAGGACGACGAGGCGTTCGCGGCCGAGGTGCCCGCGCTCGAGGACGCCCTCGTCCAGGCCCAGGAACGGCTGCGGCGGCTGTTGATCCCCCGCGACCCCGACGACGCGCGCGACGTGATCATGGAGATCAAGCAGGGCGAGGGCGG
>CAXTES010000102.1:0-11024 GCA_964243215.1 uncultured Microbacterium sp. | reverse complement strand
GCGACGGGCACGATGTACGAGTTGCCCATCGAGTCGGCGAAGCTGACATATGCCGCGCCGGCGTCCAGCGCAGCGGCGACCGACTTCTTGACGGTGTCGGCGGTCTCGGCGGACTCGAAGTTCAGCTCTCGTCCGGTGTTCGCGATACCGATGCGGATCTCCACGGCGCGTGCCCTTCTGCCCAGCATCGACGGTCGCCGCCGGGCGCACTACGACTCTACGATGCGCCCGGACGCCGACGGTTCGCGCGGGGCACGCTCTGCGCGAACGATGTCGGCGCCGCCCGGTACCGTGGCAGCACGATGGCAGGCGGTGACACGAGGGCGGCGACGGATGCCGCACAGCACGCGGTGGTCACGCTGCCGGTCGACGCGTCGGGTGTCGTGATCGGAGCGCCCGGCACCGGCAAGACCCACACCCTCGTCGCGCGGGTCGCGGCCCTGCTCGATCGTGGTGTCGCCACCGACGAGCTGCTCGTGCTGACCCCGACCCGGCAGACCGCGACGGCGCTGCGCGACCGTCTCGCGCTCGTCGCCGCGCAGGCGACGACGGGGCCGCTCGCGCGGTCCGTGGCATCCTTCTCGTTCCAGGTCGTGCGTGCCGCCGCCGTGCAGGACTCCGGCGAACCGCCGCTGCTGCTCACCGCCGCAGACCAGGACCGCATCATCGCTGACCTGCTCGCCGGAGATGCCGAGGATGCCGCCGGGGGCGCCGCCCTGGACCGCTGGCCGGAATCGCTGCCGCCGGCCGTCCGCGGCTCGCGCGCATTCCGCACCGACCTGAGGGCGCTGATCGCCGAGACCACCGAGGCAGGCGTCGAGCCCGACGAGCTCGACCGATTGGGTGCTGCCACCGGGCGAGCGCCGTGGCGGGCTGCGGCATCCTTCATCCGCGAGTACCGCGACGCGCTCGGTGCCCTGCGCGGTGCCTCCCGCGATCCGGCCGACCTGCTCGCGGAGGCCGCTGCCGAGCTGCGGACGACGCCGGCGGCGGCGGCGCAGGCGCGGCTCGGTCCGGCCGCGCGGCTTCGGGTGGTGCTCGTCGACGACGCGCAGGAGTTGACCCGCGGCGGCGCGACGCTGCTGCGGGCGCTGCGCACGCGCGGCGTCGCCGTCGTCGCCTTCGGCGATCCCGACATCGCGTCTGGAGCGTTCCGCGGCGCGAGTCCGGCCCTGTTCGCGCAGCTGTGCGAGATGCTCGGTCCGGTGCATGTGCTGGATCAACCCCACCGCGCCGACGCGGCTCTGACGCGGCTCACTCGGTCCGTCACGGCCGCCGTCGGCGTGTCCGGTCGCGTCGAGCATCGCCGCCCGCCGGGGCCCGCGGCCGATCCGACGGGGTCGGTGCGCACGATCATCGCGCCGTCGCCGTTCGAGGAGACCGACCGCATCGCCCGGACGCTCCGCGAGTGGCACGTGCTGCACGACGTGCCATGGCAGCGGATGGCGGTCATCGCCCACGACACCCGGCAGGTCGCCGATCTGGAGTCCGAACTCGCCGCTCGCGAGGTCCCCACCCGCGCGGCGGGCGTGCAGCGGCCGCTCGGTCGCGAGCAGGTGGTGCGTGATCTGCTGCAGCTGGTGCGGCTCGGAATCGCGGCGCCGGCCGAGCGGACGGCGGAGGATCTGACCGCGGCGCTGCTGTCGCCGTTCGGCGGCCTCGACGCGGTGGACCTCCGACGGCTGCGCGCCCGGCTGCGGCAGGCCGAGCTCGCCGAGGGGCGCACGAGGCCGGCGGCCGAGCTGCTGCGCGAGGCTATGTCGGCGCCGCTCGTGCCGGCGCTGCTGGGCACGCCGGACGGGCGTGCCGCCGAGATCGTGGCGGTCACCCTCGGCGGGCTGCACGACGAGGCGCAGCGCGGCGCGACGATCCACGAGCTGCTCTGGCTCGCGTGGGACCGGGCCCGCGACCGATCCGGTCGGCGGGTGGCGGATGTATGGCGGGAGCTCGCGACGTCCGGCGGCGTGCTGGCGACCGAGGCGAACGCGGCCCTCGACGCTCTCGTCGCGCTGTTCGATGCCGCCAAGCGTGACGTCGAGCGGACGCAGGGAGCGAGCCCGGTGGCGTTCATCGATCGGATGCTGGACTCGGATGTGCCCGAAGACACCCTCACCGCACCCGAGCGTCCGGGAGCGGTGACGCTGTTGACGCCCGCGGCGGCGCTGGGCACCGAGTTCGACGCGGTCGTGATCGCGGGCGTGCAGGACGGCGTGTGGCCGAACATGAGACTGCGCGGTGGCCTGTTGGACACGTGGCGCCTCGCCGACGAGATCGCCGCGCACCGGGCCGGCAGCGGATCGCCCGAGGCGCCCGCCGTGCTGGACCGTCGCCGCGCGGCGCTGCACGACGAGCTTCGGCTGCTCGTCCGGGCGGTGTCGCGCGCGCGTTTCCGGCTCGTCGTGACCGCCGTCGACGACGACGACCTCGGGCCCAGTCCGCTGCTGTCGTTCTTCCCCGAGCCAGACGACGACGGGCCCGACGACGATGGGTCCGACGACGATGGGTCCGACGACGATGAGCGCGACCGCGGCGGGTCGCAGCATCCGCTGACCCTGCGCGGACTGGTCGCCGAGCACCGCCGCACGCTGACCACCGCATCCGCTGCCGCGGCACGGTCCCACGCGGCAGGGCAGCTGGTGCTGCTCGGGCGCGCGCGGGTGCCCGGTGCCGTGCCACGGGAGTGGTACGGGGTGGCCGAACCGTCGTCGGACGGACCGCTCCGCGACTTCGCGCACGGTCCCGTCCACGTGTCGCCGTCGCGCCTCGAGGGTTTCGCGCAGTGCCCGCTGGACTGGGCGATCCGGGCCCTGGGCGGTGACAGCAGATCGTGGTCCGCGGGCGTCGGCACCATCCTGCACGCCGCGATGGAGGAGGTGCCCTCGGGCGACCGCGCGCTCCTGCAGGAGCTCGTCGATGCGCGCTGGGCGGAACTGGACTTCGAGGCGCCGTGGATGTCGCGCAAGGAACACGCCTGGGCGACGCTGCTGGTGGGGCGGCTGCACGCGTACCTGCACCGCTTCCACGCCGAGAACGGCCGCACGATCGGCGCCGAGGCGGCGTTCCGTCTCGCGGTGGAGGTGGATGCCGCGTCCGGCGAGGCACCGGTCGTCCACTCCGCCCGGGAGGGCGAGCCGGTCGACGGCCGGCTGGCGCTGCTGTCGGGCACCGTCGACCGCGTCGAGGTGTATCCGGGCGGGTGGGGCGAGGGCGTCCCGGCCGACCCGGATCGTCCGGATGCCGCGCGCGTGATGATCGTGGATCTGAAGACCGGACGGTCCGAGAAGCGGGTCTCCGACGACAAGGTCGTCGACGATCCCCAGCTGGCGGCGTATCAGCTGGCGTTCCTGGAAGGGCAGCTGCCCGGCGCCGATGTCCGCGACAGCGCCGGAGCGCGACTGCTGGTGCTGTCCAAGACGCTGCGCAACGCCGACTACCGGATGGCGCGACAGCCGCCGATGGACGCCGACGCGCGCGTGCAATTCCTGCGGCGCATCGTCGACACGGCCGCAGCCATGGCATCCGATCGATTCGACGCCCACCTCGACACGCACTGCACGAAGGATGTCTTCGCGGTGTGTCCGGTGCACACCGTCAAGGCGGTGTCGGCGTCGTGAGCGCGCGGTGGCCCGGACCCAGCACCGTGTCGGCTACGGCCGTCGCGGCCGCGCTCGGACTGCCCGCGCCGACCGACGAGCAGCGAGCGGTGGTCGAGGCCGGTCCCGGCCCCGCCCTCGTCGTCGCCGGCGCCGGCAGCGGCAAGACCGAGACCATGGCCGCGCGGGTGGTGTGGCTCATGGCCAACGGGCACGTGCGTCGCGACGAGGTGCTCGGGCTCACCTTCACGCGCAAGGCCGCCGGCGAGCTGGCCGACCGCATCGGGCAACGGCTCGCCGCGATCGACGAATACGCCCGGCGCGGCCTGCTGCCGCAGCTCGAGCGGCTGGCGGGCGAGGGGGTCCTGGCGGGGTTCTGGGCGCGGATGCAGGATGCCGCGCCGCGGGTCAGACGCGACGCGCTCGGCCGGTTCCTCGACGACCTCGCCGTCCGTGTCGGCGCCGCGCCGCTGGCATCCACCACTCCCGGTGACGAGCTGCTGCTCCGCCCCCGGGTGGCCACCTACAACTCGTTCGCCGACAGCGTCGTTCGCGAGCACGGCGCGCGCATCGGGCGGGAACCGGATGCGGCGCTGCTGAGCCAGTCCGGGTCGTGGCTGCTCGCGCGCCGCGTCGTGGTCGCGTCGAGCGACGAACGCCTCGCCGAGCGCGGCGAGGCGTTCGCCACCGTCGTGGATGCGGTGCACCGGCTCGCCGGCGAAATGCTCGACAACCACGCCGATCCGGCGCGGGTCGACGCCCTCGCGGATCGGTGGGCGGCGGCACTGGCGCCGCACGCCGATCACGACCGGCAGACGAGCGGGCACATCGAGACCTTCCACACGTCGATGACCGGGCTTCCCGTGCTCACCGGTCTGGTACGCGACTACGGCGCGCGCAAGGCAGCCGAGGGGACTCTCGACTTCGCCGATCAGGTCGCGGGCGCCCTGGCGATCGTCGAGGCCGCGCCCGATGTCGCCGCACAGCTGCGCGAGCAGTACCGGGTGGTGCTCCTGGACGAGTACCAGGACACGTCCGTGCTGCAGACCGAGCTGCTCGCGCGCATCTTCGCCGGCGGGGCGGTGATGGCGGTGGGCGACCCGAATCAGTCGATCTACGGGTGGCGCGGAGCGTCGGCCGACAATCTCGCCGCGTTCGAGCGTGCGTTCGCCCCCGACGGCGGATTCGGATCGCACCGGCTCACCGTCAGCTGGCGCAACGACATCCGCATCCTCACCGCGGCCAACCGTCTCGTCGAGGCGGCCGGGCCTGGGGGCGTGCCGGTGAATGCGCTCGTGGCGCGGCCGGGCGCCGGCGCAGGCGACGTCTCGGTGGCATTCGCCGCCACCACCGACGATGAGGCTGACGAGGTCGCACGGTGGTTCGTCGCCGTGCGCGCGCGCCACGCCGACGAGCAGCAGCGCATCGCCGCCGAACGCGCGGCGGCAGGGTTGCCCGAGGCGCAGCCGCGCGCCCACTCCGGCGCGGTGCTGTTCCGCGCGAAACGGCACATGAGCGTCTTCGCGGACGCGTTGGCACGTGCCGGCGTGCCGCATCGGATCCTCGGCCTCGGCGGGTTGCTGTCCACACCCGAGGTCGTCGACGTCGTTGCGACACTCCGGGTCATCCACGATCCGAGTCAGGGTTCCGCCCTCATCCGGCTGCTGTCCGGTCCGCGCTTCGCGATCGGCGTCGCGGATCTCGCGGCGCTGCAGGAGCTCGCCGACACGCTCTCGCGGCGGGATTCGACCCTCACGCCCCTGCCGGCCGAACTCCTCGCGCGGGTGCGCGGCTCGGCGGGCGTCGACGAACAGGTGTCGATCATCGACGCCCTCGAGTTCGTACGCACCGCCCGCGACGACTACCGGCTCCTCGAGCGGTTCACGGATGCCGGCCGCCGGCGGTTGCGCGAAGCCGGCGAACTGTTCGAGCGGCTCCGGCACGCGGTGGGCCAGCCCATCCCCGACCTGATCCGGCTGATCGAGCTGGAGCTGCGGCTGGACATCGAGCTGGCCGCCAATGAGGCGAGGGGCCCCGCCGGCGTGGCATCCGCGCAGCTGCGCGCCTTCGTCGACGAGGTGCGGGCGTTCCTCACCGCCGACGGCCACGGCACGATCGGCAGCCTGCTGGCGTGGCTCGAGCACGCCGAAGACACCGACGAGCTGATGCCCCGCGCCGAGCCGCCCCAGCCCGGAGTCGTGCAGCTGCTGACGATCCACGGCGCGAAGGGCCTGGAGTGGGATGCCGTGGCGGTGGTGCGCCTGGTGACCGACGAGCTGCCGAGATCACCGCGGTCCGTCATGGGGTGGCTCGGCTTCGGGGTGCTTCCCTACGCGTTCCGCGGCGACCGCGACGCCCTGCCGGAACTGGGATACCGACCCGATGACCCGCTCGATGCCAAGACCCTGCGCACGGCGATCGAGGGTCTGCGCGCCGGTCACCGCGCGTACGCCGAACGCGAGGAGCGGCGCCTGGCATACGTCGCGGTCACCCGGGCCCGGCGCGACCTGTTGCTGACGGGGTCGCACTGGGGCGGTCAGCAATCGGCGCGCAGGCCCAGCCCCTCCCTCGACGAGATCTGCTATGCGCTCGGCATCGCGCGCATCGATGCCGAGGAGGCGGGCCAGAACCCCTACCTCGACCGCGGTGGCCAGGTCGTGTCGTGGCCGCTGGATCCGCTCGGCGCCCGCGGCGGCGCGGTCCGGGCGGCGGCGGCGCGCGTGACCGACGCCGCGGCCGGCGACCCGGAACCGGATCGGGTACTGACCCGGCTGCTGGCCGAACGCGAGGCGCGCGGGGTGTCGTCGTGGAACGCGCCGGTGCGGATCCCGGCATCCCGATTCAAGGACTACGTCACCGACCACGACGCGACCGTCGGCGCGATCGCGCGCCCGCTCCCGGAGCGGCCGTTCCGCCAGACGCGGCTCGGAACGCTGTTCCACGCGTGGATCGAGCAGCGTTCCCAGCTCGCAGGCCTCGGGCCGTCACCGGACGACGCGCTGTGGGAGATCGACGAGCAGCCGCACACCGAGGCGTCCGTCGAAGACGCCGCCGAGCTCGAGCGGCTCAAAGCCGTCTTCGAGCGCTCGGAGTGGGCCGGGCTCAAGCCGATCGAGGTCGAGACCGAGATCGACTTTCCGCTGCCCGACCCGCACGGACCGGCTCATGTCATCATCTGCAAGCTCGACGCCGTCTATCGCCGCGTCGACCGCGACGACCGCATCGAGATCGTCGACTGGAAGACCGGCCGCCCGCCGCGCACCGCCGACGAGCGCGAGGAGCGGATGCTGCAGCTCGCGCTGTACCGCGTCGCGTACGCGCGCAAGCACGGCATCCCGCTGGATCAGATCGACGTCGCGCTGTACTACGTCGGCGATGACCTGGTGCTGCGAAGCGACCGGATCTACTCCCAGGAGGAGCTCGCCCAGCGGTTCAGCGTCGCCCGCCGGTCGCCGTCGCCGAGGACGGGCGAGGGTGTCTCGACGTCGCGCGCGGCCGCCCACGCCGAGATGTCGATGGGAGCGGTCGAGACGTCGTCGTCCTCGGGGCCCGTGCCCGACTCGGTCGGTGCAGCCGCGCCGGCGCGGTCGTCTTCCTCGGCCACGAACATCGACAGCATCTCGGGGTCGTAGGCGTCGGTCTGCATCGACGTGTCGACGACGGGTGCCTCCCCGCTGGGGGTGCGATCCAATAGCGCGATCGCCTCGTCGACGTCGAGCTCGTCCGGGGTGAAGAGGTCGTCGTCCCGCACGCCGTCGGCGAGGGAGACGAGCAGGCTCACCGCGTCGGTGACGATGTCCTCGCGACCGGAGTCGATGCCGTGCAGCAGCCACTTCGCGAACTCCAGCTCGGCGTGCAGCCGGGCGCGGGCGCGGAGTCCGGCATCCGGCGCCCGTGGCGAGCGCTGCGCGTACGCGGCGTACACGTCGTCGGCCGCCGCCGGCGCCGAGGCGAGCCAGCGCAGATCGATCGCGGGATCCGAGAGCGAGAGGCCGTGCCACTCGAGCACCCCGATCACCTCGGGCCCGGTCTCGTCATCGTCACCGAGGAGGAAGCTGTCGGCACCGGCCCCGCCGAGAACGACGGCCGACTCGAACCGCCACAGTCCGTCGGCGTCGGCCGCCCGGCGCCAGCGGTCCACGAGGGATGCCGGCACCCGGTGGGTCGCCGCGATCCGATCCAGCAGTCGCGACAGATCGTCGCGCAGCTGTTCGCACGTGCGCATCGGCAGCCCCTCGCTGCGCAGCACGGCAGGAGGCAGGGCGTGGATCGCGGCGAGCGCGGCGCCGATCGACGTCGCAGCGCCCGGCCCGGCCGGCAGGTCCGCCGCATCGACGCGGTAGCCGGGCACGAAGTCCACGACGGCCGCGCGCAGGTCTCCGAGCTGGATCTCGCCCAGCAGCTCCGGCACCCGGAAGGGCAGGATCGCGCGCACGCCCGGCGTGAGCGCGCGCAGCGCGCGCACCTCCGCGGTCAGCTGCACGGCGGCATCCTCGTCCTCGGGCACGCGGACGACGACCTGTCGTCCATCGTCCAGCTGTGCCACCGCCGAGTCGTAGCGTCCCGTCGTTCCCTCGGTGAGCGCACCGACCCCGACGACGCCGACCCGGGGCAGAGCCGCCGTCACCGACGCGGCTAAAGTGAGAGGGGAGCGTGCCATGGGTTCAGGGTAGGTCGCGAGTCACCGGCGGGAACCGCGCCACGCCCGTGGGAAGGGTTTCGATGAGCCACGACGACGCCCCCCGCCACGCCGCCGATCCGCCCGTGGACCGGTCCGCGGCCGAGCGGCAGACGGCGGGCCTCATCGACTCCGCGATGGCGGATGCCGCGACCCGAGTGCTCGTGCTGCACGGCGATACCGCGCCGCTGGCCGACGCATCCGCCCTGCTGTTCGTACCGCCCTCGCGGGTGCCCGCCGACGCCGTGACGGCGTTCCTCGGCCGCGGCGAGGACGGGGCGGCCGTGCTCGCTGCGGTGCTGCCGCCCGACGTCCCCGAGCCGTTCTCCGCCCCGGCCGGCTGGGCGCCGCTGCGCGTCGTCGGCGCCGACATCGACGCCGGCCACTCGGCGCTGTTCGTCGAGGCGCTGAGCCTGGGCCGGTGGCTGCTGGACTCGCCGTTCTGTCCCGCCTGCGGCTCGCTGACCGAACTGCGTCACGGGGGATGGTCGCGCCTGTGCCCGGTATGCGGTCGCGAGCACTTCCCGCGCACCGACCCGGCCGTCATCGTCGCGGTATCCAGCGCCTCGCATCCGGCGCGGCTGCTGCTCGGATCCAACGCGCTGTGGGGACCGGACCGCTACTCGTGCTTCGCGGGTTTCGTGGAGGCGGGTGAATCGCTCGAGGCCGCGGTGCACCGCGAGATCGAGGAGGAGGCCGGGGTCCGCCTGAGCGATGTGCGCTACGGCGGCTCGCAGCCGTGGCCGTACTACCGTTCGCTGATGCTCGGCTTCCACGCCACCGCCGTCGACGACGGGGCGGCACGCCCGGACGGCGAGGAGATCCTGACGGTGCGATGGTTCTCACGCGACGAGGTCGCCGTTGCGCTCGCCGGGGCGGGCGAAGTCCTCCTGCCGCCGCCGACCTCGATCGCGCACCGGCTTATCACCGACTGGCTCGCGGGTACGTCGTGAGCGACGCGGCGCTGGCCGGCCTGGACGATCGTCAGGTCGAGGCCGTCACGACGCTGCGGGGGCCGGTGTGCGTGCTCGCTGGCGCCGGCACCGGCAAGACCCGCGTCATCACGCACCGGATCGCGCACGGCGTAGACACCGGCGCGTACTCACCGGCACGCGTGATGGCGGTGACGTTCACCAGCAAAGCGGCCGGCGAGATGCGGGGACGGCTGCGGGCGCTCGGGGTCACCGGCGTGGCCGCGCGCACGTTCCACTCCGCCGCGCTGGCCCAGCTCAACTACTTCTGGCCGACGCTGACCGGCGACAGGGCGCCCGTCATCGTCGACAACAAGGTCCGCCTGCTCGCCCACGCGGCCGACAGCGTCGGAATGGACCTCGACACGGCCACGCTGCGCGATGTCGCGAGCGGAATCGAGTGGCGCAAGATCACCATGCGCAGCATCGACGCGTATCAGGCCGTCCGCCCGGACGGCATCGGTCGGCTCAGCGCGGAGCGCGTCGCGGACCTGCAGCGCGCGTACGAGAAGCTCAAGGACGAACGGCGCCAGCTCGACTTCGAGGATGTGCTCCTGGCGTGCGCGGGGATGCTCGAGGGCGAGCCCCGCGTCGCGCACGCCGTCCGCGAGCAGTACCGCCACTTCACCGTCGACGAGTTCCAGGATGTCTCGCCGTTGCAGCATCGGCTGCTCGAGCTGTGGGTGGGGGATCGGCGCGATGTCTGCATCGTCGGCGATGCCAGCCAGACGATCTACTCGTTCGCCGGCGCCGACGCGCGGTTCCTCCTGGACTTCGAGCGGCGGTACGAGGATGCCCGCGTCATCCGCCTCCAGTCGAACCACCGTTCCGTGGCGCCGGTGCTCGACGTGGCGAACGCCCTGATGCGCGGCCGGCCGGGGGCGCTGGAGCTGGTGCCGGCATCCCCGCCCACGGCCGGCGTGCCGACGCTCACGGCCTACCCGGACGACGAGTCGGAGGCGCGCGGGATCGCCCAGGAGGTCGCCGCACGACTCCGCGACGGTGCGGATCCGCGCCGCATCGCCGTGCTCTACCGCGCGCACGCCCAGTCGGCCCACCTGCTCGCCGCGTTCGCCGGAGAGCGCATCGCGGCGACCGTGCTGGGCGGGCGGCGCTTCTTCGACCTGCCCGAGGTGCGCCAGGCACTGCTCGCGCTGCGGGGCGCATCGGTCGCACCGCTCGAGTCGACGTTCGTCCAGGCGGTGCGCGACGTGCTGCGATCGCTCGGGCTCACCGACGAGCCGCCGCCGGCGGGCGGCGCGCTGCGCGACGCGTGGGAGGCGCGCGCGGCCCTGCTCCGGCTCGCCGAGGAGGCATCCGACGGCACGACGCTGCGCGGTTTCACCGACGAACTGCTCGCCCGGGCCAGGGACCAGCACGAGCCGGCGATGCGCACCGTGACGCTCGCGACCCTCCACGCCGCGAAGGGCCTGGAGTGGGACCACGTGCACATCGCCGGACTGTCCGAGGGTCTGCTGCCCATCTCGTACGCCACGTCCTTCGAGCAGGTCGACGAGGAGCGCCGACTGCTCTACGTCGGGATCACCCGCGCGGCTCGTACGCTGTCGCTGTCGTGGTCCGCGGGTCAGGGCGCACAGCCTCGGCAGCCGTCGCGGTTTCTGCGAGAGATAGGCACCGACACTCTGCGTGCGGGCGGTGCACGCGCCACGTCCGGCGCGCGGAGTCGTCGCGGATCGTCACCGAGCGCCCGACCCGCCGAGCCGGCTCGCTGAGCAGCCGCCCCGCGGCGACGCCGGCCTCGACGGCCAGCGACGGCGCGAG
>CAXTES010000101.1:0-11111 GCA_964243215.1 uncultured Microbacterium sp. | reverse complement strand
TCGCGCACCCGCGCCACCGCGGTAGCGAACGCCGATGCCCACGCGGCCCGGTCCGGCTCGGTGTCACCGACCGCTTCGGACAACGCCAGCAGCAGGATGCTGTACAGCGGCCCCGAGGTGCCGCCCACCTCGCGGCGCACGATGTCGGACACCGCGGCGAGGTAGCGCGAGACGGTCGGCTGCGTCAGCAGCACCGCCGTCGCATCCGTCACCGCCACGGCTCCCCGGGCGAGGTTGATGCCCAGGTCGCCGTCGCCGACCCGCCGGTCCAGTCCCGTCAGATGCCGCTCGTTCGCGATCAGCGCATCCGCCACCGCGCGCGCCACGGCGTGCACGGCCTCGACCGCCGGTGGCGACGGACGCTCGCCCGCCGACACCTCGAACAGGTGTGGGGATGCCACGGTGGTGCTGCGCTCGGGGTCGAGCACGGCCGTCTCGCGCGGAAACGCCGTCACCCGCGTCTCGTCGCCGAGCAGGTCGGTCAGCTCGTCGTCTGCCCGGGCCACCGTGACCGAGGCGCCGGGCATCTCGAGCGAAGTCAGGAAGGGCCCGGCCCACGTCATCCGCACCCGCACGCCGTGGTCTCGCAGCCGTGCGAGCACATCGCCGTGCAGGATCCGCAGGTCGAGGTCGGGCGTTCCGCCCAGCGAGTTGACCACCACGACGACGTCGTCGTCACGGCCGATGCCGCGGTCCGTGATGACCCGATCCACCAGCGCGACGGCGATGTCGCTGCTGGGAACGAGGGTCCCGCGCTCGCTGCCGGCTTCGCCGTGGATGCCGAGACCCCATTCGACCTCGCCCGCACCGAGGTCGAAGCTGCCCGTGGACGCCCCCGGAACGGTGTTCGAGCCGAGCGCGACGCCCATCGTCGCGGCGCCCGCGAGGAACCGGTTCGCCACCGCGACGATGCGATCGACGTCCCAGCCGCGCTCGGCGCCCGCGCCGGCGATCTTGTGCACCAGCACGGTCGCGGTCAGTCCTCGCCGCCCCGCGCGCGACACGTCGCCCAGCGCCGCGTCGTCTGCCACCACGACCGTTTCGACGCGGATGCCGTCGGCCCGGGCCATCTCGGCCGCGAGCCCGAAGTTGAGGCGGTCGCCGGTGTAGTTCTTGACGATCAGCACGACCCCGGCGGGCGTCGCGACGGCGCGCAGGGCCGCGTAGACCGAGTCGACCGAAGGGGAGGTGAACACCGGCCCGAGCACGGCCGCGTCCAGCATCCCGTAACCGACGTATCCCGCGTGCGCCGGCTCGTGGCCCGATCCGCCGCCCGACACCAGCGCGACGCGATCGTCCGGCTTGCGCGTCTCGGTGGAGCGGAGCACGACGGGCCAGCCGGCCAGCCGCGCGAGCGAGCCCGTGGCCCCGACGAGACCGGCGATGTAGTCCTCGATGACGGCCGCGGGGTCGTTGTGGATCTTCCGGGCCGTCATCGCAGCGTCACCGTCACCGGCAGCGACTCGAAACCGCGCAGCCAGTTGGAGTAGAACCGCACCGGCTCCCCCGTCAGCTCGGTGGTGTCGACCCGCCGCGCGAGCGCCGACAGCAGGCACGTGGCCTCCATCCGCGCCATCATCTGCCCGATGCAGCCGTGGATGCCGGTCCCGAACGCGAGGTGGCCGTTGGTGTCGCGGTCGATGTCGTAGACGTCGGGGTCCGGCCAGCGACGCGGGTCGCGGTTGGCCGCGGCGAGGTCCATGATGACCTTCTCCCCGGCGGGGATGCCGACGCCGCCGAGCTCGGTGGCGCGCGAGGTCGTCCGGCCGATGAAGGGACTCGGCGCGTTCCAGCGCAGCCCCTCCTCGAAGGCGACGCGGGCCAGCGACGGATCGTTCTTCAGCTTCGCCCACTGCGCCGGGTCGCTCGCGAGCGCGAGGAGGGCGAATTGGATGCCGAAGATCGTCGTGTCCACGCCCGCCGACAGGAAGGTGCGCACCAGCATCCCGGCGTCCTCCTCGCTGATCTCCCCGTCGTCGACGTAGCCGTAGATCGTGCTGCCCAAGCCGTCGGGCTCGAGCGCCTCGCGACGCATCTGCCACGTGACGAAGGCGCTGGCGTCTTCGGCGGCATCCAACGCCTGCTGCCAGAGCTGGTTGCGCGGGCCCTGCGACTGGAAATTGAGGTTCGAGTACGGCAGCAGATACTGCACGCCCTCGGCCTGCACGCCCACCGCGGCCGGCAGCACGCTGAGCGGATACGCCTCGGCGAGATCTTCGGCCGCATCGAACTCGTCGGCGGCCACCACCTGGTCGACGAGTTCGTCGGCGCGCTGCTGGAATCGGTCGGTCAGCCGGCGCACCACCCGCTGGCTGAGGATCGACGCCATGACGCGGCGGTACTTCGTGTGGTCGGGCGGGTCGTTCTCGAGGATGACGCTGGGTTTGCGCCAGTTCTCGGCCGTCCTGGTGTTCGTGACGCCGGTGCCCGACGACGACACGAACGTCTCGTAGTCGCGGAACACCTGGTCGGCGATGCCGTGACGGCCCGTGAACCACACCCCGTACCGGGGCAGGAACACCACCTCGCCGGACTCGCGGATCGCCTCGTCGGTGCCGTGCGGGTCGTCCATCGCCTCGATCGAGAACGGATCGATGTCGAGCGTCATCGCTGCCATGCGCCCAGGTTATACGTCCCTCTAGACAATCACTATCCCCATAGGTAAACTCGATGGCAGCAGCGCAACGCGGCGCTCGCACTGAGCGCGGAAAGGACCGAGATCAGTGGCACACACGAAACCCGCCCCGAATCGGCAGGCGGCTCTCGATCTCATCGAAGGCTTCTCCCTCGAGATGACGGGCAAGGACGTCCCGGGCCTCGAAGAGGCACGTCATGCCATCCCCGACGGCACCAAGATCAACGTGACGTTCCTGGGCAACGAGGACCTCGACATGCGGGTGACCGCGTCGAAGGCGGTCAAAGGCATGGGATTCGTCCCGGTGCCGCACATCTCGGCCCGTCGCATCTCGTCGCAGGACCAGCTCGAGGAGTTCCTCGGGCGCCTGCAGGAAGTCGGCGCCACCGAGAGCGTGTTCTCCGTCGGCGGCGACCCGGCCGAGCCGGAGGGCCCCTACCCCGACTCGCTCTCGGTGATCCAGACCGGCCTGCTGCAGAAGTACGGCGTGCGCGAGGTGTCGATCGCGGGATACCCCGAGGGTCACCCCGACATCAAGGGCGACCTGCTGTGGCGCCACCTCGAGGACAAGTCCGCCGCGTTGAAGGAGGAGGGCCTGGATGCCGTCATCCTCACGCAGTTCGCCTTCGACACCGATCCGGTGATGTCGTGGATCCAGCAGGTGCGCGACCGCGGCATCGACGCGCAGATCCGCATCGGCACGCCGGGGCCGGCCGGCATCAAGCGGCTGATCAGCTTCGCCCGCCGATTCGGCGTCGGCGCGAACGCCATGATCGTGAAGAAGTACGGTTTCTCGCTGACGAACCTGATGGGCACCGCCGGTCCCGACCGCTTCGTCGGCGACCTGTCTGCGCTGCTGGGGGCCGACCCGGCATCCGGTGACGTGAAGCTGCACTTCTACACGTTCGGCGGCCTGCTGGCGACGTCGGAATGGGCGCGCGACTACGTCGCCGCGCAGTCCTGAGGAGTCGGGATGGCACTTCACAGCCCCACGACGCGAGACCAGGCCTGCCTGATCGTGCACGGTCCCGATCAGCCCGGTCTGGTGTCGGCGGTGAGCGGTCTGATCGCCCGGAACCAGGGCAACATCGTGTCCCTGGATCAGTACTCCGACAACCCCGAGGGCGGCGAGTTCTTCCAGCGGGTGGTGTTCCACCGTCCCGACCTGACCGCCGCGATGCCCGATATCGAAGCCGAGCTGGACAAGACCCTCGGCCCGCTGGGCATGGAGTGGACGCTGACGGACCGGTCGGTGCCGAAGCGGATGGCGATCCTGGTGTCCACCTCGGACCACTGCCTGCTCGAGTTGCTGTGGCGGCACCGCCGCGGTGAGCTGCCGGTGACGATCCCGATGGTGGTCTCCAATCACACCAACTCCGCCGAGGATGTCCGCTCCTTCGGCATCCCGTTCTTCCACGTGCCCTCGCAGGGACCGGACAAGTCCGCTGCGGAGGCGAAGATCCTCGACCTGCTCAAAGGCAACGTGGACTTCATCGTGCTGGCGCGGTACATGCAGATCATCTCGGAGGACTTCCTCGACGAGGTCGAGGTGCCGGTGATCAACATCCACCACTCGTTCCTGCCCGCGTTCATCGGCGCCGCGCCGTACCGCAAGGCCAAGGAGCGCGGCGTGAAACTGATCGGCGCCACGAGCCACTACGTGACGAAGGACCTGGACGAGGGCCCGATCATCGAGCAGGACGTCGCCCGCGTCGACCACCGGGCGGATGCCTCGGCGCTGCAGGCCCGCGGCGCCTACGTGGAACGCGCGGTCCTGAGCCGTGCCGTGCAGTGGCACGCCGAAGACCGCGTCATCCGACACGGCAACCACACCATCGTCTTCACCGACCGACCCTGACCCACGAGGATGCCTCACCCGAGGCATCCCCCACCCCGAACAGAGAGGTTCCCCCATGGCCGAAAACCTTCAGCAGCTCGTCGACGAGACCAACCCTGTCGAGTTGTTGCGCAACTCGCAGATCGGGTCGTACATCTACCCGGTCGTGCCCGCCGACTTCCAGAACTGGATCAAGGAGCAGAAGGCCTGGCGCGACACCGCCGTGCTGTACGACCAGTCGCACCACATGGACAACGTGTTCCTGCGCGGCTCCGACGCGATCAAGCTGATCTCCGACACCGCGATCAACTCGGTGGCGACCTTCCCGGTCAACAAGGCCAAGCAGTACGTGCCGACGACCGCGTCCGGGCACGTCATCGGCGACGGCATCCTCTTCCACGAGGAGCAGGACCAGTACGTCTACGTCGGCCGTGCGCCGGCATCCAACTGGCTGATGTATCACGGTGAGACCGGCGGTTACTCCAACCTCGAGGTCGAGGTCGACCGCCGGTCCCCCTCGCGTCCGTACGGCGACGCGGTGACCCGCCGGTACTACCGCTTCCAGATCCAGGGGCCGGCCGCATGGCAGGTCATCGAGAAGCTCAACGGCGGACCGCTCGAGCAGCTGCGGTTCTTCAGCATGGCGACGATGGACATCCAGGGCGTGCAGGTGCGCACCCTCCGTCACGGCATGGCCGGCGCGCCGGGCCTGGAGATCTGGGGTCCGTACGAGGACCACCACCGCGTCCGCGACATCATCGTCGAGGCCGGCCGCGAGTTCGGCCTGCTGCCGGTCGGTTCGCGCGCGTACCCGTCGAACACGCTCGAGTCCGGCTGGATCCCGTCGCCGCTTCCGGCCATCTACACCGGCGCGGAGGAGAAGGGCTATCGCGAGTGGCTCGGCACCGACAGCTACGAGGCCACCGGCACGCTCGCCGGCTCGTTCGTGTCGGACAACATCGAGGATTACTACATGACGCCGTGGGAGCTCGGTTACGGCTCGTTCGTGAAGTTCGACCACGACTTCATCGGCCGCGACGCGCTCGAGAAGCTCGACCCGGAGTCGCAGCGCAAGAAGGTCACTCTCGCCTGGAACGCGGACGACCTCGGAAAGGTGTGGACCTCGCTGCTGAACGTCGACGGGCCGAGCTACAAGTTCTTCGACCTGCCGCTGGCCAACTACGGCAGCGCGAACTACGACTCGGTCGTGGATGCCGACGGCACCGTGGTCGGGCTGTCGATGTTCACCGGCTACTCGGCGAACGAGCGCCGCGGCCTGTCGCTGGCGACGGTCGACCCGAACGTTCCGGAGGGCACCGAGCTCAAGGTCGTCTGGGGCGAGCCGAACGGCGGCACCAAGAAGGCCTCCGTCGAGCCGCACGAGCAGACCGAGGTGCGTGTCGTCGTCAGCCCGGTGCCGTACTCGACCGTCGCCCGGTCGACCTACCAGGGCGGTTGGCGCACCGGCTACGAGAACTCCTGAGCTCGTCGATGCGTCGAGGGGGTCCGGGCTTCGGCTCGGGCCCCCTGCGGCGTGGGGCGGTTAGCCTCGACCGAAGGGAAGGAGTCCGATGAGCCTGCGGTACGCCCTCATCGCGATCCTCCGGGTGGGACCGCTGTCAGGCTACGACCTGCAGAAGCAGTTCTCCCAGTCGGTCGGGCACGTGTGGCACGCCCCCGACTCCCAGATCTATCCGGAGCTTCGCAAGATGGAAGCGGAAGGACTCGTCGAGGGCGAGGAGCAGGCCCGCGGCGAGCGCGGCACCCGTCGCGTCTACCACGTAACGGATGCCGGCAACGAGGCGTACCTGCAGTGGATGCAGTCGCCCCTGGACTACCAGCGCGTGCGCGACCCCGCGCATCTGCGCGCCGCCTACCTCGAGAACACCACGCCCGACTCGGCCCGCGCTTTCTTGCGGCGGCACATCTCGGAGTGGGAGGGCGAGCTCGAGCAGTGGGAGGGCGAGCTGACGCACATCGACGCGCTGAGCAACCCGATGCTCACGCGACGTCTGGCGGTCACCGCGGAGAAGGATCGCGAGCGCACGATCGCGTACAAGCGCTTCGCCTACGAGGGGCTCGTCGAGCGCGCCCGAGGCGAGATCGAGTGGGCGCGCCGCGGCCTCGAACTGGTGGACCGGCTCGGCGCCTGACGATGAGCCTCGAGGAGATGAGCAGGATGCCGACTTCGCAGGTGACGTCGCTGCCGGCGTTGTTCGATCTGTCCGGGCAGGTCGCACTGGTGACCGGCTCGACCTCGGGACTCGGTCGCGCCGCGGCCGAGGCGCTCGCACAGGCCGGCGCCCGGGTCGTGGTGCACGGTCGCAGCGCGCCGCGCGCCGCCGAAGTCGCCGCCGGGATCGTCGATGCCGGCGGCGAAGCGATCGCGCTGGTCGGTGACGCGAGCGACCCGGAACGGATGCGGCAGATCTTCGACGAGACGGTCGCGCGTCTCGGTGCCCCCGACATCGTCATGTCGAACGCGGGGATCGCGGGCGGGCCGAGCTACTCGATGGACGGCGGGCGCATCGCCGAGTACTCCGACGCCGAGTGGCAGCAGACGCTCGCCGCCAACCTCACCTCGACGCTGATCACACTGCGGGAGGCGTCTCGCGTGATGCCCGACGGTGGAAGGATCATCGTCACCTCCTCGACCGCCGGCCTGCGGTCCGACCCGTTCGTCAGCTACGGCTACACCGCCACGAAAGCTGCGCAGGTCAACATCGTGCGCCAGCTCGCTCTCGAACTGGCTCCTCGCGGTATCCGCGTCAACGCGATCGCGCCGGGGCCGTTCAAGGACACGCGGATCGGCGGCGGCGTCGAGTTGACCCCCGAGTTCGAGGCGGTGTGGGCCGCCACGGTGCCGCTGGGTCGCATGGGCCTGCCGGAGGAGCTGGCCGGTCCGGTGCTCTTCCTGGCATCCGCGGCCTCCTCGTTCGTCACCGGGATCACGCTGCCCATCGACGGCGGTGCGTCGGACCTGTCGCACTCGGCCTACTGACCTCTAGAACACGTACTCCATCAGCTCGAGGCCGAACAGCCGGAAAGCGTCGTGCGCGCGCAGCCGGTGCGTGATCGAAAGATCGTCGAAGGCCACGATCATGGCGTACGACAGCCCGGCTCGCGGCCCGGCGAGCACGCCCGCCTCGGCTCGGACGCCGGCATCCCGGCCCGTCTTGTTGATGAACAGCAGGCCGTGCTCGTCGTTCTCGTGCGCGAACGGGTCCAATCCGGTCGCGGATGCCACCAGCGACAGGTCGTGGTTGATGCTCAGCCACTCCGCAACCTGCGCGCTGACCCCGGGCGAAACGGCGACGGAGTTGACGAGCGCCGCGAACATCTGAGCGAGCTCGCGCGTCGTCCCCAGCGCGACCTGCGGCGCGTCGTCGGGGCCCCGCCGGTCGCGGAACCGGTCGAGCAGCGCGATGTGCGACAGCCCGAGCTGCTCGATCCGGGTGCGCACCGATGGCAGTCCCACCCGGTCGATCAGCGCGTTCGCCGCGATCGCGTCGCCGGTCGCGGCCGCGAGCACCACGAGATCGATCAGCGGAAGTGCCGGCGCCTTCAAGTGCTGCCAGATCCCGGCGACCTCGACGGGCGCGACCGAGGACTTCTCGACGATGTCGAGCGGATCGAGCGTGCCGGCCTCGAAGCCGCTGGCGACCTCGATGAGCAGCGGCACGATGCCCAGGCCAGCGATCGGCAGGGTGACGTAGTCGTCGCCGGCCAGGACCGCCGTGCCGCGGTCGAGGTCGTCGATGCGCACCGACACCCGCGCGCCGGACGCCGCCAGTTCGTCGAGCGCGTGCAGCGTCGCGGTGAACGTCTTCCGGCCCACCGCAGCCCTGCGCGGCAGTCGACGGTTGCTGCGTCGCGTCCCCCGAAGCGACTCGGTCTCGTGTGAGGGCTCGATGCCCACGAGGCGGGCTCCTTTCAGGGGGTTCGGGGGTGGTGCGGCGCGACTCACCAGATCGTCACGCGCTCGTCGGGTGCGAGCCAGAGCTCGTCCTCGGCGGCGACGTCGAACGCGTCGTAGTACGCGTCGATGTTGCGCACGATCTGGTTGCAGCGGAATTCGTTGGGCGAGTGCGGATCGATCGTGAGCAGGCGGATGGTCTCGGCATCCCGGCCCTTCTGCTGCCAGATCTGGCCCCAGCTCAGCAGCAGCCGTTGGATGCCGGAGAGCCCGTCGATCACGGGGTCTTCAGCGCCCGCCAGTGACAGCCGATACGCCTTCAGCGCGATGCCGAGGCCGCCGAGATCGCCGATGTTCTCGCCGATCGTCAGCGCGCCGTTGACGTGGTTCTCCGGAGCGAGACCCCGGGGCACCAGCACGTCGTACTGCGCGATCAGGTTCTTGGTGCGCTCCTCGAATGCGGCGCGATCGTCGTCGGTCCACCAGTCCCGCAGCGAACCGTCGCCGTCGAAGCGCGAGCCCTGGTCGTCGAAGCCGTGCCCGATCTCGTGCCCGATCACCGCGCCGATGCCGCCGTAGTTGGCCGCGGCATCCCGCTCCGCGTCGAAGAACGGGTACTGCAGGATCGCCGCCGGGAACACGATCTCGTTCATCAGCGGGTTGTAGTACGCGTTGACGGTCTGCGGCGTCATGTACCACTCGTCGCGGTCGATCGGGCGGCCGATCTTCTCGAGCTGCCGGTCGTGCTCGACCACGTGCGAACGGCGCACGTTGCCGACGAGGTCGGTCGCGTCGATCACGAGGGCCGAGTAGTCCTTCCACTTCACCGGGAAGCCGATCTTCGGGGTGAACGCATCGAGCTTCGCCAGCGCACGCCGACGGGTTTCGGGGCCCATCCACTCGAGGGTCGAGATCGACTGCCGGTAGGCCTCGATGAGGTTCGCGACCAGTTCGTCCATCGACTCCTTCGCCGTCGGCGGGAAGTGCCGTTCGACGTACACCTTGCCGACCGCCTCCCCCATCGCCGCCTCAACCAGGCTGACGCCGCGCTTCCAGCGCTCCCGGTTGACGGGAACGCCGGTCAGTTGCGTGCCGTAGAACGAGAAGTTCTCGTCGACGAACTTGTCGGACAGGAACGCCGCGGCGGAGTGCACGATCTTGAACCGCAGCCACGCCTTCCAATCGTCGAGGCGTTCTTCGGTGAGCATGCCGCCGAGCCCCGAGAGGAAGCTCGGCTGGTAGATCACGACCTCCCCGAACGCGCCGGCGTGATGCGGCGCGATGCCCTCGAGCCACGGGGCGAGGTCGACCCCGGCCAGCTCGGTGGTGTCCGCCCACGTCCTGAGGTTGTAGGTCGCGACGGCGTCCCGGCTGCGGACGTTGTCCCAGTGGTGGGTCGCCAGTTCGGTCTCCAGCGCGACGACACGATCGGCTGCCGCCGCGGCATCCGGAACCGAGGCCAGATCGAGGATCCGCTCGATGTGCGCGCGATACGCCGTGCGGGTCTCGGCGAAGTTCTCCAGCCGGTAGTAGCTCTCGTCGGGCAGCGACAGACCGCCCTGGATCACGAACGGCAGATACCGCTGCGGATCGCCGGGATCGGGCTCGACATACAGGTCGACGATGCCGCCGACGCCGTCGCGCTCGAGATCGCCGACCGTGCGCAGGAAGCCCGGGATGTCGGTGATCTCGTCGACACGGGCGAGCTGGGCGACCAGCGGAGCGGCGCCGAGGTCGGTGATGCGCGCGGTGTCCATGAAGCTGGCGTACAGGTCGCCGATCTTGCGCGTCTCGGTGCCTTCGTCGGCATCCTGAGACTCCTCGATGATGGTCCGGACATCCTTCTCGGCCTGCTCGGCGATGAGGTGGAACGAGCCCCACCGCGCCTTGTCCTCGGGGATCTCGGTCGCGTCCAGCCACGGCCCGTTGACGTATCGGAAGAGGTCGTCCTGCGGCCGGATCTCGGTGCTCAGCGCGTCGAGCTCGAGACCGGAACGGGGGGATTCGGTCATCCCTCCACAATAGGCCTCGGGGGCGGACCGACCCGGCTCGGTGGTCACGCGCGAGACGTGCGCACGAACCCTCCGAGACCCGCGATTCACCGTGCCCATCTGCGGCACCATTCGTACATCACGATCGCGGCCGCCGCGCTGGCGTTGATCGACCGGGTCGAGCCGTACTGGGTGATCTCCACGATCCCGGATGCCACGGCCAGCGCCTCGGGCGACAGCCCCGGTCCCTCCTGACCGAAGATCAGCACGCAGCGCTCGGGCAGTTCCGCCCGGTCGACCGGCACCGCGCCGGCGACGTTGTCGACCGCGAGGAGCGGCAACGATGCGGCATCCGCCCACCGCGCGAACGAGGCGATGTCGTCGTGGTGCACGACGTGCTGGTACCGGTCGGTGACCATCGCGCCGCGGCGGTTCCAGCGGCGGCGGCCGATGATGTGCACCGTGTCGGCGAGGAACGCGTTGGCGCTGCGGACGATCGCGCCGATGTTGCTGTCGTGCTGCCAGTTCTCGATGGCCACGTGGAACGGGTGCCGCCGCGTGTCGAGGTCGGTCACGATCGCGTCCATGCGCCAGTAGCGGTACCGGTCGGTGACGTTGCGCGAGTCGCCGTCCGCGAGCAGATCCGGGTCGTAACGCGGATCGGCGGGCCACGCTTCCCGGCCGCCGGGCCACGGCCCGACCCCGTGCGGCGGATCGGCCGGCGGATGCTCG
>CAXTES010000100.1:0-11113 GCA_964243215.1 uncultured Microbacterium sp. | reverse complement strand
TTCACGGCCTTCGCCGCGATCGCGCCGAGCTGCGGGTCGGAGGACGCCGCCAAGCGCCGATACAGCGCACCGAAATACAGCGACACGACCAGCTGCCGGCCCACTGTGAACGCGAAGTCGCCGATCGGCAGCTCGAAGATCCACCGGCTGCGGAAATCCTGCTCGTCGCGGAAGTACGCCAGGTCGTCTTCCGAGCGTCCCGAGGCCGATCCGGCGTACGTCAGCAGCGCCCGCGCGTGCCCGAGCACGTCGAGACCGATGTTGCCGAGCGCGACATCCTCCTCGAGCTCCGGCGCGTTCGCGATCCACTCGCCGAGCCGCTGCGCGAGCATCAGTGCGTCATCGCCGAGACCGAGCGCGTACTCGGCGACGTCGGCGGGAGCGATGGATGCCTCGGCGCGCGGCGCGTCCGCGACGTGCAGGATGCCGAGCCGATCGACCATCACAGGTGCGGCACGTCGGCCGAGGCGGTGTACGCCGTCGGGTAGCGGAAGTCCTTGCCCTGCGACGACTCGAAGAACGCGCCGCGCGCGTCGGGATCGGACGCCGTGATCGCGGATGCCGGCACCACCCAGATCGACACGCCCTCGCCGCGCCGGGTGTACAGGTCGCGCGCGTTGTGCAGCGCGAGCTGTGCGTCCGGCGCGTGCAGCGATCCCGCGTGCACGTGGGACAGTCCCCGCGAGGACCGCAGGAACACCTCCCACAGCGGCCACGTGTCGCCGCTCACGACGCCACCGCCTCAGCCGCCTCGCGCTCGGCGTAAGCCCGTGCGGCCTCGCGCACCCACGCGCCCTCCTCGACGGCCGCGCGGCGTTTGGCGACACGGATGCTGTTGGCCTCCCCGTGCCCGGCGAGCACCGCCCGGAACTCGTCCCAGTCGAGCTCGCCGTAGTCGTAGTGCCCGCGCTCGGAGTTCCACCGCAGGTCGGGGTCCGGCAGCGTCACACCGAGGAACTCGGCCTGCGGCACGATCATGTCCACGAACCGCTGGCGCAGCTCGTCGTTGCTGAACCGCTTGATGTTCCACGCCATCGACTGCGCCGAGTTGGGGGATGCATCATCCGGCGGCCCGAACATCATCAGGGCCGGCGCGTACCAGCGGTTGACCGACTCCTGCGCCATCTCGCGCTGCGCATCGGTGCCGTTCATGAGCGTCAACAGGATCTCGAATCCCTGCCGCTGGTGAAACGACTCCTCCTTGCAGATGCGCACCATCGCGCGGGCGTACGGTCCGTAGGAGCACCGGCACAGCGGCACCTGATTGCAAATCGCGGCACCGTCGACGAGCCATCCGATCGACCCCATGTCCGCCCACGAGGGGGTGAGGTAGTTGAAGATCGACGAGTACTTCGCCTTACCGGTAAGCAGTTGGTCGTACATCTCGTCGCGGGCGATGCCGAGGGTCTGTGCGGCGGAGTAGAGGTAGAGGCCATGACCGGCTTCGTCCTGCACCTTGGCCATCAGGATCGCCTTGCGCTGCAGGCTCGGCGCCCGGGTGATCCAGTTGCCCTCCGGCTGCATCCCGATGATCTCGGAGTGCGCGTGCTGCGAGATCTGCCGGATGAGCGTGCGGCGGTAGGCGTCCGGCATCCAATCCCGCGGCTCGACCTTCTCGTCTCCGGTGATCAGCTCGTCGAAGCGCGCGGCGCCTGCGGTGTCGGCATCCATATCGTCTCCTCGCGAAGCTACTTACCGTTCGTTCAGTAATGCTACTCTCTGCAGTTGTGAGCGACAAGACGGATGCCGCGGCTTTCCGTCGCGGCAACGGCCGCATCGACCGGCCGCCGTACGACCTCGACGCCGTGCTCGACATCGCCGTGGCGACCTTCAACGAGCGCGGCTACGAAGCGTCCTCGATCAGTGTGCTGGCCGAACGGCTCGGGACGAGCAAGTCGGCGCTGTACTACCACGTCAGCAGCAAAGAAGAGTTGCTCTCGCGCGCGCTCGGCCGGGCGCTGGACGCCCTCGAAGGGGCGCTGGATGCCGCGGCGGCCTCGGGTGGCACCGCTTCGGACCGCCTCGAGCGCGCACTGCGCGGAGCGGTGCAGGTGTTGATCGACGAACTGCCGTCCGTCACGCTGCTGCTGCGCGTGCGCGGCAACACCGACGTGGAGCGCGATGCGCTGCGGCGCCGCCGCGACGTCGACCACCGCCTCTCCCAGTTCGTCGATGCGGCACGCGACGAGGGGTCGCTGCGCGACGACCTCGACGCCGGCACGACGTCGCGGCTGCTGTTCGGCATGATCAACTCGCTCGTGGAGTGGTACCGCCCGGGCGGGGGGATGGATGCGGCGGCCATCGGCGACACCGTCGTGACGTTCGCCCTCGACGGCCTGCGAGCCTGACCGATCACGCCGGCTGGCAGTGCGGACACCACCAGGTGCGCCGCCGCTCGGGATCGTCCGCCACCTCGGCGCGCACGCGCACGACGGTCCCGCACCGCAGGCACGGCCGGCCCGCCCGGCCAGCCACCCAGTGCGTCGCGCCACGCACGTTGCGCCCCGTGGTCACCTGGTACATCCCGGGCTGCGTCGCCGACAGCCGCAGCGCCCGGGCGGCGAGCGTCAGCAGCGCCGGTAGGTCGACGTCGCCGACCGGATGCCACGGGTACACGCCGCGCAGGAACGCCAGCTCGTTGACCCACAGGTTGCCCAATCCGGCGAGGTTGCGCTGGTCCAGCAGCGCCGCGACGAGCGGACGCGCGGGCTGTGCGGACAGGCGGCGCTGCGCCTCGGCAGGATCCCAGTCCGCACGCAGCGGATCCGGTCCGAGGTGCCCGACCACGTCGCGTTCGCGCGCGGTCGGCACGAGCTCGACGACCGGGATGTCGACGCCCCACAGCGTGCGGCCGGAATCGAGCAGCATCCGCACCCGCGTCTGCTCCCGCGCGGCTCGAGGCACGCTGACCCCCGGGCGCGTGATCGTCCACGATCCCTGCATCCGCAGGTGGGTGTGCAGCGTCATCCCGGTGTCGAACCGTGTCAGCAGGTGCTTGCCGACCGTGTCGTGCGACTCGATGACGACTCCGTCGAGCCGGGATCCGGCCGCGCTGCCGGAGCGCAACTCGCCGTCGTGCACTCGCTCGCCGTCCGCAGCGCCACGAAGCCGCGCGGCGAGCCGGAACACGCTGTCGCCCTCGGGCATCGAACGACCCTACCGGCCGCCGAGGGACGAACGGTCAGCGAGCCGCGTAGCTCAGGCCCAGGACCAGGTCTGAAGCACCGACGCGGCGAGGTCGTCGCGATCGGTCTGCGAGACGGTCTTGCTGAACGAGAAGGTCACGACGTAGGTCTGGCCGTCGTGCGTGAGGTAGTACTGCTCGATCTGGTAATCGACCCCGTTCGACGAGAATCCCGCCGACAGATGCGCCGACTCCGACCCGGCCACCGTCAGCCGATCGCGGACCGTCACATCGGTGGCGCCGGCGCCCTGCAGTTCGTCGACGCCCTGCGACTCGACCTGGTCGGCGGTGACCTCCCCGGCGGGTGACAGCACGACGTTGACGTTGTCGGCGAAGCCGTCCGCGTCGGTCAGGTCGGCGGCGAGGGAGTCGGCGCCGGAGGACACCTCGTCGCCGGGCTCATTCCACCCCTCGGGCACGACGTAGCTGTACCCGGTGCCCGACACGGTGGCTCCGGATGCCGGCTCGGCAGCGGGAGCCTGCGCGGCGGAGGTCTGCACCGTCGCGTTTCCCGGGGACGACGGACCGGAACACCCGGCCAGAGTCAGCGATGCCGCGATGGCGATGACGGCGACTCCGAGGCGACGAGACATCCGACGAGCCTAGCAACGGGTCATCGGGGCCGACGGCGGATGCGGCATTCGAGCCGATCGCTCATCGGGCTCGGCGCCGGATGCGGATCGGCCCGCGTGCCGTCGACGGGTCCACGACGTGACCCTTTTGCGTGATCTCGACGTCGCCGGCCGCGACGAGCCGGCGCGCGGCTCGCCGAGCCGGTTCCATGAGGTCGCGCCAGGCGTCCTCGCTGCCGACAGCCCGCGCCGCGTCGGACGGGCAGATCGTCGCGGTGGGAGCGCGTCGATCGAGCAGGTCGAGGATGGTCGTCTCCAGCTTGCGATCCGTGGCGTTCACGCCGCGGCGGCGGCAGGCATCCGAGCAGTAGCGCACCTCGGCCCAGTTGTCGGCCCACTTCGCGCGCCACTGCATCCCGCGTCCGCACGACGCGCAGGTCTTCGTGTCGGTAGTCGCAGCGTCCGCGTGCCGGGTCCGGTGGGCCACGCATCCAGTCTCGCGCGTCCGCGACCGCACGGCTCGCCCCGCCTCGCCCGCGAGTGCACGGCTTCCCCTCCAGCGCACGACTTGCGGACGACGCCAAGCCGTGCGTTCGGCGCGAAGCCGTGCGTTCGGCGTCTCGAAGCGTGCGCGGAGCTACTTCGCGACGAGGGTCAGCACGTCGTAGGTCGCCACCGGCTCGTCGCGCTGGTTCACGAGCACGGCATCCCAGCGCACCTCGCCGTAGTCCTCGGACTCGCGCGGGCTGATCTGCTTCGCCGTCAAGGTGACGCGCACCGAGTCGCCCGGCGACACCGGCGTGAGGAACCGCAGGTTCTCGAGCCCGTAGTTCGCCAGCACCGGTCCCGGATCCGGGTCGACGAACAGCCCCGCCGCCCACGACAGCAGCAGATAGCCGTGCGCGACGCGTCCGGGGAAGAACGGGTTGGCCGCCGCGGCCTCCTCGTCGGTATGCGCGTAGAACGTGTCGCCGGTGAACTCGGCGAAGTGCGCGATGTCGTCGAGCGTCACCTGACGCCCCTCCGACACGAACTGGTCGCCGACGTGCAGGTCGGCGAGCGATTTGCGGAACGGGTGGATGCCGGCATCCGTCGCCGCGCCTGCGCGCCACTGCCCCGTCAGCCCGGTCAGCGCGGCGGGCGAGCCCTGCAGCGCGGTGCGGCGCATGTAGTGCAGCACCGATCGGATGCCGCCGAGCTCCTCGCCGCCGCCGGCGCGGCCCGGCCCACCGTGCACGAGGTGCGGCACCGGGGCGCCGTGCCCGGTCGACGTGCGCGCGACCGAGCCGTCGAGCACCAGGACGCGGCCGTGCCACGGCGAGATCCCGTCGACCAGGCGCCCGACGACCGCGGGATCTGCCGAGCACACGGTCGCGACCAGCGACCCGCCGCCGAGGTTGGCCAGCCGCACCGCGTCGTCGAGGTCGGTGTAGCCGAGGACCGCCGCGACCGGCCCGAACGCCTCGATCTCGTGCACGGCCGGGGACGAGGCATCCCCGAACCGCAGCAGGATCGGGCTCAGAAAGGCCCCGTCGGGCGCGGTGCCGGTCGTGCCGTCGGCGCGGATGACCTCGGGGTCGTCGAGCGACCCGATGACCAGTTCGCCGCCGCCCGCGATCAGCTCGCGCACCCGGCCTCGCACCTCGTCGCGCTGCGCCGCGCCCGAGAGCGCGCCCATCGTGACGCCGTCGGCCCGCGGGTCTCCGAGCACGGCCTTCGCCGCGAGCCGGTCGCGCACGGCGTCGATGACCGCGTCGACGGATGCCTCGGGCACGATGACCCGCCGGATCGCGGTGCACTTCTGCCCCGCCTTCGCGGTCATCTCGGTGACCACGGACGCCACGAACGCGTCGAACTCGGGAGTACCGGCGACCGCGTCCGGTCCGAGGATCGCGGCGTTGAGCGAGTCCGCTTCGGTCGTAAGGGCGACACCGCGGACGATGACGGCATCATCGCGCCGCAGCGCGCGGCCGGTGGTCGCCGACCCGGTGAAGCCGACGGCATCCCGGGCGTCGAGATGGTCGAGGAAGCCCTGCGCCGACCCGGTCACCAACTGCAGCGACCCGTCGGGCAGCAGCTGCGAGTCGACCATGACGCGCACCCCCGCCTCGGTGAGGTACGCGGTGGGCGTCGCGGGCTTGACGATGCTCGGCACGCCGGCCAGGAACGCCGGGGCGAACTTCTCGAGCATCCCCCACACCGGGAAGTTGAACGCGTTCACCTGGAACGCCACGCCCGCCATCGGCGCCCACAGGTGCTGGCCGCCGAACGAGCCGTCGCGCGACAGCGACTCGGCCGCGCCGTCGACCAGCGTGGTCGCGTTCGGCAGCTCGCGCCGGCCCTTGGACGAGTACGTGAACAGCACGCCGATGCCGCCGTCGATGTCGATCCCGCTGTCGCGGACTGTTGCGCCGGTGCGCGCGCTCACGTCGTACAGTTCGTCTTTCGCGGCGGTCAGCGCCTGCGCGAGCGCCTTCAGGATCAGCGCGCGCTTGTGGAACGTCAGGGCGCCGAGGGATGCGTGGCCGACGGTTCGCGCGTACTCGACGGCGGCGGCGATGTCGGGGGCGTCGCCGACCATCGCGACCGGTTCGCCGGTCGAGGCATCCCGCAGGACGATGCCGTCGCTGCCGCCGGGCGTCCACCACTTCCCGCGGATGTAGCTGCCCACCTCGCGCACAGCCGTGTCGATCGTCGTCATGTCGTGACCTCCTTCGCCAGCGGCACCGGGCCGTCGGACCAGTCGTAGAACCCGCGGCCGCTCTTGCGGCCGAGGTGGCCGTCGGCGACCATGCTTCGCAGCAGCGCGGGCGCGGCGAACCGCGGGCCTAGTTCGCGTTCGAGGTGCTCGGCGATGCCGAGGCGGACATCGAGTCCCACCAGGTCGGTCAGCCGCAACGGACCGATCGGATGCCGGTACCCGAGCACCATGGCGGTGTCGATGTCGTCGGGCGCCGCGACGCCGTCTTCGACCATGCGGATCGCCTCGAGCCCGAGCGCCACGCCCAGGCGCGATGACGCGAAGCCGGGGCTGTCGCGCACGACGATGGGCGTCTTGCCGAGCGCTTCGACCCAGGCTCGAGCGTGGTCGATGAGCTCGGACGCGGTACCCGGCCCTCGGACGATCTCGACGAGCGCCGACGCGGGCACCGGGTTGAAGAAGTGCAGTCCGCAGAAGCGGTCGGGCCGGGTGAGGGATGCCGCGAGCGCATCGATCGAAAGGCTCGACGTGTTGGTGCACAGCCACGCGTCGTCGTCGAGATGGCGCTCGACCTCGGCGAGGACGCGGGCCTTGAGCTCGGCATCCTCGGGCACGGCCTCGACGACCAGTCCGGCGCCTGCGAGGTCCGCCGCGGTGCCCACCAGTCGCAGGCGGGCTCGAGCGGGTGCGGCATCGGCGATCTTGCCGCGCTCGACGCTGCGGTCGAGGTCGCGCTCGATGGCCGCGGTCGCGCGGGCCGCGGCATCCGGGTCCGTCTCGCACAGCCGGACCTCGGCGCCGGCGACCAGGAACGCGTGCGCGATGCCGGCCCCCATGCGCCCGCCCCCGACGACGCCGACCACTCCCGGAACGGTCATCGCCGCTTCTCCAGGAACGCCGTCATCCGCTCGTGCCGAGCCGGCGACGCGAAGCACTCGGCCTGAGCGGCGCTGACCGCGGCGACCGGGTCGGGCGTCGGATCGTCGATCAGGCGCTTGGTCAGGCGCAGCGCGAGCGGGTCGAGTTCGGCGATGCGGTCGGCCAACTCATCGGCCGCGGCATCCAGATCCTCCGGCGCGTGCAGCGCGGTCACGAGTCCCGCCGCGAGGGCTTCGTCACCGTCGAGGATGCGGCCCGCGAGCAGCATCTGCTTCGCGAGCGGCTCACCGACGAGTCGCGGCAGGCGCCACGTCGCACCGGCCGCAGCGACGATGCCGAGCGACGGCTCAGGGTTGCCGAACCGGGCCCTGGGCGTCGCGATGCGGACGTCGGCGGCGTAGGCGAGCTCGGCGCCGCCGCCGAGAGCCCACCCGTCGACGGCCGCGATCACCGGCATCGGCAGCGCGGCGATGCGCTCGAAGACCCCCGCGTTGATCGCTCGCCGCGCATCATCGGGGGTGCGCTCACGCAGCTCGGCGATGTCGGCGCCCGACGCGAACACGCCGTCGCCGCCGCAGACGATCAGGACCCGCGGATGTCGCTCCAGCTCGTCGCACACCCCGTGCAACTCGGCGACCATCGCCGCGTCGATCGCGTTGCGCTTGTCGGGACGGTGCAGGCGGATGCGCAGCCGGCCGACGCGATCGTCCTCGCGGAGGATGGTCGGCATCGACTCGGTCCCGTCTTCGGTTGCTACTGAACGATCGTTCGTTACCATGATCGCATAGCCCGCAGACGCCCTCAACGCCGAAGGAAGCCGGGATGGACGACGTCTTCTCCACTGCGCACGCCCGCCGCATGATCGAGGACGACCGCGCCTCTGCAGCGCTCGGGATGACGGTCGTCCGCGCCGAGCCCGGCGCGGCGGCGGTGCGCATGACCGTGCGGGCCGACATGCTCAACGGCTTCGCGGTCGCCCACGGCGGCATCGTCTTCGCCCTGGCCGACACCGCCTTCGCGCTGGCGTGCAACGAGACGGATGCGGTGACGCTGGCGGCCGCGGCATCCATCGACTTCCTCTCGCCGGCGCGCGAGGGCGAGGTGCTCACGGCGGTCGCCGAAAGGCGCGCGCTCGTCGGCCGGTCAGGTGTGTACGACGTGACCGTGACCGCCGAGGACGGCCGCGTGATCGCCGAGATGCGAGGCCGCAGCCGTACGACCGGGCACCGCGTGCACTGAGCGCCGCCGCGGCGACGGGCGTTGCGCGCGCCGCGCCCTGGGCCCTGCGCCCCGCGGCCCGTGCATCGAATTCGGAGATTGGCGCCGATTTCGGACGATGCGGCGCGGATCATCCGAAAAGCGTGACGATCTCCGAAATCGGTGATGCGCTCGGTACCCCTCGAGGCGCCCGCGACGGGACTCAGGCCCGGGCGAGGCCGTAGATCGGGCTGATCTCCTGCTCGGCCTCGTTGTCGGGGCCGAGGGGGATGCCGCTACGGTCGCGCAGCAGGAGCGTCGCGACCAGGCCGATCAGCGTCATCCCGACCAGGTACCACGTCACCGACCGCGTCGTTCCGGTGGCCTGTACGAGTGCGGTCGCGATCGTCGGCGCGAACGCCCCGCCGAGGATTGCCCCGATCGCGTACGAGATCGACACGCCGGAGAAGCGGATGGATGCCGGAAACAGCTCCGAGTACAGCGCCGCCTGCGGACCGTAGGTGAAGCCGAGTCCGATCGTGAGGATCGCGACGCCGGCGAACAGGCCCCACACGTTCGCGGTGTTCACCAGCGGGAACAGCGCGAACACGCCGAGCAGCTGCAGCATCCAGCCGATGATGTAGGTCGTCCGTCGGCCGATGCGGTCCGAGATCCAGCCCGCGACGAAGGTCGAGATGAGCCACGTCACCGCCGATCCGGCGACCGCCCACAGGACCGGACCGCGCTCGAGTTTGATCGGCCCGTCGGGGCTCGTGGCGTAATTCTGGATGTATCCGCCGGTCGTCATATACCCGACCGCGTTGTTCCCCGCGAACACCAGCGCCGCGATCAGCACGAGCAGCGCGTGCTTACGGAACAGCTGCACGATCGGCATCCGGCTCCGCTCCCGGCGCTCGGCGAGTTCGACGAACACCGGGCTCTCCTCGACGCGCCGGCGAACCCAGTAGCCGATGAGGATCAGCACGATGCTCAGCAGGAACGGCACGCGCCAACCCCACGCGAAGAAGGCATCGCCGGGGGCGATCACCGCCATGAGGGCGAGGATGCCGGATGCCAGCAGCAGACCGATCGGCACGCCGATCTGCGGCGACGCGCCGAACAGGCCGCGCTTCTGACGCGGTGCGTGCTCGACGGCCATGAGGACAGCGCCGCCCCACTCGCCGCCGGCGGAGATGCCCTGCAGGACCCGCAGCAGGATGAGCACGATCGGCGCGGCTATGCCGATCTGGGCATACGTCGGCAGCAACCCGATCAGGGCGGTCGCCGCCCCCATCAGGATGAGGGTCAGCACGAGCACCACGCGACGGCCGTACTTGTCGCCGAAGTGTCCGGCCAGGAACGCGCCGAGGGGTCGGAACAGGAAGCTCACTCCGACAGTCGCGAACGACAGCAGGATCGCCGCCTGCGGCCCGAGCGGCTGGAAGAACAGCTGGCTGAACACCAGGCCGGCCGCCGAGGCGTAGATGAAGAAGTCGTACCATTCGACCGTCGTGCCGATCACCGTGGCGAAGACGACGCGACGCCGATCGGCGGGTGTCGCGATGGTTCCGGTCGGGGTGAATCCCGCCGTGGGAGGTGACGTGCTCATGCGCGGACTCCTTCGTCGACCGGGGCGGTTGTCAGGGTCGGGCCTTGCCTCCGGTGCAAGAGATAATATACGATTTCGAATACGACGCAAGGGCGAGGGAGCGATGACAGTCGAAGACGCGAGGGATGCCGCGGACGCGTGGCGTCGTGAAGCTCCCGCACGGCCGGGCAAGATCATCGCCGTGCACCTCAGCTACGCGTCGCGCGCCGATCAGCGCGGACGGCGGCCCGATTCGCCGTCGTACTTTTTCAAGCCCGCCAGTTCAGTGGCCGCCTCGGGCGGAACGATCGAGCGCCCGGCCGGCACGGAACTGCTTGCGTTCGAGGGCGAGATCGCGCTGATCATCGGGGAGCCGGCCCGCCGCGTCGGGCTCGACGACGCCTGGTCGCACGTCGCGTGGGTGACCGCATCCAATGATTTCGGCCTCTACGACCTGCGCGTGAACGACCGCGGCTCGAATGCGCGGTCGAAGGGCGGCGACGGGTTCACGCCGATCGGCCCCGACATGATCGACGCGCGGCTCGTCGATCCCACCGCGCTGCGGCTGCGCACGTGGGTCAACGGCGAGCTCGTGCAGGACGACACGACCGCGGGGCTGCTGTTCCCGCTCGCTCAGTTCGTCGCGGACCTGTCGCAGCACTTCACCCTCGAGACCGGCGACGTGATCCTCACCGGCACGCCCGCGGGATCTTCGGTTGTCGTCCCGGGCGATGTGGTCGAGGTGGAGGTCGATGCCCCGGACTCCGCCGGCGCACCCTCGTCGGGGCGCCTGGTGACCACCGTGACTCAGGGCGTCGCGCCGTTCGACGCGACGGTGGGCTCGCTGCCCGCGGTCGACGACACGCAGCGCGCCGAGGCGTGGGGATCCCGCGAGGCCGCCGGCCTCCCGCCCGCCCCCGCGCCCGCGCCCGCGCCCGCCGAGAGTGCACCCGGGGTCGCCGAAAGTGCACCCCGGGTCGCCGAGAGTGCAC
>CAXTES010000099.1:0-11182 GCA_964243215.1 uncultured Microbacterium sp. | reverse complement strand
GGGACGCCGCCGTCGAGCCCCACGCGTTCGGGAAGTTCAGTGCGACGATGCCGAACGGCGCGATCACGAGGATCTGCCCGACGATCTTGCGCCAGCCCGACAGGCCGAGGCTGCGCTGGCGGCGCAGTTTCATGTAGTCGTCGATGAAGCCGACGGTGCCGAAGCCGACCATCATCCAGATGACGAGCCACCCGGAGATCGTGGGCGGGTTGTTGCCGGCGTAGCCGCCGACGAGGTACCCGACGACGGTGCCGACGATGAAGATCGTGCCCCCCATCGTGGGCGTGCCGCGCTTCTCACCGTGGTTCGGATTGCGGATGTCCTCGGGGGTGCGGATCACCTGACCCCACCCCCAGCGACGGAACAGCCGCAGGAACACGGGCGTGAGGAAGAGCGTGAAAGCCAGCGAGATCGCCGCGGCGGTCAGGAGGGATCTCACGAGAACGATCCTCCCAGACGATCTCCGAGGTGCCTCAGCCCGACGCTGTTGGACGACTTCACCAGCACCCGGTCGCCGTCGCGCAGCTCGCCCATCAGGTAGTCGTATGCCTCGTCGGCGGTCTCGAAATAGACCGCCTCGCCGTCCCACGACCCCTGTGCCACCGCCTCGAGGAACATCCGTCTCGCATCGGCGCCCACCACGACGATGCGCTGGATGCCGAGGCGCACCGCGAGCAGGCCGACCCGGTCGTGCTCATCCTCGGCGTACTCGCCCAGTTCGCTCATCGCGCCGAGCACCGCGACGGTTCGCTCGCCCGGTCGGGTGATCTGCGCGAGGGTGCGCAACGCCGCGGCCATCGAGTCGGGGCTGGCGTTGTAGGCATCGTTGATGATGCGGATGCGGTCGCTGCCGAGCGGCTGCATCCGCCAGCGTTCGGCCAGCTGCACGGTCTCGAGACGCGCGACGCAGTCCGCCGCCGGCACGCCCAGAGCGGTGGCCGCAGCGATGGCGGCGAGTGCGTTCGAGATGTGGTGGGTACCCAGCACCCGCAGCCGCAGCGGCAGCGAAGTCCCGTCCACCGTGACGGTGCAGCGGGTGCCGGCGGCATCCACCTCGATGTGTGAGGCGCGCACGTCCGCGGCATCCGTCTGCCCGAACCAGCGGACGCCCACGCGGCGGTCGGTGGCGATGGCGGCCATCGACGCCACGCGGGCATCGTCGGCGTTGAGCACGGCTATCCCGCCGGGGCGGATCGCGTAGACGAGTTCGGACTTGGCGGCGACGGTGGCCTCGATGCCGCCGAATCCGCCCGCGTGCGCCATTCCCACCATGAGCACGACGCCGATGTCGGGTTCGACGAGGCCGGCCAGCCGCGCGATCTCGCCGGGGGCGCTCGCGCCGAACTCGCTGACCAGGAACCGGGTGCCGGCGGTGACGCGCAGCATCGTCAACGGCGCGCCCACCTCGTTGTTGAACGATGCCCGCGCCGCGACCGTGTCGCCGGCATCCTGCAGGATCCGCGCGAGCAGGTTCTTCGTCGTGGTCTTGCCGTTGGAGCCGGTGATGCCGGTGATGCGCAGGTGCCCGTGCGCGCGCACGGTGCCGACGACCTCGCGGGCGAGGTCGGCGAGCGCGATGACCACGTCCGGGACCACGATCTGGCTGACGGATGCATCGACCGGGTGCTGCACGATCGCAAGGGCAGCGCCCGCCGCCGCCGCGGCATCCGCGAACAGGTGACCGTCCGTCACCTCGCCGGGTTTCGCGACGAACACGTCGCCGGGCCCGATAAGCCGCGAGTCGGTGTCGACCGATCCGGTGACCACCGTGTCGGCGGTGTCGGTGCCGGCCACGCGGAGGTCGCCGCGGACGGCGTGGGCGATCTGGGCGAGCGTGAGGGGGATCATGAGCGGTGTGCCCCGAGCCGCTCAGCCGAATTTCGGCAGTGTGGTCGGCTCCGAGGTGGACGGTAGCACCCGGTACGTCTTGAGGACCTGGGTCATGGCCATCCGGAAGCCGGGTGCGTTGGCCGCGGACGACGTTACCGTAGTCGGCGAGTCGAGGGTGACCGCGACGAGGTACTGCGGGTCGTCGGCGGGGGCGAATCCGATCATCGTCGTGAAGTAGACGCCCTGCTTGTAGCGACCGGTCGTCTCGTCGACCTGCTCGCCGGTGCCGGTCTTGACCGCGACTCGATAGCCCGGGATGACGATCTGCTTGGCGTATCCGGCCTGCAGCGCGACGTTCTCGAGCACCTCGCGCATCTGGTCGGAGGTCTGCGGGCTGATCACCTGCACCGGGTCGGGCTCCGATGGCTGCACGACGGTGCCGTCCGCGCCGGTGCACGATTCGATGAGCCGCAGCGGCAGCTTCGTGCCGCCGTTCGCGATCGCCCCGTACGCCCCGAGCAGTTCGGGCACCGTGGTGGTGACAGCCTGCCCGAACGCGGTGTTGTAGATGGTCTGGTTGTCCCACTCGGTCGATGGGTACACGGTGCCGCGCTGCTCGCCCTCGAAGCCGATCGCGCTGCCCGAGCCGATGCCGAATCGCTTGAGGTAGTCGTAGCGGGTCTGCGTGCTGACCCGCTCGCTGAACTTGGAGATGCCCGCGTTCGAGGAGTCGATGAGCACGCCCGCGAGGGTGTAGTCGTACGCCGGATGCGAGAACGCGTCGTGAACGCGCGCGCCGTTGTCGAACGTCTCGTCGCTGGAGGCGGTGACGGTGGATGTCGGTGTCTGGCCGCCCGCGTCGATGAGTGTCGAGGCGGTCAGCGCCTTGAAGGTCGAGCCCGGCTCGAACGTGGAGGTGAAGATCTTGCTGTAGAGGAAGTTCGGGTCGGAGCCGTTGATGTCGTTCGGGTCGACGGTCGGGTACTCGGCCATCGCACGGACCTTGCCGGTCTTGATCTCGACGACCGAGATCGTGCCGCTCTTGGCGCCCATGTCCTGCACCTGCTGGGCGACCAGTTGCTGCAGATACCACTGCAGGTCGCTGTCGATCGTCAGGGTGAGGGTGCCACCGTCGACGGCGGGGGTCTCGGTCTCGGTACCGGGGATGATCACGCCGTCTTTGCCCCGCTCGAACGACAGCGAGCCGTTTTTGGCCTGCATGCAGGCATCCGAGCTCAGTTCCAGTCCCGCCAGCGGATCGCCGTCGGTGCCGAAGAACCCGATCAGATTGCCCGCGACGGCGCCGTTCGGGTAGGTGCGCGACGATCGCGGAACGCACGCGATGAAACCGGCGCCGAGTTCCATGAGCGAGCGGTACTGCTCGGTGGACAGCCCGGCTTTGAGCAGCGCGTAGCGCGACTTCGGGTCGCGGGTCAGCGCGTCGGCGACGATGGACTGCACCTCGGCGGCGGGCTGTCCGGTGATCGTGCTGATCTGGGCCGCGAGGTCCGGCCAGCTGACCGTGGTCTTCGTCCCGGAGGAATCGATCCGATCCAGCGGTCCGACGTTCAGCGGGTCGAGCTGGCAGTCGTAAAGCAGGATGCTGCTGGCCAGGGCGACCCCGTTCTCGTCGACGATCGACCCCCGCGTGCCGTACAGCGCTTGCGTCTGGCCGAGCCCCATCGCGACGGAGTCCTTGATGTGGGCGTCGGCGTTGACCACCTGGATGTCGACCAGCCGCACCACGAAGCCCGCCAGGACCGCGAGCACGACGGCCAAGGCCACGACCGTGCGGCGGCGGGGGCTGCGCGTGGAGCGGGTCGTCATCTGTTCAGTGTGTACTCGGGCTCGGAAGGCCCTCGGTCAACGGCGGGGGTGTCGCCGGATCGGGCTGGACGGCGTTCGGGTCGACGGGGGCGTTCGGGTCGGTCGCGGTGGGAGTGGGGGCGGGCGTCGGGATGTCGAGGGTCGAGTCCGGTGCGGTCACCAGCGGAGTCGTGCCGATCAGATTGTTCGGCACCGACGCTCGCCCCAGGGCGTCGACCGACGATTCGCCGTACGAGGCCTCGCCGGTGCCCAGCAGCGCACCGTCGCTGAGTCGCAGGTAGCTCGGCGGTTCGCCGATGACCATCCCGAGTGCGGTCGCGTTGGCGGCGAGATACTGCGGTGAGCTGAGGCCGGCGATCTGGTCGTCGAGGATCTGCTTCTGCCAGGTCAGCTGCCGCTGCTGCTGGCTCAGGGTGGACAGCTGGTACGAGGTCTGAGTGGTGAGGATGGACAGGCCCATCTGCACTCCGGCGATCGTGAGGGCCGCCGCTACGGCCAGGATGCCGTACAGGCGCCGCGGCCGACGGCGAGCGCCGTTCTCGACGGCGCGCAGCCGACGCGGCACGAACCGCCGCACCGGCGCGATCGCGGTGTCGACGGCGTTCTCCAGGGCGGTGCTCATGCCGCCTCCCGCAGTCGCTCCGCCGCTCGCAGCCGCACCGGGGTCGCTCGTGGGTTCTCGGCGCGTTCGGCATCCGACGCGAGCTCGGCGCCTTTGACGAGCAGACGGAACCGAGGGGCATGCTCGGCGAGTTCGACGGGCAGCCCCGCGGGTGCGGTCGACGCCGCGGCATCCGCCAGCATCCGCTTGACGATCCGGTCTTCGAGCGACTGGTACGACAGCACGACGATGCGACCGCCGACCGGCAGCAGGTCCAAGGCAGCGGGGACCGCTCGCTCCAGCGCGGCCAGTTCGCCGTTGACTTCGATGCGCAGCGCTTGGAAGACGCGTTTGGCCGGATGCCCCGTCCGCTGCACGGCGGCCGGGGTGGCATCCTGCAGCACCTGCACGAGCCGGGCGGATCGTTCGATCGGCGCCTCGGCGCGGGCCGCCACGATCGCGCGCGCGTAGCGTCCGGCGAGCTTCTCCTCGCCGTAGCGCTCGAAGATCCGCCGTAGCTGCCCCTCGCTGTAACCGGCCAGCACGTCAGCCGCGGTGACGCCGGCGTCCTGGTCCATGCGCATGTCCAGCGGCGCGTCGCGGGCGTAGGCGAAGCCGCGGTCGGCGACATCGAGCTGCAGCGACGACACGCCGAGGTCGAACAGGATGCCGTCCGCCGCGCGGTATCCGGCCGACGCGACCGCGTCGGCGATCCCGTCGTACACGGTGTGCACCAGCGTCACGCGGTCGGCGAAGCGCTCGAGCCGCTCCCGTGCGATGCCCAGTGCATCGCGGTCGCGGTCCAGGCCCACCAGCCGCAGTCGCCCGAAGCGCTCGAGGAACGCCTCGGCGTGACCGCCCATCCCCAGCGTCGCGTCCACGAGCACCGCGCCGTCGCGCTGCAGCGCCGGCGCCAGCAGCTCGACGCAGCGCTCGAGCAGGACGGGGGTGTGGATGTCGCGGAAGCTCATCGGATGCGGGATCCGGACCCTGCGCCCTGATCCCCATCCGCTCCGACCTGGCACCGGGGAAGTGGCGTCAGGGCTGCAGCGGCTGGGAGTCGGGGCGCAGGCTCAGAACAGGCCCGGAATCACCTCCTGCTCCATCTCGGAGTAGGCGTCTTCGTTGCCGGCCGCGTAGGCGTTCCACGCCTCGGCGTCCCAGATCTCGGCGTGGGCACCGACGCCCGTGACGACCAGGTCGCGGTCCAGTGCGGCGTAGGTGCGCAGGTGGGGCGGGATCGTGATGCGGTTCTGTCCGTCGGGCTTGTCGGCGCCGGCGCCGGACAGGAACATGCGCTGGAAGTCGCGCGACTGCTTGTTGGTCAGCGGCGCTTCGCGGATCCGCTCGTAGATCCTGTCGAACTCGTCGGTGCTGAACACGTAGAGGCAGCGTTCCTGGCCGCGCGTGACGACGACGCCGGAGCCCAGGTCGTCACGGAACTTCGCGGGGAGGATGACCCGGCCCTTGTCGTCGAGCTTGGGGGTGTGCGTGCCCAGCAGCATCGGCATCCACCCCTTTCGCACCGGCCCCGCGAACTGAACGCCACTTTACTCCACTGTCCTCCACTTCGCTATAAGCACGAACCACCGACATCACTGTGCGCACAAAAAAACACCGGCCCGAGAGCCGGTGTTCGAGTGGGTGGTTCTGGTCAGCGCCCTTCGCGCCGGCGGTCCCACCTGTCGTTCATGCGATCCATGAACGACGATGACGGGCGATTTCTGATGGGTTTGGCCGATGCATCCGCGGTTGCACGGACAGCACCGCGTGCCGGAGCCACCGCCGGGACGACGCCGCCCAGCATGACCACGAAACCGAGCACGCCGACGATGATGAGCTGCGTCGAAACACCCACGACGAGGCAGCCGAGACCGGCGAGCAGCAGGATCGTGCCGTACACGATGTTGCGGTAGCTCAGCGAACGGCCGTTGCGGGATGCCGTCACGACGTCGGCGTCGTTGTGCATGAGATGGCGTTCCATCTCATCGAGCAGGCGCTGCTCCTGTTCGGAGAGTGGCATCGAACCCCCTGGGGAAGTGCTGGTGGCGACGATTCTACGCGTGCCGCCGATTACTAGGCTAGGCCCGTGTCGACGACTCCGGACCCGATCGCGGCGGTTTCCCAGCGACTCGTCACCTTCATCGCTGCGCAGCGTCGGGCAACGGCCGAGATGGGGCCCGAAGCCGGGGTGCTGGTGGATGCCGGTGCCGCTGCGGTGGACGGCGGCAAGCGGCTGCGCGCCCGGTTCTGCATCGCCGGATGGCGGGCCGCAGCCGAGGCACCGGGGCGATCCCTGGCCGTACCGGACGAGGTCACGACGGCGGCTGCGGCGCTGGAGGTGTTCCACGCGGCGGCCCTCGTCCACGACGACGTCATCGACAATTCCGATACCCGTCGCGGGGCGCCCGCCGCCCACCGGGCGCTGCAGGCGAGGCATGAATCCGCCGGCTGGGTCGGGGATGCCGCGGCGTTCGGCCGCGCGGCGGCGATCCTGCTCGGCGACCTGCTCGTGGCATGGAGCGACGACCTGTTCGAAGACGGCCTGACCGTCGTCGACGACCCCCGGGCGTCACGTGCCCGAGCCGACTATGCGCAGATGCGCCGCGACGTCACGATCGGCCAATTCCTCGACATCGCCGAGGAGTCGGCATTCCGCGCTGAGCCGGACGACCGTCACGCGGGTCGAGCGCTGCGGGTGGCATCTCTCAAGTCCGCCCGGTACAGCGTGCAGCAGCCCCTCATGATCGGCGCCGACCTGGCCGGCGCGGGGCCCGAGCAGCGCGCGGCGCTGGCGGACTTCGGGCATCCGATCGGTATGGCGTTCCAATTGCGCGACGACGTCCTCGGCGTGTTCGGCGACACCACCGTGACCGGCAAACCGTCCGGCGACGACCTGCGCGAGGGCAAGCGAACGGTGCTGATCGCCTATGCGCGCGAGGCGCTGGGCTCCGGCGCGCGTCGCGTCGTGGACGAGCTGATCGGCGATCCCGACCTCGACGAGGGGCAGATCGCGTCCCTGCAACGGACGATCATCGACACGGGTGCGCTCGAGCGCGTCGAGGCGCTCATCACGACGTACGCCCGGGAGGCCGACCGCGCCCTCGCCGGCGCACCGCTCGGTGCCGCGGCCGCCGGCGAGCTGCGCGACCTCGCGCGCGCGGCGACCCGGCGGACAGCCTGATCTCAGGCGAGCGCCTGAGCCACCCGTCGCACCTCGGCCTTACGTCCGGCGCGCAGCGCCTCGAGCGGCGGCATCCCGATGGACTCGTCGGCGGTCAGCAGCCAGTCGATCGCTTCGTCATCGCTGAATCCGGCGTCCTGCAGCACGATGACCGTGCCCCGCAGTGACGCCAGCGGACGGCCGTCGACGACGAATGCGGCGGGCACCTTCAGCGCGCCCTCTCGGCGGGATCCGATCAGGTGACGGTCGTCGAGCAGCCGGCGCACCCGGCCCGGCGACTCGGACAGCGCGTCCGCGAGGTCGGGGATGGTGAGCCACTCGGTGTCGATGCGGGTGGACGGATCTCCGGTCACGCAGCCACTATCTCACTCCGGCACGCTGCCTTGAACCCGGGTGCGGCACGAGCGATTCTGTGAATTCACTTCTTTCACACGAGTTGACACGCATTTACTTCCGTGTCACGGTGTTCGGGTTCGACAGAGGGGGGAATCTCTTGCGACGACACATCATCGGCTGCACCCGCGTCGTGGCCGCTTCGGTGCCGGCGGCGCTGGCGCTGTCGATGTTCGCCGCGCCGGCACAGGCTGTGGCGGACACCTCCGCGGACGCCGTGCAGCCCGCGTTCCGGAATGTGCCCGCCGAGACGGATGCCGACACCTATACGGTCCAGCCCGGCGACACGGTCAGCGCCATCGCCGGCCGGCTCGGGCTGCGCACCGCCGACCTGCTGGCGCGCAACGGCCTGACCTGGTCCTCGATCATCCAGCCCGGCCAGGTGCTGCGCCTCACAACCGTCCAGACGTCCCCCGCGCCCGCCGCCGACGCCCCTTCGGCGCCGTCGTCGGGGTCCTACACCGTCGTTGCGGGCGACACCATGAGCGCGATCGCGCGACGCCACGGCGTGGCGCTGGGGGCGCTGCTGGCCGCCAACGGCCTCGGCCCCTCGTCGATCATCTATCCCGGACAGACCGTCGTGATCCCGTCCGGTGGCGCGACCGCGGCCCCTGCCGCGCCGGTTTCGGCACCAGACGCCGCAGCGGCACCGGCATCCGCCGCCGGCTCCTACGTCGTCGTGTCCGGCGACACCCTGAGCGGGATCGCCGAACGCCACGGCGTGTCGACCGCCGCTGTGCTGACCGCCAACGGCATGAACCGCTCGGCGATCATCTACCCCGGCCAGACCGTAGTCATCCCGGCGGCCGGTGCGGTGCCGGCATCCCCCGCGCCGGTCAGCGCTGCGTCGTCGGCGCTGGATGCCGAGCAGACCGCGAACGCACAGACCATCGTCCGCGTCGGACGGTCGCTGGGCGTGCCGGATCAGGGCATCGCGATCGCCCTCGCGGCTGCGATGCAGGAGTCGTCGCTGCGCAACCTCGGCTCCGGGCCGGACGACTCGATCGGACTCTTCCAACAGCGGCCCAGCACCGGGTGGGGCACGGCCGCCGAGGTCTCGGACCCCGAGCGGGCCGCCCGGGCATTCTTCGGCGGCGCGAGCGATCCGAACGGCTCCCGCACTCGCGGCCTGCTGGACATCGCCGGGTGGGACTCGATGGGATTCGGAGAGGCGGCGCAGGCGGTGCAGGTGTCGGCGTATCCCGACCGCTACGCCACGTGGGAGGCATCCGCCTACACCTGGCTCGCGACCCTGGGCTGACCGAGGGATCGCCGCGAGGCGAGGCGCTCCCCTGCCTCGCCGTAAGCCGTCCGTAGACTCTGAGCAGTGAGCACGAGCCAGCATGTCGACCCGCTGATCGGCCGTCTCGTCGACGGTCGGTACCGGGTGCGTGCGCGGATCGCGCGCGGCGGCATGGCGACCGTCTACGTAGCCACCGACCTGCGCCTGGAGCGCCGCGTCGCGCTCAAGGTCATGCACGGTCACCTCAGCGACGACGCCGTGTTCCAGAGCCGCTTCATCCAGGAGGCGCGGGCGGCCGCCCGGCTCGCCGACCCCCACGTGGTGAATGTCTTCGACCAGGGCCAGGACGACGACATGGCCTACCTGGTCATGGAGTACCTGCCCGGCATCACCCTGCGCGACCTGCTGCGCGAGCAGCGACGCCTCACCGTGCCCCAGGCGGTCACCATCATGGATGCCGTGGTGTCGGGGCTCGCAGCGGCTCACCGGTCCGGGATCGTGCACCGCGACGTCAAACCCGAGAACATCCTGCTGGCCGAGGACGGCCGCATCAAGATCGGCGACTTCGGGCTGGCCCGGGCGACCACCGCCAATACCGCGACCGGTCAGATGCTGCTCGGCACGATCGCCTACCTCGCGCCGGAGTTGGTCACCCGCGGGACCGCCGATGCCCGCAGCGACATCTACTCCCTCGGCATCGTGCTGTACGAGATGCTCACCGGAGAGCAGCCCTACAAGGGCGAGCAGCCGATGCAGATCGCTTTCCAGCACGCCACCGACTCGGTGCCGCGGCCCAGCGTGAAGAACCCCGCGGTCCCGGAGCAGCTCGACGAGATCGTGCTGTGGGCGACCGAACGCGCGCCGGACGATCGCCCCCGCGACGCGAACGAGCTGCTCACGCGCCTGCGCGACGTGGAACGAGACCTCGGCATCGCGCCGCAGGTGGCGCGGACCCTCGCGGTGAGCACCGGCGCGATCGACCGCTCGGACTCGAACGAGCTCACCGCCGTCCTGCCCTCGACCGGCACCGCGCCGACGGCGACGGTCGGTGACGTCGACAACGCCACGCGGCTGCGCAGGCGCACCCAGCGCAGAGCGGCATCCGGCGGCTGGTTGTTCGCGCTCGTGCTGCTGCTGGCCGCCCTCGCGGCGGGCACCGGGTGGTGGTTCGGCTCCGGCCCGGGCTCGATGGTGCCGGTTCCCGATGTCTCTGGCAGGACGTTCGACGAGGCGCAGCAGCTCCTCGCCGACCAGACCCTGAAGGTCACTCAGACCCAGGAGTTCAGTCTCGGCGTCGCCGCCGGCGCCGCGATCCGCACGGATCCGGCGACCGGCGTGCGCGTCGCCAAGGACTCCACCGTCACGGTCGTGATGTCGCAGGGTCCGCAGCCGCACGACATCGCCGCACTCGCGGGTGTGGCGGTCGACCAGGCGCGGAACCAGCTGACCGCCGCCGGCGTGCAGGTGGGCGACGATGCGCCGTCGTTCACCGACGCGTCCCCGAACACCGTGATCGCGGCATCCATCACCCCCCGCGGCGGCGGCGACGCGTTCGACTGCACGAACGGATGCAGCCTTCACGAAGGTGACAGCGCGGTGCTGTCGGTCTCGCTCGGGCCGGTGCCCGATGTCACGGGCGAGAGCGAGGGCAGTGCCCGGAGCATCCTCGATAAGGCACAACTCCTCGTCGCCGACGACGTCGACCAGGACTACAGCGGCAGCGTCGCGAAAGATAAGGTGATCGGCATCGCCGCACGCGACGGCGGCGGCGACTGGAAGCCCGGCGAGACGGTCACGCTGGTCGTCTCGAAGGGTCCGCAGCCCATCGCGGTGCCCGACGTCTCGGGCCGGTCGGTCGGCCAGGCGATCGACATCCTGACGAAGGCGGGTTTCGAGCCCACCACCAACGTTCCCGAGCTGGTGTGGGGGCTGTTCACCGCCACCAGCACCGACCCCGCGGCCGGATCCCTGCAACTGCCGGGCACGAAGATCCAGGTCCGCGCGGCCGGGTAACCTCTGCCCACCGGCCTGACCCGGCCCGCGAAACTTCGCTAGCGCTTCTCGAGCTCCTCGGCCACCAGGAACGCCAGCTCGAGGGACTGCA
>CAXTES010000098.1:0-11285 GCA_964243215.1 uncultured Microbacterium sp. | reverse complement strand
CCTCCACATCAACGCCCTTCTCCGGCGCCGGAGATCTCGCGATGGCCCAGGTCGTGGACGGACCGGCCGGCCACGGCTCCGGCGCGGGTCCGTTCACGCTGCACGTCGCGTGCACGCTGCGGGGGAACACGGTCTGGGACGGCGATGTCGTGCTCGGCGGCGACGACCCGCTGACCGCCACGATCCGCAACATCGCCGCGGATGCCACGTGCACGGTCACCGAGACGGATGCGGCGGGCGCCAACTCGACCGTGATCGATCCCGAAACGGTCGTGATCGCAGCCGACGCGACGGTGTCGGTGACCACCACGAACACGTTCCTGGCCGGCTCGATCACCGTCACCAAGACGATCGACGGCGCGGGAGCGGACAGGTGGGGCGCCGGGCCGTTCGAGGTGACGCTGGACTGCGTGCGGTCCGACGGCGTCACCGTCGACATCCCGGGCGGGGCGGCGCGCACGCTCAGCGCGGACAACGGCTACTCGACGACCTACGAGCCGCTGCTGGTCGGGCTGGCGTGCACCCTCACCGAGACGAAGGCCGGTGGCGCGACGTCCACGACGATCACCGACGCGAACGGGAACCCGTTGACCGTCATTCCCGTCGACGAGTCCGACACCCCGGTGTCGGTGACCAACACCTTCGACGTCGGCTCCCTCGTGATCGCCAAGACGCTGTCCGGCGGTGGCAGCTCGTCGCACGCCGGCGACTCCTTCGGCGTCACGGCCAGGTGCCGGTGGAACGGCTCGCCGATCGACATCCCCGACGGTGCAACCCGGACGTTGACGACGGCGCAGCCGGTGACCTACGGCGAGTTGCCGGTCGGTGCCGAGTGCGAGATCGCCGAGACGGATGCCGGGGGTGCCGACGGCGTGACCTTCACCCCCGCCGATCCGGCCGACCCGCAACGGGCGCTGGTGACCGTGGCCGCCGGGGCCGCGGCATCCATTTCGATCGACAACCGATTCGACCCGCCGTTGCCTGCCACCGGCGGCGACCTGCGCGCGTCCGTCATCATCGGGGCATCCGCCCTGGTCCTCCTCGGCGGCGGTGCGCTGGCGCTGCTGATCAGCCGGCGGAGGCGGCGGGCGTGACGGCCGTGGCCTCATTCGGAACCGATCCGCGACGCCGGCTCAGCCACACCACGAACGCGGCGACCAGCCCGATCGCGACCGAGATCCCGGCGACGTAGGCCGCGACGCGAAGGTATCCGCCGGGGTAGTTCGGGTCCAGGAACGGGTACGGGTACCACCAGGGATCGCCGGTCACAGGATTGACGGTGAGTGGTCCGCGCACGAGCGTGTAGACGACCCACACGATGGGGAAGACGATGATCTCGCCGACCGCGCGCCACGGCAGCGACCGCCGATGCGGAGCGAGGAACACGTCGGCGAGCAGGAAGAGCGGGCCCGCGACGTGCAGCACCTCGTTGGACCACGGCACCGTCGCTCCCTGCGGCAGCGCGATCCCCCGCAACAGCACGTTGTAGACGATGCCGGTCACGATCATGTAGCTGGAGACGGATGCCAGTGCGATGGCGAGCGGGCGCGGTTCCGAGGAGGCGTCCGCGCGATTGGCGAGATACCACACCACCGCCCACGTCAGCACGACGACCGAGCCGACGTTGGACAGGACGGTGAAGAAGCTGAAGAAGTTCACGGTGGTCGTCGCGACGTCGCGGCCGCCGTCGAGCGCGCCACCGATGGTTCTGACCGCCTGCGCGACGATCGCCGCGCCGATCAGGACGACCATCGCCGCGCGCAGGATCGTCCACACCAGCGCCCACCGACGCGATCTCAGCACCCGATCACCCTATCCGGCGGTGGCCCTCGCGGCTGTCGTGCAGCACCATGGTCGTCTCGGTCAGGTGGTGCTGCCGGCGGAAGGCGAACTCGGCGTAGTCGCCGTCGCGCTCCACGATCGCCTCCCGCAGCTTCCGGTACCACTCGGCACGCTCGTCGCGATCGCCGATGAGCGGGCGCTCGGCGCGCAGGTTGCGCTCGGTCAGCAGCCCGGTCTCTCGCATCACGGCGTTGAAGATGCGGTTGCCGCTGTGCGCCGCCATGAAGCGGACGAGTGATCGGGCGGATGCGTACAGCTCGGCGGGGTCGTCGCGGTCGTTCGCGTCGATGATCGCGTCCATGATGGTCGCGGCCTCGTCGACCTGCTCGTCCGTGAGGCCGGGCACCGCCATGCGCACGGCCAGCCCCGCCATGAAGCCGGTGAACATCAGGGTGTCGCGAACGGCCTCGTCGTCGACGGACGTGACCCTCGTGTACCGGCTCGGCGCGGTCTCCACCAGGCCCAGCAATGACAGCCGCGACAGCGCCTCGCGGATGGGCGTGCGCGATACTCCGAGCCAGCGCTGCAGGTCCGAATCCCGCAGCACCTCGCCCCCTCTGATCGTCCCGTCGACGATGGCCGCCCCGATGCGATCGAAGACCGCCTCACTCAGAAGTTTGCCGTCGGATTGAATGGGCGACGGCGAGTCGGGTACCGGCATCCCAGAGCCTCCCAGCGTACAGAGATGAATATACCGATATATCGCGAGGATGCCACGGCCGCTGCCGGTGCCGGGCGGCAGGGGCCCGCTCGATAGGATGGGGTGTACCGTCGGACACCCCGGGGAGGCCCCGTGCCAGGCATCGTGATCGTCGGAGTCCAGTGGGGCGACGAGGGCAAGGGCAAAGCGACCGACCTGCTGGGGGATCGCACCGACTGGGTCGTGAAGTTCAACGGCGGCAACAACGCCGGGCACACCGTCGTGATCGGCGACGAGAAGTACGCCCTGCATCTGCTGCCTTCCGGCATCCTCTCGCCCGGTGTCACCCCCGTGATCGGAAACGGGGTGGTGATCGACCTGGAGGTGCTCTTCGCCGAGCTCGAGGCGCTCACCGCGCGGGGTGTCGACATCTCGCGGCTGCGCATCAGCGCGAACGCGCACATCATCACGCAGTACCACCGGACCCTCGACCGGGTGACCGAGCGATTCCTCGGCAAGCGCCAGATCGGCACGACCGGCCGCGGGATCGGGCCCGCCTACGCCGACAAGATCAATCGTGTCGGCATCCGCACGCAGGATCTGTTCGACGAGAACATCCTCCGCCAGAAGGTCGACGGCGCACTCGAACAGAAGAACCACCTGCTGCTGAAGGTCTACAACCGGCGGGCGATCACCGTCGACGAGGTCGTCGAGGACCTGCTGTCGTACGTCGCGGCGCTGCGTCCGATGGTGTGCGACACCGGTCTGCTGCTGAACGAGGCGTTGGATGCCGGTGACGTCGTGGTCTTCGAGGGCGGCCAGGCCACGATGCTCGACGTCGACCACGGCACCTACCCGTTCGTCACCTCGTCGTCGGCCACGGCGGGCGGCGCCGCGATCGGATCCGGGGTGGGTCCGAACCGCCTCGACCGCATCGTCGGCATCGTGAAGGCCTACACCACCCGGGTCGGGTCCGGACCCTTTCCGACCGAGCTGTTCGACGAGCAGGGCGAGTGGCTCCGCTCGCGCGGCTTCGAGTTCGGCACCACCACCGGCCGTCCGCGCCGGGTGGGATGGTACGACGCGCCCATCACCCGATACGCGACGCGCATCAACGGCATCACCGACCTGGTGCTGACCAAACTCGACATCCTCACCGGCCTCGACGAGGTGCCGGTGTGCGTCGCGTACGACGTCGAAGGGCGCCGGTTCGACGAGGTGCCGGTCAACCAGTCCGACTTCCACCACGCCGCGCCGGTGCTGACGAGCTTCCCCGGGTGGCACGACGACATCTCGGCGGCGCGCACGTTCGGCGAGCTGCCCCCCGAAGCACGCGACTACGTGCTCGCGCTCGAGGAGATGAGCGGCACCCGCATCTCGGTGATCGGCGTGGGCGCCGCCCGCGACGCCGTCATCGTCCGGCACGACCTGATCGACTGATGCGGTTCCTCGTCGGCGGATACACCGCCGAGATGGGCGGCTCGGCCACGGGCGTGGGCGTCCTGGTCGCCGGTGCTCCCGACGAACCGTTCGCCGGCGGCGCGCTGGGTTACCGGGGGGATGCCGTGACCTCCGGCGGATCGCCGACGTGGCTGACATCGCATCCGTCGCTGGACGTCGTCTACGCGGCCCTGGAGGGCGACGGCACGGTGCAGGCGTTCCGGCGCACCGGCGAGGCATCCCTCGATCCGCTCGGCGACCCGGTGCTCGCCGGCGAGACCGTGTGTCACGTCGCGGTGGCGCCGGACGGCCGGTCGCTCGTGGCGTCGTGCTGGGGCGACGGTCACGTGGTGCGGATGGCGGTGGATGCCGCGGGCCGCCCGGCCGCGCCGGTCACGGCGCCGCTCGCGACCGATCCCTACGGCGAGGGCGGTTCCGAGGTGCCGGCCGATCTCGATCTCGTCGCGGCCGCGCGGGCGCTGCGCGAGGCGGCCGGTGAGCAGTTCGCCCACCTCGTACCCGACGTCGAGCACGCCGAGGGAACCCCCGAGGTGGAGGCTCCGGGCATCGAAGATGACGCGGCGGCATCCCGCGTCTCGCGCGCCCATCAGGCGGTGTTCCTCCCCGGCGACGTCGTGGTCACGACCGACATGGGGTTCGATCTCGCGCGGTTCTGGCGCACCGGACCGCGCGGGCTGACCGCGCGGCAGCAGGTCGTCCTGCCGCGCGGCAGCGGTCCCCGTCACATGGTGTGGCATCCCAGCGGGCACCTGTATGTGCTGACCGAACTGTCGCACGAGGTGTTCGTGCTGGCACCGGATCCCGCCGGCTCGTGGCGCATCGTGGGCGCGACCGCGCTGGGGTCCGGCGTGCTTCCCACCGACACCGCCGCTCAGCTGTGCCCGTCGCGCGACGGCGACTTCCTCTACGCGGGAGTACGCGGCAGCGACACGATCGCGACGCTGCGGGTGCGCGGCGACGGATCCACGGTCGAGCCGGTCGCCCTCGTCGAGGCCGGCGTTCACTGGCCCCGGCATCACGTCGTGGTGCGCGACACGCTGCTGGTCGTCGGCCAGCGGTCGGACGAGATTGCTTCGCTCACGCTCGACACGCGCAGCGGCGTGCCGGGCCGCGTGCGTCATCGCGCTGCGGTTCCGACGCCCGCGTGCCTTCTGCCGATCCGCGAGTGAGAGCAGACTCGTCGACATGGCGGCATCCCCCGATCTCATCGCCGCGACGTGGCGACGGCCGCCGAGCCTGCGGGAGGGGCTCAGGGCCGGCCGAGCGCTACGCAAGACGGTGCCGCGTACCGCGCTGGCGCGACTGGACACCGGCGATCGCGACCCACTGGGCGTCCTCGACGAGCAGAACGCCACCCGAGTGGCGGATCTGATCCCGGTCCGCGTCGAGCGCATGCGCGCGAGCCCGTTCGCCTTCTACCGCGGCAGTGCCGCGATCCAGGCCGCCGATCTCGGCCGGTTGCCGCACTCGGGCATCCTGATCCCGTCGTGCGGCGATGCGCACGTGGCCAACTTCGGCCTGTACGCGTCGCCGATGCGCACGCTGCTGTTCGACATCAACGACTTCGACGAGGCCGCCTGGGCGCCGTGGGAGTGGGACGTCAAGCGTCTGGTGACGAGCATCCTGATCTCCGGACGGACGTCGTCGCGCGACGATGCGGTGATCCGGGACGCAGCCGTGCGCGCGGTGCGCACCTATGCCCGCGTGCTTTCCCGGCTGGTCGCGCGCGGTCCGCTCGAGCGCTACTACGAGCACTTCGATCCGGTGCGGGCCATCGCGAGGATGGATGCCGAGTCGCGTGCGGCGTTCACCGAGGCGATGCGGGATGCGCAGCGGCGCACCGGTGAGCGCGCGGCGAGGAAGCTGACGCAGCGCGGCGCCGACGGCCGGCTGCGTTTCATCGAGGAGCCGCCGACGATGTCGCACGGGCTGCCGCAGATCGAGGGACTGATCGCCGACGCCATCGCCGACTACGAGGAGCACGCGAGCGTCGACATCCGCACGCTGCTGAGCCACTTCGTCCCCGCAGACATCGCGCGGCGCGTCGTCGGGGTGGGCAGCGTGGGCACCCGCTGCTACGTGATCGTGTTCGAGGACGGTGACCGCAACGCCCTGCTGCTGCAGGTCAAGCAGGCGAACCGCAGTGTGCTGGAACAGTACGGCGGGATGCCGCAGCCCCGGCTGCTCGAGGACGTGATCGCCGAAGACGGCGAGGGGGCGCGGGTGGTGGCGATGCAGCGGACGCTGCAGGCGCTGTCGGATCCGATGCTCGGTCATCTGCGGGGCCTGGACGGCGACTACTACGTGCGGCAGTTCCGCGACATGAAGGGCGGCGTCGACACCGAGGTCCTCGACGACGCACCCTTCGTGCAGTACGCGATCGTCTGCGCGGCGACGCTGGCCCGAGCGCACGGCCAGTCGCCCGCCGCCGTGACGGTCGCGGGATACATCGGCAACGGCAGGCTCCTCGGCGACGCGATCCTCGAGTGGGCGACGGCCTACGCGGCGCTCGCGGACGCGGACTACCGGTCATTCCTGGCCGCTCACCCCGCGGCCGCGTCGGGCTGACCGGTCAGGTCTTGGCATCCTGCCGAGGGATGATCACCTGCTTGATGATGAGCAGGATCGACGCGGTCACCGGGATCGCGACGAGGGCGCCGAGCAGGCCCAGCAGCGTGCCGCCCACCAGCGCGCCGATCACCACGAGCGAGCCCGGCACCGAGATGGCCCGGTTCATCACCCGCGGCGTCAGGATGTAGGCCTCGATCTGCATGTAGAAGAGGTAGACCAGCGAGAAGATCAGCGCCGACACCGGATTCGTGAACAGGGCGAGCGTGGTCGCCACGATCCAGAACAGCACCGAGCCGACCAGCGGTATGAGGGTGATGCAGAACGCGACGACGCCCATCAGCGCCGGGAACGGCAGGCCGAGGAACAGGTAGAGGAAGAACGCGAGCACGGCGTTGCAGAAGGCCAGCACCACCATCCCCATCAGGTACCCGCCGATGGAGTCGGTGATCTGGTCGGTGATGCCGGAGACCGAGCCGCGATTGCGGGCGGGCACGAGCCGCACGAACGCCTGCTTGATCGTCGGCAGCGAGGCGAGGAAGTAAAGGCTGAGCACGAGCACGATGATCAGGCCCGAGATGGTGGTCGCGATCGTGGCCCCGACCTTGATCACTCCGCCGCCGATCGCCGCGATGTTCGCGGGGTTCGACAGGAAGGACTGCACCTCGTTGAGCAGGTTTCCGACCTGGTCGCCGAAGGTGTTCTGCACCCAGCCGTAGAAGTCGGAGCGCTGGAAGCCGGTGATGATCGACGGGATGTCGCGGACGAACTGCGCGACCTGCCGGACGACGGTGGGGATGATCAGCGACAGCACGCCCACCAGCACGATGGCGAAGGCGCTGTACACGATCACGATCCCCCACGGCCGCTTGACCCCGCGACGTTCGAGCGTGCGCACGACCGGGTCGAGCCCGAGCGACACGAACAGCGCGAACACGACGTAGATGATCACGGTCGACAGGTTCGACACGGCCAGGCCGAGCACGATGGCGACCAGGGCGCCGAGGGTCAGCGAGAATCCGACCGCGAACGGGTGGTTGAGGTTGCCCCAGAAGATCCGCGACGGCGGCGCCTCGAGACCTTCTTTGGGCGTGATCACCGGCGTGCCGGGCGCGGGGGCGAGGATCGGCTCAGCGTCGGTTCTGCTCGGCGGATTCGCGGGTGCGGCGGCGGATGGTGGCGAAGTGGCGCTCGCGTCGCTCATGGTCACACTCTAGGACCGGGCCGTCGCATCCGGTCACGGTATCGTCGGACCACGAGGAGGGGCGATGACGGATTCCCAGGACCCGCACGGCACGCTGCAGCAGCTGCGGGTGAGCATCGACAACATCGATGCGGCCCTCATCTTCCTGCTCGCCGAACGCTTCCGCTGCACGCAGCAGGTGGGGGTGCTGAAAGCGGAGCGCGGGATGCCCGCTGCCGACCCCGCCCGCGAGGAGCAGCAGGTCGCACGCCTGCGGGAGCTGGCCGTGCAGGCCGACCTCGACCCGGAGTTCGCCGAGAAGTGGTTCAATTTCGTGGTCGCGGAGGTCATCCGCCACCACATCGAGGTTGCCGACGGCCGCTGACGAAGCGGCATGCGGGTCCGCACGTTGTCAAGGGCGAGCCTGCGGACACCGAGCGCGATAGGGTCGAACACATGTCCGATTCGAACAACAGCTCAGAGACCCTCGGCGCACCGGAGCCGAGTGGCGACTCCGCGATCAAAGACCCGTCCGACTGGGTCACCGGCGACGAGCCGATGACCGGAGCCCAGCGCAGCTACCTCGACACGCTGGCACGCCAGGCCGGCGAGGAGATCCCCGCCGACCTCACCAAGGCGGAGGCATCCGAGCACATCGATCGCCTCCAGGACAAGACCGGTCGCGGCAGCTCCTGAACCTCAGGGGCGCGGCGCGAGCTCAGGAGCGCGGCTTGGGATGGATGACGCGGCCCGGGGACGTCGACGGGGTGCGTGACGGCACGGGCCACTGCCCGGTCTTCGGTTCGCGCGCCACCGCGGCGGCACCGGACGGAGCAGGCGGTTCGGTCTGACGCGGGGTCGAGCCGGTCGCCGTGGGGGGAAGTTCCAGAGCGACCTTCTGCTCGAGCACCTCGATCGCTCCGTCCGACAGCGAGATGAGCCCGTCGAGCTCCTGTCGCACCCGCTTGTACGCCAGCTGCCGCTCGGCGGGAGTGGCGGCGTCGTCGACGGCGACCGTCAACAGCTGCTTGGCGGTGTCGAGGCGCTTGCGTTCCACATCGGTGAACGACGAGTCCTTCACGCGTCGCGCATCGCGCTCGGCGACGTCGAAGGCGACCTCGTAGTCGGTGACGGCGTTGCGGTACTCGGTCAGCTGCGTCTCGGTGAGATGGGCTTTGGAAGAGTCGGGGCGCAGGCCGTCGGCGACCTTCTTCGCGCGCAGGAACGCCGCCGTCAGGGGCTGCCGCCCGTCGCTCATCGCCGGATAGGCGATGAGCTTCGCAACATCCAGTTCGTACTCGAGCCACCGCTTGGTCACGGCATCCTGCGCGGCGAACAGGCGCTCGAGCTGCGTCTTCTCGGTGTCGAAGGAGTCGGCGGCGAGCGACCGGCGCGACGCGAACCCGACCGACAGCGCCTTCCCGCGCGCGGCGGCCTGGGCCGCGCGCAACTCGCTCTTGGCGTGCAGGATCTCGAGCCGCCGCTTGTGCCGGCGCCGCGCGTTGCGTTCCCAGGCGCTGCCGATGCCGCCCATCACTCCCATCAGGGGGAAGACGAGCCACCAGTAGCCGCCGATGAAATGGAACACCGGATCCATTCCGCAATGCTAACCGCGGCAGGGTGGGCCCGTCGCTGAGCGGTTGCCGAGATGAGCCGGTCAGCCGAAGAGCAGCGCGATCACGGTCGCGCCACCGCCGACGAGGATGAGCGCCACGATGACCAGCCACGCCACGACCTTGATGCGCCGTTGCCGCGTCTCGCTGAAGGCGCTGTACTCGTCGTCGCTCATTCCGCCAGCCTAGACCGAGGGGTCCGACACGGTCGGTCCGAACACCGCCGGCAGCGTGCCGGTCGACAGCGCCCGCAGCTGTTCGACCCCGATCGTGAAGACGTCCTGCACCTCGAGCGTCGGCGCCGCGCCGGCACCGGGGGAGTCGGTCACGCCGATGCGCAGCACCGGGTAGTCGCGCCCATCGCACAGTCCGCGGAACTTGACGTCCTCCTCGCGCGGCACGGTCACGATCACGCGACCGGTGGACTCCGAGAAGAGAGCGGATGCGGCATCCACCCCGTCTCGCTCCACGATCTCGTTCAGCCACACGCGCGCTCCGACGCCGAACCTCAGCACGCCCTCCGCCAGCGCTTGGGCCAGACCGCCGGCCGACAGGTCGTGCGCGCTCGAGATCAACGGCTGATCGGATGCCGCGCGCAGCAGTTCAGCGAGCTTGCGCTCCCGCGCGAGATCCACCTCGGGCGGACGACCGCCGAGGTGTGCGTGGATCGTCTGGGCCCAGGCGGATCCGCCCAGCTCGGTCGCGGTCGCACCGAGCAGGTAGATGTTCTCGCCGGGGTCCTGCCATCCGCTCGGGATCCGCCGGGCGACGTCGTCGATGATGCCGAGCACACCGACGACGGGCGTGGGGTGGATCGGCACGTCGCCAGTCTGGTTGTAGAACGACACGTTGCCGCCGGTGACCGGGATGCCGAGCTCGAGGCATCCGTCGCTCAGTCCCTCGACCGCGCGCGAGAACTGCCACATCACCTCGGGGTTCTCAGGACTGCCGAAGTTGAGGCAGTCCGTGACGGCGGTGGGCACCGCGCCGGTCACGGCGACGTTGCGATACGCCTCGGCGAGCGCCAGCTTCGCGCCCTCGTAGGGGTCGAGCTGGCAGAACCGGCCGTTGCAGTCGGTCGCGATCGCGAACCCGAGGCCGGAGTGCTCGTCGACGCGGATCATGCCGGCGTCGTCGGGGAACGACAGCGCGGTGTTTCCCATGACGTAGTAGTCGTACTGGTTCGTCACCCAGCTCTTGTCGGCGAGGTTCGCACTCGACAGCAGCATCTCGAACTGTCGTCGCAGCACCTCGGGGTCGTCGCTGCGCGGCAGTTCCTCGGCGGCATCCGCCTGCAGCGCATCCAGCCACGCCGGGTAGGCGACCGGCCGGTCGTACACCGGTCCGTCCACGGCGACGGTGCTGGGGTCGACATCCACGATGCGCTGGCCGTGCCAGAAGATCTGCAGTCGTCCGTCGCCGGTGACCTCGCCGAGCACGCTGGTCTCGACATCCCACCTGCGGGTGACCGCGAGAAACCCGTCGAGCTTGCCCGGCGCGACGATCGCCATCATCCGCTCCTGGCTCTCGCTCATGAGGATCTCCTCGGGCGTGAGCGTGGGATCGCGAGGCAGTACGTTCTCGAGGTCGACCCGCATGCCGCTGCCGCCGTTCGCGGCCAATTCGCTGGTGGCACAGGAGATGCCCGCGGCGCCGAGATCCTGGATCGCCTCGACGAGCCCGCCGCGGTACAGCTCGAGGCAGCACTCGATGAGCACCTTCTCGGCGAACGGATCGCCGACCTGCACGGCCGGACGCTTGGTGGGGCCGCCCTCGTCGAAGGTGTCGGAGGCGAGGATTGATGCGCCGCCGATTCCGTCGCCGCCGGTTCGCGCGCCGAACAGCACGACGAGATTGCCGGCGCCGGACGCGTTGGCGAGCTTGAGGTCCCCGTGTCGCAGCACCCCGACGGCCAGCGCGTTGACGAGCGGATTGGCCTGATACACCGCGTCGAACACCGTCTCGCCGCCGATGTTCG
>CAXTES010000097.1:0-11555 GCA_964243215.1 uncultured Microbacterium sp. | reverse complement strand
CTCGGGCAAGTCCACCCTGGCCTACTCGCTGGAACGGCGGCTGCACCGGCGCGGGGGGCGGTGTCGTGGGCGTGGTCACGACGCTCCTCGATGGTGGGGACGGATCGGGATGCCTCGGGCTCGGCGGCGAGACCGAGCCCGAGGCATCCGGGACACTACTTGATCGCCTGCACCTCGGAGACCCACTGGTCCCACGAGGCGGCGGCATCCTGCGTGCCGTCTTCGACGCGGGTCAGTGCCTTCTGCATCGCGTCGTTGATCTGGAAGTAGTACTGACCCTTGAACGGCGCCACCGTCACCGCGTTGGCGCGGTCGGTGAAGATCTGGCCGACCGGGGCGCTGTTGAAGTAGTCGTTCGTGAAGTCCAGCAGCGTCGAGTCCTTCAGCGCGTCCACCTGGCTGGGGAACGTGCCGGCGTTGACGAAGGCCTTGATCTGCTGCGCCGGGTCGGTGAGCCAGTCGGCGAGTTTCTGCGCCTGCTCGACGTGCTGGCCGTTGGCGGGCACCGTCAGGTACGACCCGCCCCAGTTGCCGCCGCCGTTGGGGAAGACGTTGGCGACGTCCCAGGTCGTGACGTCCTTGGCGTTGCCGGAGATGACTCCCAGCATCCATCCCGGGCAGAGCATCGTGGCGAATGCGCCGTTGGACAGGCCGGCGAACCAGTCGTCGGACCACTGGCCGAGGTGGGCGGACTGCGTGGCGCTGGCCTTGGTGACCTCTTGGAAGATGCTCTTGACCTCGGCGTTGTCGGTCGCGGTGATGTCTCCGGAGTCCGGATCCTCGTATGCCGCATCGACCTGGTTGATCATGCCCTGGTAGGTACCGCCGGCCGAGTCGAACCACGCCTTGCCGGTCGCGGCGACGTACTGGTCGCCGAGCTGGAAGTACTTGGACCAGTCGCCCTGCAGTGCGGATGCCACGGCCTCGCGGTCGGTCGGCATGCCGGCCGCGGCGAGCAGGTCGGAGCGGTAGCAGATCGCCTCGGGGCCGATGTCGGTGCCGTAACCGATGAGCCGCCCGTCGGGGTCGGTCGCGGCGTTGACCTTCCAGTCGAGCCAGCGGCTCTTCAGGTCATCGGGAACCGGAGCCAGCAGATCGGAGTACTTCATGACCTCGGGCAGCCAGTCGACCTCGATTGCCTCGACGTCGGCCAGGCCGGTCTTGCCGAGCTTCTGGAAGTAGTTCGCGCGGGCGTCGTTGGAGGTCGCGGCCTTGTTGTGCACGACGGTGATGTTCGGATTCGCCTTCTCGAACTCGCCGATCAGTTCGTCGGTGTAGCCGAAGTCGTTGAAGGTCGCCACGGTCAGCGTGACCTTGCCGCCGTCGGAGTCGCTGGACGCCGAGCCGCCGCCGCCTCCCGCGCAGCCGGCCAGCACGAGGGCTGTGGTCGATGCGACGGCCGCCACCACGGCGATCCGACGCGATGCACGTGATTTCACGTTCACTCCTTTGTGGTTGATGTCGTACGGACGCGGTGCGTGCCCTGGGTTCTGTGGGAGCGCTCTCACCGATCGAGTGGCAACGCTATGGGACCGCTCCCACGATGTCAAGCGCCGGGTGGCGCTCATCGGTCACGGTTTCGTCACACCGTAGGATCGAACCGACCCTTCGCCCGTGACATCCGGAGCTTTCCATGCCCACCATCGTCGTCGACGTCATGCCTAAGGCCGAACTGCTCGACCCGCAGGGCAAGGCGGTCGCCGGCGCGCTGGCGCGGCTGGGGATGGACACCTTCACCGCGGTGCGGATCGGCAAGCGCTTCGAGTTGAGCATCGACGGTGACGTGGATGACGCGGTGCTCGCGCAGGTGCGGCAGGTGGCCGACGACATCCTGTCCAACTCCGTGATCGAAGACGTCGTGGGCGTCGAGGTGGTCGAGTGACACGCATCGGCGTCATCACCTTCCCGGGCTCGCTCGACGATCGTGACGCGCAGCGCGCGATCCGCATCGCCGGCGCCGATCCGGTCGCGCTGTGGCACGGATCCCATGATCTCGACGGCGTCGACGCGCTCGTGCTGCCCGGCGGCTTCAGCTACGGCGATTACCTGCGCGCCGGCGCGATCGCCGCGCTGTCGCCGATCATGAACGAGGTGCGGGATGCCGCGGCGGCGGGGATGCCGGTGCTGGGCATCTGCAACGGGTTCCAGACGCTCGTCGAGGCGCGGCTGCTGCCGGGCGGGCTCATCCGCAACGCGCACCAGCAGTTCGTGAGGCGCGACCAGCGGCTTCGCGTCGAGAACGCCTCGACCGCGTGGACCTCGCACTTCGAGCGCGGCCAGGAGATCGTCATCCCGCTCAAGAATGCCGACGGCGGTTACATCTGCTCGGCCGAGACTCTCGCACGCATCGAGGGCGAGGGCCTCGTTGCGTTCCGGTACATCGGCGTGAACCCGAACGGGTCGCTCGACGACATCGCCGGGCTCACGAACCCGCGCGGGAACGTGGTCGGGCTGATGCCGCATCCCGAGCACGCGGTCGAACCCGGGTTCGGGCCCGACACGCCGGCCGCGATGCGGTCGGGCGTCGACGGGCTGCGGTTCTTCACCTCGGCGATCGCGTCGGTGGTCGCCGCGGCGGCGTAGCGCCTGCAGCCTCGACCCAGGTGGCGTTGCATTGAGACCCGCCCAACCCACCGCATCCTGCCGACCCCACCGGTCGTGCACCGCGGGTGACCGGTGGGTTCGGCGACACCCGGTGGGTTCGGCGACAGACGGCGGAGGATCAGACAGTGCCGGACGGGGCCACACGCCGATGACCAGCGCCATGACCACGAGCTCGTGCGTCACATTCATCACTGTCAGCGCCGCCGGCCGGCCCTCGAACGCGTTGTGCGTGACGAATCGCGCCGCGGTGAAACCCGCCCACAGCGCGTCACCCGTGGCGAGCGCGAGGTGAGGTAGCGGCGCCGCTGACGCGGCGTCAGACCCCGCTAGCGTGGGTGCCGTGAGCCTCGTGGTTTCGGTGCCCAGCGCACAGCTGCGCGACGACCTCGAGCCGCTGCCCGACGGCGTCGAGGTGATCGAGTGGACGATGGATGCGGCCGCCCCGCGAGACCGGATCGACATCGTCGTGCCGCCCTACATGAACACCGCCGAGGTGCTGCCACGGCTCGAGGGCGTGCGGGTGCGACTCGTGCAGAGCCAGTCGATCGGCTACGAGGGGATCTCGGACGTGCTGCCCGCCGGCTGCGTGTACGCCAACGCCGCCTCGGTGCACGAGACGTCGACATCCGAGCTCGCACTCGCGCTGACGCTCGCCGCGCAGCGGCACATCCCCGACTTCGTCCGCTCCCAGGACCAGCGGCGGTGGGTACCGGTGTTCGCCGAGAGCCTCGCCGACCGGCGCGTGCTGCTGCTCGGTTACGGCGGTGTGGGAAAGGCCGTGGCTGCGCGGCTGGCGGGATTCGAGGTATCGCCGACCGTCGTCGCGCACTCCGCGCGGGACGAAGACGGTGTGCGGGTGCACGCCGTCGAGGAGCTGCCCGCGCTGCTTCCCGCGGCGGATATCGTCATCCTGACCCTGCCCGGCGGTGAGGACACCCGGCACATCCTCGCCGACGCCGAACTGTCGGCGCTGCCGGACGGTGCGCTGGTGGTGAACGTGGGCCGCGGACCGCTCATCGACACCGATGCGCTCGTCGACCACGTGCGGCGCGGGCGGGTACGGGCCGCATTGGACGTCGTCGACCCGGAGCCGCTGCCGCCCGATTCTGAGCTGTGGACGCTGCCGGGCGTACTGCTGTCGCCGCACGTGGGCGGGGCATCCAGCGCCATGCGCCCTCGCATCGCGAACCTGGTGCGGACCCAGATCGAACGGATGCTGCGGGGCGAGGCGCCGCTGAACGTGGTGCTCGGCGGCTGAGCCGAGGGGTGCTCCGCGCCCTGGGCACCGGTGCCGGACCATAACTCAGGCAACCCGGGGCCGCGGCACGCGGATCCGGGCCCCGGGCCCGGTTCTGCAGGAGTTATGCGCCGGCCTGGGGCGTGTCCACGTCGGCGCCGGACCACAGGTCGCCGCACTCGACCTCGACCACGCCGTGCGCGACGAGGTACGGCCGCGCACCCCGATCGCCGGACACGCTCGCCGCGAGGGCATCCCAGTGATCGCGACCGAGAAGAACCGGATGCCCCGGCACCCCGCCGTACACCGCTTGCACGAGCGTCGACCGCGGCTTCGCGACGGCTTCGACGAGCCGCGCCACCGCGAGGGGCGGGGCATCCGGCGTATCCACCGGGGTGACCACGAGGACCTCGCCCGCGCCGGCGCCGGCTGCGCGCAAGCCCGCGCGCAGTGACGCAGCCACTCCCTCGACCCAGTCGTCGACGGGTACCACCTCGGCGCCCTCGGGCACGAGACCGGCCGCCTCGCTCGCACCCGCGCCGAGTGCGACCAGCACCCGCTCGCATCCGGCATCCCGAAGCATTCGCACCGCGACGGCCACCCACGGCGTGCCGTCGGCGTTGCGGGCGAGGACCTTCGGACCGCCGAAGCGATGCCCCGCCCCGGCCGCGAGCACGAGTCCGCACAGGCGAGGGCCGCTCATGGTCACGACAGCGTAGCGCGCGTGAAACACGGTCGGGATAGCGTGGCGGGATGCTGGAACTCGCGGCCGAAATCCTGCCGTTGCTGCGCGCGGGTACACCGGTCGCCGTGGTCACGGTCGCCCGTGTGATCCGTTCCGCGCCCCGCGGTGTCGGCGCCTCGCTCGCGGTGACCGCCGACATGCGCGTCATCGGGTCGATCTCGGGCGGCTGCGTCGAGAACGACGCGGTCCTGCTCGGGCTCGAGACGCTGCACACCGGACGCGCGAGCATCGCCCGATTCGGTTTCGGCGACGACGGCTCGCTCCCCGCCGCGCTGGCCTGCGGCGGTGGCGTCGACGTCGTCGCCTACCGGTTGGGGCCGGAGGATGCCGCCGCGCTCGCGGTGCTCGAGCGCATCGCCGGCGGCGAAGCCGCGAGCGTCGGCATCGTCACTACGGGTCCGTGCGCCGGTCAGATTCTCGACGACGACCGGTTCGCAGACGCGACGGGCAACCGCATGCTGACCGCGGCATACGACGGCGCCGACGTCCTCGTGCTGTCGCAGGCACCACCCGCCCGGCTTCTCATCCTCGGCGCTGGCGAGCACGCTGCAGCCCTGTGCCGGGTCGCGTCGGCCGCCGGATTCGCCGTCACGGTGTGCGACGCGTGGGCCCTCCTGGTGACCCCGGAGCGATTCCCGGGCGCCCGCGAGCTCATCGTCGCGAGTCCGAACGAGCTCCTGCAGAATCTCGACCCGTCGACGCTCGACGAGCGGACGGCGGTGTGCGTGCTGACGCACGACGAACGCGAAGACGTCCCCGCGCTGCGGGTCGCGCTCGGTCTGCCCGTCGGTTTCGTCGGCGCGATGGGCGCTCGCTCGACCGCGGCTCGGCGAGCGGCGCTGCTGCGCGGCGCCGGAGTCGCGGAGCACGAGCTCGCCCGCATCCACTCCCCCCTCGGCCTCGACCTCGGCGGCTCGTCCCCCGACGAGACGGCGGTCGCGATCGTCGCTGAGATCATCGCCTCCCGGCGCGGCGGAACGAGCCGGTCGCTGCGCGAGACCGACGGCCCGATCCACCGAGGCCGGACTGCCCCGGTTCGCCGGACGCCGGCGCCCGCCGCGCCGTGACGCCGCCGCCGCGTGACGCCGTGACCTCGTGACCCCGTGACGCGACGATCCCTCGATCGGAGGCCGTGACCCGTGGCTCGCACGATCATCGAGAACGGCTACGTCGCCACCGTCGATGCGCTCGGAACCGAGCACGACTACGGCTACGTCGTGATCGACGGCGAGCTCATCGTCGAGGTCGGCAACGGCCACACCCCCGTCGAAACGCGCGACGGCGCGACGGTGGTCGACGCATCCGGATGCCTCGTCACGCCCGGTCTCGTCAACACCCACCACCACCTCTACCAGTGGCTGACGCGGGGATACGCGCAGGACGCGATCCTGTTCGACTGGCTCACCGCGCTGTACCCGCTGTGGTCCCGCATCGACGCGCGGCTGACGGGCATCGGCGCGGCGGGCGCGATGGCGGTGCTCGCCCGGTCAGGATGCACGACCGTCGCCGACCACCACTACATCTTCCCCGCCGGTGCCGGCGACATCGTCGGCGCGATCGTCGAGGCTGCATCACGCATCGGCGTGCGGCTGCACGCGACCCGCGGTTCGATGGATCTCGGCGCGTCGCAGGGCGGCCTACCCCCCGACTTCGCGGTGGAGACGACGGATGCCGCGCTCGCGGCATCCCAGGAGGCGGTCGAGCGGTACGACGACCGGTCGTCGTCCTCGATGGTGCGGGTGGCGATCGCGCCGTGCTCGCCGTTCTCGGTGACGACCGAGCTGCTTCGGGAGTCGGCATCCCTCGCCCGCGCCCTGGGCGTGCGGCTGCACACCCACGCGTCCGAGACAGTCGAGGAGGACGGGTACTGCGCAGAACGATTCGGTATGTCGCCGACGGAATATCTCGACAGCGTCGGCTGGCTCGGCGAAGACGTGTGGATGGCCCACTGCGTTCACCTCGACCCGCGGGCGATCGAGCGGTACGCCCGCACCGGCACCGGCGTCGCGCACTGCCCCTCGTCGAATGCCCGGCTGGCGTCGGGCATCGCGCCGGTGCGCGATCTGCTGCGCGCCGGCGTACCCGTCGGACTCGGTGTCGACGGCGCCGCGTCGAACGAGTCGGGGCAGCTGGGAACGGAGATCCGCCAGGCCGTGCTGATGAATCGGTTGCGCACCGGCAGCGACTCCTTCAGCGTGCGCGACGGACTGCGCATCGCGACGATCGGTGGGGCGCGCGTCCTCGGCCGCGATTCCGAGATCGGCTCGATCGAGGCCGGCAAGCTCGCCGACCTCGCGGTGTGGCGCATCGACGGCGTCGAGCACGCCGGCATCCTCGACCCGGTCGCTGCGCTCGGGCTCGGTGCGATGCCGCCGCTGGAGCGGCTCCTCGTGAACGGCCGCACCGTGGTCGAGCACGGCGAGCTGGTGACGGCCGAGGAGCCGCTGCTCGCCGAGCAGGTTGCGGCGGCCTCGCGAGAGCTCGCCGAACGGCTGTAACGCGGTCGGCCGCGCCCGTCACGACGGGGATGCCGGACGGGCGTGCTTGACTGAGCCGAACCGCCGGTCACCCGCCGACGCGAAGCGAGGTACCCGTTGACCCCCAGCAGGCTGCTGCACGAACTGCCGAGTCCGGTCACGGCCACCGTGCTGCGCGAGACCTCGATCCTGGTACTGCCGGTCGGGGCGATCGAGGGGCACGGCCCCCACCTGCCGCTGTCGACGGATGCCCTCATCGGCGAGGCATCCGCAACCGCCGCCGTCGACCGAGCAGCCGGCGAGGGCCTGGACGTCTGGCAACTGCCGACGCTGTCGATCACGAAGTCGGACGAGCACGCGTGGGCTTCGGGGACGCTGTGGCTGGAGCCGGAGACCATGCTGCGCACGATCGGCGACATCGGTCGATCCGTGACGGCGACGCCGGCACGCACGCTGGTTTTCGTCAACGCGCACGGCGGCAACATGGCGCTCCTGAACGTTGCGCTGCGCGACCTGCGGCGACGGTTCGGCCTGCGCACGTTCCTCGTGCCGGCGCCCAACGTCTCACTGCCGGCCGGCGCCATCGGTCTTCCCGACGAGCTGGGCATGGGCATACACGGCGGTTTCGTCGAGACGAGCCTGGTGATGCACCTGCGCTCCGACCTGGTGGACGCGGCGCGCTTCGCCCGCGCTGTGCCCGAGGAGCTCGACGCCTTCCGCCACGTCGGGTTCGCCGGGCGACCCGTGGCGTTCGGGTGGCTCAGCGACGATTTCGACCCGAGCGGCGTCATCGGCGACCCGACGGGCGCGAACGCCGCGGCGGGCGCGAGCCTGTTCGCCGGGTGGGTGGACTTCGCGGCCGACGCGCTCGGCGAGATCGGCCGGTTCCCGCTGCGCGTGCGCTGAATCACCCGGCGCCCGCGGCCGAGGCACAGCACGCAACACGGCGGTAATCCGTGTCGCGTAGGCTCGCGATTCGCCATGGACATCGACACCGTCACGAGCTTCCGGCGCGCGAGAACCCGTGCCGACCTCGCGCTCGAGCCCGGCGAGGTGTTCCTCGCGGGCGGAACCTGGCTGATGAGCGAGCCGCAGCCGGATGCGACCGGTTTCGTCGACCTGACGACCATGGCCTGGCCCGACATCGAGGTGACCGAGGCGGGTCTGCGGATCGGCGCGACCTGCACCATCGCGCGGCTCGTCGACTGGGCGCGCACCGAGGCGCCCGAGGCCTGGGCCGCGGCATCCCTCATTCCCGTCGCCGCGGATGCGCTGCTCGCCTCGTTCAAGATCTCGTACACCGCCACCGTGGGCGGCAACATCTGCCAGTCGTTCGCCGCCGGGTCGATGATCTCGCTGGCCGTGGCACTGGACGGGGTCGCGGAGATCTGGAGTCCGGATGCCGCGACCCGCTCGATTCCGGTCGCCGAGCTGATCACCGGGAACGCCTCGAACGCACTCGGCCCGGGCGAGGTGCTGCGTGCGATCGAACTGCCCGCCGCAGCGCTGGGCTCGCGCGCCCGGCTGCGCAAGATCGCGCTCGCCGAGCTCGGGCGGTCCGGCTCGGTCGTGACGGGACGCGTGGACGACGACGGTTCCGCCGTCTTCACCGTCACCGCGGCAACGCTGCGGCCCGTGGTGCTGCGCTTCGGCCGGCTGCCGGATGCCTCGGCTCTCGCGGCCGCCGTGGGCGAGGCATCCGGCTACTACACCGATCCGCTCGGGTCGGCGGACTGGCGCCGGGGCGTCAGCATCGAACTCGCCCGTCGCATCCTCGGAGACCTGTCGTGAGACTCGAGGTCAACGGCTCGCCGATCGACGCCGAGCCCCGGCCCGGACAGTGCCTTCGCACACTGCTGCGCGAACACGGCCACGCCGAGGTGAAGAAAGGATGCGACGCCGGTGACTGCGGCGCGTGCGCCGTGCTCGTCGACGGCGTGCCGATGCACTCGTGCATCATCCCGGCGATGCGCGCGGAAGGCGCCGTCATCACGACCGCGGCGGGTCTCGCAGCCGGTGACGAGCTGCATCCCGTGCAGGAAGCGCTCGTGGAGCACTTCGGGTTCCAGTGCGGCTTCTGCACCGCCGGGATGGCCGTGACGGCATCGACGCTGACCCCGGATGACATCCCCCGCCTCGATCAACGGATGAAGGGGAGCCTCTGCCGCTGCACCGGGTACCGCCCGATCCGCGAGGCCATCACCGATGCCGTGCTGGGGTCGGTGCGCGACACCGCCCCGCGCCCCGACGCCGCGGGTGTCGGCCGATCGGTGCGTCCGGAGGCGGCGCGGCGGATCGTGCAGGGCCTCGAACCCTTCATATTCGACACGGCGGAGCCCGGGAACGCGCTCGTGCTGCGGGTGCTCGGCTCTCCGCACGCGCACGCGCGGATCACGGCCATCGACACCGCGGCTGCCGAGGCCGTGCCGGGCGTCGTCGCAGTCTTCACGCACCGCGATGTCCCCGGCATCCGATACTCCACGGCCCGGCACGAGCACCGCGAAGACGATCCCGACGACACGCGCATGCTCGACGATGTCGTGCGGCACGTCGGCCAGCGCGTCGCGGCCGTCGTGGCCGAGACGGCCGCAGCGGCCGAGGAGGGATGCCGCCGCCTCCGCGTCACTTACGAACAGCGGCCCGCCGTCTTCGATCCCGAGGAGGCGCGGCGCCCCGGCGCACCGCTGATCCACCCCGACCGAACGCCCGAGGACCGGGTGGCCGAGGCATCCCGCAACGTCGTCGCCGAGCTGCACGACAGCGCCGGCGGCGACGTGGACGACGCGCTCGCCGCCAGCGACGTCACCGTCAGCGGCACGTGGCGCACCGCCCGCGTCGCGCACGCGCAGCTGGAGACCCACGGCTCGATCGGGTGGATCGATGACGACGGGCGCCTGGTGATCCGCACCAGCACGCAGGTGCCGTTCCTCACCCGCGACGAGATCGCGCGCCTTTTCGACCTGCCGCCCGACGGCGTCCGGGTGCTCGCGGGCCGCGTCGGCGGGGGGTTCGGCGGCAAGCAGGAGATGTTCACCGAAGACCTCGTCGCGCTCGCGGTGCTGCGCACCGGACGTCCGGTCGCCTACGAGTTCTCGCGGACCGACGAGTTCGAGCGCGCGGCGCTGCGGCATCCGATGCGCGTCTCGGTATCGCTCGGCGCCACCGCCGACGGCGTGCTGACCGCGATGAAGGTCGACGTGCTCAGCGACACCGGCGCCTACGGCAACCACGCGATCGGTGTGCTGTTCCACGGCTGCGCCGAGTCGATCACCGTGTACCGCTGCCCCGCCAAGCGCGTCGACGCGGAGGCGGTGTACACGAACAACGTGCCGTCGGGCGCGTTCCGCGGCTACGGCCTGGGTCAGGTGATCCTCGGCGTCGAGTCGGCGATGGACATGCTGGCCGAGCGGCTCGGCATCGACCCGTTCGATCTGCGCCGCATCAACGCGGTACGGGAGGGCGATCCTCTCGACGAGGGCGAGATCAGCGAGAACGACCGCTACGAGGAAGACCTGGTGTGGGGCAGCTACGGCTTGGATCAGTGCCTCGATCTCACCCAGGCCGCGCTCCGCCGCGGCAACGGCGTCGCGGCGCCCGACGGCTGGGCGGTCGGCGAGGGGATGGCGATCGCGATGATCGCGACCATGGCCCCCCGCGGCCACATCGCCCACACGACGGTGACGCTGCGGCCCGACGGCACATACCTGCTGGCCGCGGGAACGGCGGAGTTCGGCAACGGCACCACCACGGTCCTGCGCCAGATCGCGGCATCCGTCCTGCATGCGCCGCTCGACCGGCTCGAGCTGCGCCACGCCGACACGGATGCCGTCGCCTACGACACCGGCGCGTTCGGGTCGGCCGGCATCACCGTGGCGGGCAAGGCGCTGCACGCGGCGTGCATCGCACTGGAAGAGCGGATGCTGGAGCTTGCGGCATCGCTTTCCGGTGCTGCGGTGGGCGACTGCACGCTCGCCGAGGACGGTGTGCACACCCCGGCCGGAGTGATCGGACTGTCCCGGATCGCGGCATCCGCCCCCGACCCGCAGCTCGGACTCGTGGCCGAGGGACGGGAGTTCGGCGAACGCCGGTCGTTGTCGTTCAACGTCCACGCGGTGCGAGCGGCGGTGGATGCCTCGACCGGCACGGTGCGGATCCTGCAGTCGGTGCAGGCCGCCGACGCCGGGTTCGTCATGAACCCCGCGCAGTGCCGCGGCCAGGTCGAGGGGGGTGCGGCGCAGGGTATCGGCAGCGCCCTGTACGAGGAGGTCTACGTCGAGGAGGGCCGCGTCCTGAATCCGATGTTCCGGCAGTACCGGGTGCCGCAGTTCGCCGACATCCCCGTCACCGAGGTGTACTTCGCCGAAACGAGCGACACCCTCGGGCCCTTCGGCGCCAAGTCGATGAGCGAATCGCCGTACAACCCGGTGGCGCCGGCCATCGGCAACGCGATCGCCCGCGCGCTGGGCCGGCGTCCCCACGAGCAGCCGTTCTC
>CAXTES010000096.1:0-11675 GCA_964243215.1 uncultured Microbacterium sp. | reverse complement strand
GCACGGAGGACCGCCCGCGCCGGGACGACCGTCAGCGCACGGACGACCGGCCGCGCACCGATGACCGCCCGCGCCGCGACGACCGCCCGCGCCGCGACGACCGACCGCGCCGCGAGGAACGACCCACCCGGGCCGACTGGTCGCCCGCGCCGCAGCGCACGCACGCGCACGAAGATCACGTGGATGTCGTCCACGAGCGTCTGCAGGCCGACGCCGTGCAGGCCGGTGAGGTCGAGAAGACCACTTTCGCCGACCTCGGACTCGGGCAGAACATCGTGAGCACCCTCGTCGACCTTGGGGCGGAGCATCCGTTCCCCATCCAGGCCGCGACGATCCCGCCCATCCTGGAGGGGCGCGACGTGCTCGGGCGCGGTCGCACCGGATCGGGCAAGACGATCGCGTTCGGCGGTCCGCTCGTGGAGAACGTACTGCGCTCGCAGGCGGGTACCAAGCGCGAGTTCGGACGGTTGCCCAAGGCACTGATCCTCGCGCCGACGCGTGAGCTGGCGCTGCAGATCGACCGGACTATCCAGCCGATCGCGCGCAGCGTGGGGCTGTTCACCACCCAGATCTACGGCGGTGTGCCGCAGGCGCGGCAGGTCGGCGCGCTGCGTAAGGGCGTCGATATCGTCATCGGCACGCCCGGTCGCATCGAAGACCTGATCGAACAGCGCAAGCTCGACCTCTCCGAGGTGCGCATCGTCGTTCTCGACGAGGCCGATCACATGAGCGAGCTCGGCTTCCTCGAGCCGGTGCAGCGCATCCTGCGGCTCGTCGCCGACGGCGCGCAGAAGCTGATGTTCTCCGCGACCCTCGACCGCGAGGTCGCCGCGATCGTCGATGAGTTCCTCGTCGACCCGGCGGTCTACGAGGTCGCCGGTGAGGACCAGGAGTCCAGCAGCATCGACCACCGGGTGCTCGTGATCGACCACCGCGACAAGGCTGAGATCCTCTCGTCCCTGGTCGACCGCGACGGCAAGACGCTGGTCTTCGCCCGCACGCGCGCGTACGCCGAGATGCTCGCCGAGCAGTTCGACGACGCCGGCATCCCGGCGGTGGCGCTGCACGGCGACCTGAACCAGGCCAAGCGGACGCGCAATCTCGAGCGGCTGACATCGGGCCGGGTGCGCGTACTGGTGGCGACGGATGTCGCGGCGCGCGGCATCCACGTCGATGACATCGACCTCGTGCTGCAGGCCGACCCGCCCGACGAATACAAGACGTACCTGCACCGGTCGGGACGCACGGGTCGCGCCGGCCGGTCGGGCACCGTCGTCACGCTCGTGACGCGGCAACGGCGGCGGCGGATGACCGAGCTGCTCGACCGCGCGCAGATCGAGGCGCCGTTCGACGAGGCCCGTGCCGGCGACGACCTGGTCGGATCACTCGGCCTGCGCGGCTGACGACGGCGGCCCTCACCGACTCGGCAGGGTCTCGAGAAGCTCGGCGGCGCGCGACGCGCCGCCGAGCGAGCGCAGTTGCGCGCCGACGCGGGCCGCGGCATCCCGGAATGACGGATCGGTCCGGATGCGGTCGTAGGCGACGCCGACGAGCCGGGCGGACGGCGTCGCGGTGCGCAGGTTCAGGCCGGCGCCGGACCACTCCACGCGCGCCGCGATCTCGGGCTTGTCGAGGTCGCCGCCGGCGACGATGAGCGGGATGTCGTGGCTGAGCGCCGCGAGTGTGCCACCCCATCCGCCGTTGGTCACCACGAGGTCGACACGCGGGAGCAGCTGCGCATAAGGGAGGTACCCGGCGACGCGCGCGTTGTCGGGCACCGGGAACGGCAGCTCGTCGCGGCCCGGCCTTCCGGTGGCGACCACGACGAGCACGTCTCGGTCCGCGAGCGCTTCGAGCGTCGGGCGGATGAGGTCGCTCGGCTCGGTGTTGTAGGTGCCCTGGGTGACATGCACCACGGTGCGGCCGTCCAGATCCTGCCACCACGGCGGCAGCACGTCAGCCCCAGCGCCACGGGCAAGCACGCCGACGTACCGCAGTTGCGACGGCGGGTCGGGGCGCTCGTAGTCCAGCAGCGGCGACCCGCTGACGAGGATCAGATGCGGCGAGAAAGTCGCCACATCGAACGACAGCGGCGAGGGCGCGAGCCCCACCTCGGCGCGCGCCGCGTCGAACGGCCGGCGCAGTCGCCGCATCAGCACCGCGCGGACACGGCGCAGCGCGGCATCCCGAACCGCCCCCAGCGGGCCGGGCACCGGCGCGAGCCCCAGGCCGCTGGGCGGCAGATGCGCGCTCGGCAGCCCGAGCGGGAGGATCGCGACGGTCGCCCACGGCGCCTCTGTCACCTCCGACACCGCCGAGCCCCCCACGCTGTCTTCCACGACGAGCAGGTCCCACGGGTCTCGGCGCCACTCGGCCTGCAGGTCGCGGAACTGCCCGGCGGCGGTGCCGATGAACAGGTCCTCGATGTTGATCATCAGCTGCCGCATCCCCCGCCTGCCCTGCAGCCGTGGGAACGTGGCGGCGAGATCGTTCTCGTCGAAGTCGGATGCCGACACCCACGGGACGAAGGCGGCTCCGGATGCCTCGACCCGGTCGCGGAAGGCGCTCCCGGTGTAGAAGCGCACTCCGTGGCCGCGCGCGACGAGCGCCTCGGCGACCGCGAGCATCGGAGCCACGTGCCCGGTGAACGGCATCGCCGCGACGAGGATCCGTGCCATCTGCTCATCGTGGCGCATTGTCCCGCGCGCGACCTACCGGTCGTGTCAGATGATGCGGGCGAGCGTCGCGTAGCCGAAGCGCTCGTCGCGGAGCCGTTCGGCCTCGCGCCGCCGCTCGTACAGCTCGGCGAGGTAGTCGCGGCTGCGGTGCAGTTCGGCGCGGCGAAGCCATGCGGCGCGGGCGCGCACCGCCGGCCGGGCCATCCGCCCGAGCCATGACGACGCCGGCCGTGGCGAAACGGTGATTGCGCCCGTTGTGCTCAGTGTGCTGTTCATGGTGGACCCCCTGTCGATTCCGGCCCTGATGCGGGCTCGGGAACCATTCCAGCCAGAAGGGGAGGCGGGATCATCGGCGGGTGATACCGAGATCACGCGGGGCCGCTACCGAGATTCCGACCCGAGCACGCCGAGGTCGCGCGCGGCGCGCACGGCGTCCTGCCGAGACGAGACGCCGAATTTGGTGAGCACCGCGGCGACATGGCTGTCGACGGTGCGGACCGAGACCACGAGCCGGTCGGCGATCTCGGCGTTCGTCAGCCCATCGGCGACGAGTCGCACCACGTCGACCTGCCGGTCGGTCAAGCCCGCCGGGTTGCGCCGGGTGGGCGTCGACGGGCCGCGCGGAATGCCGTGCACCCCCAGGACGCGAAGATCCGCCCGCACCCGGCGCGCCAGTGGGACGGCGCCGAGCCGATCGAGGATCGCCAGCGCCTCGATCAGGTCGGCGGTGTCGGGACTTTCCGCCAGCGCCGCCGCCTCGTGATACGGCGCGCCGGCCACGTGCCAGAGGTCGGCCGCGCGTCGCCAATGTCCGCGCGCTTGCACGCTGAACGGATGCGGATCGTCCTCCGGGACCTCGACCTCGTCGCCGGCGCGGCGCAGCAGGAACGCCAATTCAGCACGAACGTCGCGCGCCTCGAGCCGGTCGGCCTCCTCGAACGCGGGCCGGGCGATCGCCCGTGCGGCCGCGGCGTCTCCGCGCAGCAGCGCGGCCTCCGCTCGGGCGGCGGCCACCGGTGCTCGTCGCTGCAGTTCGTCGAGTTCATCGGAGAGCCGGAGCGCCGCATCCAGCGCCTCCGAGGCATCCTCACCTCGACGCAGACGCACGGTTGCGGCGACCGTCAGTGCGACGCAGCGCGAGTGCGCGGGCTCGGGGGGCAGTGCGACGATGGCGAGCGCGTCGTCCCATCGGCCGCGCGCGAGGTCGAGCCTGGCCTGCTCCATCCGCGCATAGACCGCGAAGCCGATGAACTCGGCGCGCTCGGTCAGCCTCAGCACCCGGGCGAGATACTCCTCGGCGAGGTCGAGCCGGTAGTGGTCCAGCAACGTCCATACGACGTTGACGAGGGCCCGCGCCGCGTCCTCGACATCGTCGACCGAGAGGGCGGTATCCACCGCCTCGATCAGCTCGTCCAGGCCCTGCTGCCCGCCGCGGAACATCAGCGCACTGCCGTGATTGGTCAGCGCGTGCGACAGCACGCGCGTGTCTCCGATCCGGCGTGCGATCGTGATCGCCCGGTCGGCGAGTTCGATGGCGCGGAGCGAATCATGTGCGAGGAGCGCGAGCTGCGACTCGTTGCTGAGCGCCATGGCCAGCAGGCTCTCATCCCCGGCGTCGGCGAGAACGGCGGATGCCTCGGAGGCCGCGGCTTCCGCGTCGGCACGCAGCCCACCGAACCACTGGAACCGCGAGAGCCAGCGCAGGCTCGCCCCCAGCCGGCGCGCGTCGCTCAGCCGTCGACGCAGCTCGACGACCCGCAGCTGCGACGCGACCGCGTCGAGCGGGAACCCGATGGTGTACAACTCGATGGCGAAGTCCTCGGTGAGGTCTGCGAGTTCGGCCGGCGCGTACCGGTCGGGGTGCGCGAGCGCCGCGCGGTAGTGCGCCGCCGACTGCAGGTGGGCACCGGATGCCGCGGCATCGCGCGCCGCGCGGGGAGCCCAGGTCACGACCGCGTCCACGTCACCGGCTGCCAGAGCGTGATGGACCAGCCTCGAGGGGTCGGCGACGCCGGTAGACAGCAGCTCGGCGAGCACGCGGCGCTCGAGCTCGATCCGGCGCGAGGCGGGCAGCGCATCCACGATCGCCCGCCGGGTCAGCTCGTGCCGGAACCGTACGCCGTCCGGGCTGACGGTGAGCAGGCCGCCCTCCTCCGCGGCCCGCAATGCGCCGGCGGATCCCGGCACCAGCGCCGCGAGGAGTCCCGGGTCGATGGTCGACGGCACCACCGCGAGCTGTTCGACCTGATCCTGGGTCCTCGAATCGAGTCTCCGCAGGCGACCGGTCACGGCATCGACCACCGTCGGCGGAACCACGGCCTCGTCGGCGGATGCGACCAGTTCAGTGACGAAGTACGGGTTGCCCGCCGTGGCCGCGTAGATCCGATCGACGTTCAGCCCGCTGCCCGCCGCCAGCGCGCCGACAGCGGCCGAGGACAGCCGCTGCGGGGCGATGCGCTCTACCCGATCGCCGCGACCCAGATCGCCGAGCAGCCGCGTGAGCGGGTGGTCGCGGTCGAGCTCGTCGCGGTACGTGAGGATCATCGCGGCCGGGAGGTCGTCGATCCGGCGGGCGAGGAAACGCAGGACGTCGAGTGTGGCCTCGTCGGCCCAGTGCACGTCCTCGACGATGAGGACGGTGCCTCCGGGCCGCGACAGCTCGTCGTGAAGCGCGGCGAAGACCTCCTCGCGGTCGCCGGTGCGCAGTGCCTCGCCGAGCCGCGGACCGACGGATGTCACCAGGTCGCGCAACGGCCCGAGCGGTCGGGGCGTCGACATCGCGTCGCACGAGCCCAGCAGCACCCGCACGCCCGCCGGCGGGTCCCTGCGCAGCGCGTTCACGAGGGTCGACTTGCCGATGCCGGCCTCGCCGTGCAGCAGCACGACCCGGCCGCGCCCGCCAGCGGCGTCGCGTGCCGCGGAGCGCAGCTCGGCGAGTTCTCGATCCCTCTCGAGCAGGTCGATGCCCATTCAGCGATGGTGCCTGCCGGGTGCCGGGGGCGCAACAGCGGTCCGGCGCGATGCTTGCCCGACGAGCTAGAACAACCGGGCAGGCGGGGCGGGCTCGGCGGCGGCACGTCCCTTGGATGTCGTGATCACCGTCGGCGCGACCTCGATACCGGCCAACGGCCCGCGGCGCGGGGAGTCCTCTTCCGCTCGCCCGTCGAGGCGGTGCACGTGAAGCAGCGGCCGCATCCGTCTGCCCAGCCACGTGCGATACGCCTTGGGCGCAGTGACCGAGGCGCCGGGATACAGCCCGAGGTACGACGAGACCAGTTCGGGATGCTCGCGCCCGAGCCATTGCAGAAACCACGGCTTCACGCCGGGGCGCAGATGCAGTGCGCCGAACACCACCCGCGTCGCGCCGGCGGCCTTGATGCGCGCGAGCGCGTCGTCGAGCTGCGGGATGGAATCGGTGAGGTGCGGCAGCACCGGCATCATGAACACCGTCACCCGGAACCCCGCGTCGGTCGCCGCGCGCACCGTGTCGAGCCGCGCGGCGGCGCTCGGTGTGCCCGGCTCGACGGACTTCTGCAGCGCGTCGTCGTAGACGGCGATCGACATCGCCAGCGACACGTCGACGTGGGATGCCGCATCCGCTATCAGCGGGAGATCCCGGCGCAGCAGCGTGCCCTTCGTCAGGATCGAGAAGGGTGTGCCCGATTCGGTCAGCGCGCCGATGATCCCGGGCATGAGCCGGTAGCGTCCCTCCGCGCGCTGGTACGGGTCGGTGTTGGTGCCGAGTGCGACCGGTTGGTGCCGCCACGAACCGCGCCGCACCTCTCGCTGCAGGACCTCGGCCACATTGATCTTGACGACGATCTGGCTGTCGAAGTCGTGGCCGGCGTCGAGGTCGAGGTACTCGTGCGTGCCGCGGGCGAAGCAGTTGTGACTGATGACCCCGTTCGCGATGAAATCGCCCGTACCGGTCGTGATGTCGACCATGTCGACGTCGGTGCCGAGGTCTTCGATGCTGACGATGCGCAAGTCAGCCGTGGTCTTGACCGCGAGCCCCTCCATGGTGAGTTTGCGGTCGATCGCGGGCCGCGACAGCTCGAAGAACCGCTGGCGAACGGGTAGCCCTCCGACCACCCGGATCGTTATCACGCCGTTCGCCCTCACAGGCTCCTGAACGAATGGCACGCGGTGATCGGCGAGGGCCTGCCGGACCGTCTCGATGAGGGCGTGGTTCTTATTGACGATCCGGAGGACCCCCCGCGAGCATGACCCTTCGGCATCGAAGATCCCCGCCAGGAATCCCGCTTGCCATTCTCGTGTCAGCTGCCGCGGTTCATCGATGAGGTGCTCTATCCGCGCGACATCCTCCTTCTTCGCAGAATGGATGGCGACCATCGCCCGCCTGGTCGAGGTGGCCGAGGTGAAGGGCCGCGTGAGCGTCGATATCCCCTCCCGCATCAGATAGCTGCGCGTGCGGTCGAGAGCCTGGTCGTCGGCGAGGGCCAAACGAAATCGATGTACCTCCCGAGTACGCACCTCGTCGCGATATGTGCGGTGGAAGATCATGCCGTCACCGCGGATCATGCCGCAAAGGTAGCCGCGACGATATTCTTCGTCATCGTCGACCGGCGGTACGACAGCGGCCCCCGCTGTGCCGAAGCCCATCATGCGGTTGTTGAGGGTCAGGTAGGGTCGCTGCCCGCCGTTGGTCGTCGCTGCGGTGACGAACTTCCATCCGCGTTCGGTGAGGAAGCGGTGGTCCGCGCTGGCGACGAGCTCGGTTCCATCGGCGAGGACCACTCGGAAGGCGCGCTTACGCGTCCTCCATCTGGCCATCACGCGGGTGGCGGTGTACCGACGGTACGCCCCCCGGGGCTCGGTGCCGATGATCATGTCTCCCACGGACAGCTCGCCGATGGGTCGGCTATGGCCCTCGGCCGTGAGGACCATCGTGTCCGGGGACAGACAGTACGAGCAGGCATGTGAGCAGCCGCGGTACGGGTTGACGGTCCACTCGAACGGCATGGCGGATGCACTCGGCACGTGGTTCAGCGCACTCTTGCACAGCACCTCGTGAAAGGTCATTCCGGCGAATTCGGGGGTGGTCACGGAGCGCACCAGACCGTCCATGCGCTCGAGACCGGGGAGCGCGGCATCATCATTCACGCCGAGTTCCTGGCCCTGCCATCGCATATCTCATGCGAACACACTTACGAAACTATGTCAAGTTTGCCATGCATCTTATCGAATCTGAGAAGAGTCTCATCCCCGCCGTCTCGCACGAAGCGACCCGGCGCGACACAATGGCGAGGTGACGGTTCCCGACCCGCACATCGCTGTGCTGTCCCGGCGCGCACTGCGCGCGCGGGTCGGCGAGCGGTCGACGGATGCCGCGGCTCGCGCCGCCGCGACGCTGACGAGGCGCTCGTTGCGGTCGTCCAGCACCCGAGTCGGCCACGAGTCGCACCCCGTCGTGTTCGCGTCGTGGCGCACCGGCGACGCGCCCGACGACGCGGTGACGCCGATCTGGACCGCTGTCGCGACCCGGCCGGTCGCTCCGCCGCCGCTCGACGATCCGCACCAGCAAGCGGCCGCCGTCGCACGTCCCGCCGCGGCGATCAAGACCGCCACTCCACCGATCTTCCGCCCGCCGCCGCCCCCTGAGCCGGTCGTGCTGCAACCGCTGCTGCACGATCGGGATGGCGCATCCGCTCCGGTGCGCCACGGGCGCCGCCGCGGCGCGCCGCTCCGACTGGCGCTGGCCGGTGCCATGGGGGCCGCGGTGATCGTGGGCGGCAGTGCCGCGATGACGGCCGCGGCGGTCACGGGCACGCCGATGCCCCTCGTCGCGGCGGCGTTCGCAGCCGTGTCGGATCCCGCGCCGTCGCCGAGCCCACTGGTGACACAGACCGCGCCGCCGCCGCCCGTCGTCGCGATGTCGCTCGAAACCGCGGCGCCGACCCCCACCCCCGAGCCCACCCCGGCCGACCCGTGCGCACTACCCGCGGTCGCGGCGGCACTCCCATCCCGCGACGATGCCGCCGTCATCGCCGCGAGCGGCGGCGCGATGGCCTTCCGGGCGGCGGTTGCATCCGGCGGCGCGCCGTGCATCGATCTCGGCGATCCGTCGCTGGTGTGGGTCGTCGTCGACAAGACACGCCCGCTCGACCCACTCGACTTCGCGCCGGCACAGCTGTCCAGCCCCGACGGGGTGCGAACACTCGAGAACGGTGTGCTGGAAGCGGATGCCTCCGCCGCCCTGTCGACGATGGTCTCGGCCGCCGCGCAGGCCGGTGCCGGTGAGATCGCCGTGCAAAGCGCGTACCGCTCCCACGCCACGCAGGTCAGGTCCTACGGCACCCAGGTGGCGGGTCGCGGAACCGATGCCGCCGATCTGGTCAGCGCGCGCCCCGGGTACAGCGAGCATCAAACGGGGCTCGCCGCCGACGTGGTGGCATGCGACGGCGGCTGCAGCACATTCGACGACCTGGCCGTCAGCGCTCAGGGCCAGTGGATCGCCGCCCACTCCTGGGAGTACGGCTGGATCGTCCGCTACGAAGACGGCGAGACCCCGGTGACCGGCTACAGTCCCGAGCCCTGGCACCTGCGGTACATCGGCGTCGACCTCGCCACGGCGTACCACGACGGCGGCTGGCACACGCTGGAGGAGTTCTTCGGTCTTCCAGCTTCGCCCGACTACGCTGACTGACGCGACGCTGCATGCTGTACCTCGCCGACCCGCACGCGCTCGCGGAAGGATCGGATGGCCAGCGACCGTCGGGCACCCGCCTCCCGCAGACGCCCACCGGTGTGGGTGCGGGTTTCGGCCGTTGCGGCCATCGTCCTCGTCGTCGTGGGCGGGATCATCGCGGCGATCACGCTCGCTGGCCGCGCCAGCCCGGCGCCGGTCGCCGCGTCGACTCCTTTCGCGACGCCGACGGCATCCCCCACCCCCTCGCAAACCCCGCTGACCCCCGTCGAACAGCTGCTGAACTCCAGCGCCGACCCGAACGCGTGCGCCGTCAGCTTCGCCGGTGACGGCATCGCCGACCAGCCCGAGCTCGAGACCCAGGGGACGCTGTACCAGCACCTGCCCATCCCGCAGCGTGACGGACTCGTCTTCGCCGGCTGGTATGCGACGCCCGACGCCGCGGCGGCGTTCGACGTGCCGCAGCGGATCAACGGCGCCGATGCCGTGGCGTGCACCGATCGGCAGGTCACGCTGCACGGTTCGTGGAAGACCCCCGAAGAGGTGGCGGCGCTCAACGTCGGGGTTCCGATCCTGATGTACCACCAGTTCACGACGAACCCGCAGGGCGAGGACAACTGGCTCAAGGCCAACTACTCGTACATCGGCGACTTCGAGCAGCACATGCAGTATCTCGCCGAGCATCAGGTGTACCTGCCGACGTGGGACGAGCTGAGCGCGTTCATCGACGGCAAGCTGTACATCCCGAAGATCTGCGCGATCGTGACGGACGACGATGCCGATCCCACCTGGACGGATCTGGCCGCGCCGGTCGTCGCGCAGTACAAGATCCTCACCACGTCGTTCGTGATCACCACCGCGTATCCCGGCCCGCCGCCGAACATCTACGTCATCCAGCGCTCGCACACCCACGACATGCACACCGCCGGCGACAACGGCAAAGGCCGGATGGTGAACTGGTCCGTCGATCAGATCGTCGCCGATATGAACACGTCCGCGCAGATCCTCGGCGGCGTCAAGCAGGTGATGGCCTATCCGTACGGCCACTACAACGACACGGCCAAGGAGGGTCTGCGCGAGGCCGGATTCGAGATGGCCCGCACCACCGAGCCCGGGTACGTTCGCGCCGGCGCCGACAAGCTCGCGCTGCCGTGCCAGCGCATCAACTACGGCATGGGCTTGAAAGCGTTCATCAACATCGTGGGCTGATGCGGGGCTGCGCACGGCGCGGAACTCAGTACCATGGAATGTGGGATGCAATCCCACGCGTGCTCGACGACGAGAGGAAGGGCCGGCGCCATGGAGCGGAACATCTACGACGAGGATCACGAGGCGTTCCGCGACATCGTCAAGGAGTTCATCAAGCGCAACGGCTCGAATGCGAAGCGCGAGCAGTGGGACGCTGACGGCGAGATCGACCGGGCCACGATGCGTGCGGCGGGGGATGCCGGCATCCTCGGCCTCGCTGTCCCCGAGGAGTTCGGCGGCGCCGGGATGCTGCAGGATTACCGGTTCCGGGCCATTGTGAGCGAGGAGACGATCCGGGCCGGGCTCGGCTCGCTGGCCGGGGCACTCGGCATCCAGGACGACCTCGCCGTGCCGTATCTCGTGCACATGGGCACCGACGCGCAGAAGCAGAAGTGGCTGCCCGGGATGGCGACCGGAGAGGTGCTCGGCGCCCTCGCGATGAGCGAGCCCGGCGCGGGCAGCGACCTGCGGGGCATCAAGACCACGGCGAAGCGCGTCGAGGGCGGATACGTCGTCAACGGCTCGAAGACGTTCATCTCCAGCGGCAAGACCGCCGACCTGGTGGTCACGTTCGTGCGCACCGGCGAGGGCAACCGGCCGGATGCCTTCAGCCTGATCCTGCTCGAGAACGGCATGACCGGTTTCGACCACGGCAAGAAGCTGCACAAGATGGGCTTCCACGGTCACGACACCGCCGAGCTGTCGTTCAGCGACGTGTTTGTGCCCGAGGAGAACCTGATCGGCGGCCAGGAGGGCCGCGGGTTCGTGCAGCTGATGATGAACCTGCCGCTGGAGCGTCTGTCGATCGGCGTCGCGGCGGCGGCCGCCGCGGAGGCGGGCTTCGAGTGGACGCTCGACTACGTCACGAGCCGCGAGGCGTTCGCCCAGCCGGTGGTCGATTTCCAGAACACCCGGTTCAAGCTCGCCGACATGGCGACCACCGTCGACGTGCTGTGGGCCTACGTCGACCGGGCGATGATGCTCTACAAAGACGGCAAGCTCACCGCCGACGAAGCCGCGAAGGTCAAGTTCTGGACCACCGAGCGCGAGGGGGAAGTGCTCGATACGGGCGTGCAGCTGCA
>CAXTES010000095.1:0-11699 GCA_964243215.1 uncultured Microbacterium sp. | reverse complement strand
GCGTTGCGCCGAGCAGGTCAAGCTCGGCCAGAATCGCCGCCAGTTGCAGACGGGCAAGGCGGCCCTGGTCCGGAGGCAGATCCAGCGTCTTGGCGCACAGCAGGCCGACGGCCCCATCCAATCCCGCCAGGTCTACACGCCGGCCGGACCCGGCCAGGGCGCGGGAGATGGCGACGATGCGCTGCACCTGCTCCGCCAAGGCCTGTTGCAAGGCGAGGGGGTCAGAGGGCGGCGTCGGCCAGGGGTCAAATGCTGTGGTCACAGGAACAGCTTGGCACTATAGGGTTAATGATCCCTTTCTGTTCCTTCGTGCCGATCGCTAGCTGCTATGGCTGTTCCGGTGACTGCGTGGGGCAGAGCGCCGCGGCACTTCAGATGCCGCAATCATCGTGCTATCGGCCCGCGGGTCGCCGCGTCGCAACCGGCTCGCGATGATCGCGTGCGCCGGCAGACAGGCCAGAGCAAACGCCGGCTGATACTACACGATCCATTAACCTTCCGATGCGATCCTGCATCACGCGGCATCGGTGTGCGGCATGGGAGCGTGGGATGGATGCAAGCGGGCAAGTTCCGACCGACATCGGCCTGTTCCAGTTGGCGGAGCGCCGGCTGGCCTGGGCTGGGGAGCGGCAGATCCAGGAGGCGCTGCAGACGCTGCTGGCCGACCGCACCGCGATCATCATCGCCCACCGGCTGTCGACCGTCGCGATCGCCGATCGTGTGCTCGTGATGGAGGAGGGCCGGATCATCGAGGACGACACCCCCGACGCGCTGATCGGCGGCACCGGAAAGTTCGCGCAGCTGCACGCGGCCTGGCGCGAGTCGCTGGTGTAGGTCGCGGCGATTTCTCGGAGAATCGCGCCGTTCTCGGACGATCCGGCGTCGATTCTCCGAGAATCGCGCGATTCTCCGAGCAGCTCAGCGGTCAGGCAACGCGATGCGCGCCGGCGGCCATGGCTCGAGCGATGACGCGCTCCACGCCGGGCCAGTCGTACAGAACCTGCGAGTACGTGAAACGAAGGACGGTGTACCCGCGAAGAACGAGCTCGGCATCCACGGCCACGTCGCGGCTCCGCTGAGCCGACGTCGAGTGGTGACTGAAGCCGTCGATCTGAACGACCAACCGGTCGCCGATCAGCAGATCGACACGGTGGCCTGCCACGATCGCCTGTTGACGCATCGGCACGCCCCACGGGCTCAGCCGCTGAACCACGATCGTCTCGAGCCCCGAATCCGATAGCCCGTTCACTGCCTCGGCGCACTCCCTCGCCGCAACCGCCGGCCACCTCACCCGTCGCAGCGCGTCGACGGACAGCCCCTCGATGCGGATCGCCGATTCCCAGAGCACAATCGCCTCCTCGCGCGCAAGGCAGACCGCGATGTGCGCCAGCGCATCCTCCGTCGATGCCTCGAGGCTGCGTACCGGCGCCGGTGCGATCGACGCTCCCCAGTGCGCGACGACATCCGTCACGGGCGAGGCAGCATGCGGCGCGAAGCTCAAGTGGATGCCACTTTCGGGCCGGTCGGGCAGCCACCAACCACGCCTCTTGGCGAGCGACGAACATGTCACCCGTCCGGTGTTCTGTGCGGCGGTGACCAGGTCGAGGGGGGCGGCGCCCGTCGCGAGCCAAGAACGCCGGATCCCTCGCGCCCGGCCCTCGGCGACGGCGTGCCGTTGCGCCGCTCGAGCGAAGCCCGCGGCGGTCGCTGCGTCGCGATGCACGATTCCGCCGTGCTCGTCGATCCAGTGGTGCAGTTGCATGAGGGCCATCATCGGCGCCGTGGCATCCGGCATCCACCGTCGAATCACGAATAGGGGATGGATGCGCCGCCGAGTGTGCCTGTGCAGGAGACGCGGGCTCTCGGAGATTCGAGCCGTTCTCGGACTATTCGGCGCGACTTCTCCGAGATGGGCGCGAATCTCCGAGAAAGCGCCCGGCAGCCAGTACCCCTAGAGCCGCACCTCGGCGATGACCTCGCCGTATTCGGTCTCGCCGACCGGGGTGAAGCCCACCCGCTCGAAGAACGCCGCCGGACCGCCCTCGCCCGCCTCGTAGATCACGTTCACGTGATCCATGCCGCGCGCACGGGCCTCGTCCATCAGCCCCGCCACGGCGAAGCGGCCCACGCCACGGCCCTGATCGTCCGCGTCGACGTTGATGCGCCACAGCACCGACCGGAAGTACTCCTGCGGGAAGTCCGAGTCGAAGTTCGCGCTGATGAATCCGACGATGCCGCCGCTGTCGAGCACGACCCGCTGCCACGATGTCTGCGGGTTCACCACTGTGGCCGCCACACCGTAGCTCACCGGCGACAGGAACTCCTCCTGACCGGGCTTGAGCGACATGTTGTTGACCGCGACGATCGTCGACGCGGACAGTTCCTCGAGGCGCAGGTCTGCCATGCGAACAGGCTAGCGACAGGAGCGCGCGGCGCGTGACGGTATCTTGAAATCCAGACATACGACGGTTGTGAACGAAGGATGCCAGTGACCGACTCCACCATCTTCTACACCTACACCGACGAAGCACCGGCCCTGGCCACGGCATCCTTCCTCCCCATCGTGCAGGCGGTGACGCGCCAGGCCGGCGTGAACGTCGAGACCCGGGACATCTCGCTCGCCGGGCGTATCCTCGCGGCGTTCCCGCAGCGCCTGACCGTCGACCAGCAGGTGGGCGACGCGCTCGCCGAGCTCGGTGGCCTGGCCACCTTGCCCGAGGCGAACATCATCAAACTGCCGAACATCTCGGCATCCGTCCCGCAGCTCAAAGCCGCGATCGCCGAACTGCAGGGCGACGGCTACGACATCCCGGACTACCCGGACGACCCGGCCACGCTCGAGGAGCGCGACGTGCGCGCCCGCTACGACCGCATCAAGGGCTCGGCGGTCAATCCCGTGCTGCGCGAGGGCAACAGCGACCGTCGCGCACCGCTGTCGGTGAAGAACTACGCACGCAAGCACCCGCACCTGAACAAGCCGTTCCCGGCCGGATCCAAGACGCGGGTCGCAACCCTCGGCCACGACGACTTCCGTTCCAACGAGAAGTCGGTGGTGATACCGACCGACGACGTGCTCACGATCCAGCACGTCGCGGCCGCCGACGGCGCGGTCACGATCCTCAAGAGCGGGCTGAAGGTACTGCCGGGGGAGATCGTGGATGCCACGTTCCTCTCGGCTGCGGCGCTCGACGCGTTCCTCGACGAGACTCTGAAAGCCGCTGCGGCGGAGGATCTGCTGTTCTCGGTGCACCTCAAGGCCACCATGATGAAGGTCAGCGATCCGATCATCTTCGGCCACGTCGTCCGTTCGTACTTCGCCGACGTGTTCGCCCAGTACGGTGACGACCTCGCAAAGGCCGGACTCAGCGCCAACGACGGCCTCGGCGCGATCCTGGCGGGCCTGGACGGACTCGACAACGGCGACGAGATCCGCGCGGCGTTCGAGGATGCCATGGACCGCGGCGCGCGGCTGTCCTACGTCAACTCCGACAGAGGCATCACGAACCTGCATGTGCCCTCTGATGTGATCGTCGACGCGTCCATGCCGGCGCTGATCCGCAACGGCGGGAAGCTGTGGGGCGCCGACGGGGGCGAGGACGACACGATCGCCGTCATCCCCGACTCGTCGTACGCGGGCGTCTACCAAGCGGTCATCGACGATGTCGTCGCGAACGGCCCGCTCGATCCCGCCACGATCGGCACGGTGCCGAACGTGGGACTCATGGCCCAGGCCGCCGAGGAGTACGGCAGCCACGACAAGACCTTCGAGATCTCCGCCGCCGGCGTCGTGCAGATCGTCGACGGCGAGGGCGAGGTGCTGATCGAGCACCGGGTGCAGCCCGGCGACATCTGGCGTGCGACGCAGACCAAGGACATACCGGTGCGTGACTGGGTGCGCCTCGCGGTGTCGCGTGCCCGCGCGACCGGAGCGCCCGCGGTGTTCTGGCTGGACGCCAACCGCGCCCACGACGCGCAGCTCATCGCCAAGGTGGCCACCTACCTCGGCAGGCTAGACACGTCGGGCATCACGACGACGATCCTGCCGCCCGCGGAGGCCACCCGGTACTCGCTGGCACGGATGCGTCAGGGTTTGGACACGATCTCGGTCACCGGAAACGTGCTGCGCGACTATCTGACCGACCTGTTCCCGATCCTCGAGGTGGGCACGAGCGCCAAGATGCTCTCCATCGTTCCGCTGCTCGCCGGCGGCGGGCTGTTCGAGACCGGTGCGGGCGGCTCGGCTCCCAAGCACGTTCAGCAGCTGATCGAGGAGGACTACCTGCGGTGGGACTCGCTCGGGGAGTTCTTCGCCCTGGCCGCGTCGCTGGAGCACCTCGCGGAATCCACCGGCAACGCCCGTGCCCAGGTGCTCGCCGACACGCTGGATGCCGCCACCGGCACGTTCCTCGAGCAGGATCGCTCGCCGGGCCGCAAGCTCGGCACGATCGACAACCGCGGCTCCCACTTCTACCTCGCGCTCTACTGGGCCCAGGAGCTCGCCGCGCAGACCGCCGACCCCGACCTGGCGCGGGTGTTCGCGCCCGTGGCACAGGCGCTCGTGGCCAACGAGCAGCAGATCGTCGCGGAGCTGCTGGCGGTGCAGGGCGAGCACGCCGAGATCGGCGGCTACTACCGCCCCGATCCCGAACTCGTCACGACGGTCATGCGCCCCTCGAAGACGCTCAACGACATCATCGACTCGATCGGCTGACGACGCCGGGCGTATGCCGCGACGTGCCGAGGCGTCAGTTCTGGACGGTGACCTCTGTGCCGTTCGGCGCCCACGTGAACAGATAGTGAGCCGCGTCGACGGGCATGTTGACGCATCCGTGGCTCATCACGTGGCCGAAGTTGTTGTGCCAGTACGTGCCGTGCAGGGCCTGGTCGCCGTTGAAGTACATCACCCAGGGCACATCCCGGGTGTAGTAGTACGGCGGCTGGTCGGTGTCGGGGTTGCCCATGTTCTGGGAGGTCAGGTGCGAGTTGATGCGGAAATGCCCGGTGTGCGTCTCGTACCCGGGCCTGCCGGACGAGATCAGGTAGCTGGCGACGACCGCTCCGTTCTCGTACAGGTAGGCGCGCTGATCGCCCAGATCCACCACGACGCTGCGGGCGAGCGAGACGGTCGAGAACGGTGTGGTGTCGACCGGAACGGGATAGACGCCGTTCATCTGCGACAGCTGAGCGGCGAACGCATTGGCCGCCCCGGAGACGTCGCCGACCTCGCGGCCGTCGACACCGTCGGTCGTGGTGCTGAGGGCCTGGCCCTCGGTGTCGGTGATGACCGCTGCGTTGACGGGAGCGCGGTTGATCGCCGCCGGCAGCGTGTCGACGACCGCCTGGATCTGCGCCGGATCGGCGTGGACCGAGATGGCGCCGTCCGCGGCGGTCGTGACCGTGAGCCACGAGGCCGCGACAGCGCGGTCCACCGGCACGGTCCGCTCGTCGCCGACGTAGAAGCCGACGGCGCCGAGCATGGCGTTCAGTCCATCCGCGGTCTGCTGCGCGGCCGGCGTCGCGCCGGGCGCGGCCACCGGGATCACGGCCGGGTCCATCGATGTCGAGAGGATGCCGGCGTCGAACGCGTCCTGCAGCTTCGCCCGCACCGCGTCCAGGTCCACGCCCTGGCCGGCGACGGCGGGGGTGACGACGTAGTTGGTGGATGCCGCATCGAAGGCGACGACAGCGTTCGTCGGGTCGACGTAGAGGGCGGGCACCGCCTTGCGCAGTGCGGCGTTGGCGGTGTCGGCATCCAGCGTCACGGGGGCATCGGACGTCGCGGCGAACCAGTCGCCGAGCTTCCACGCGGGATGGTCGGCGAAAGCCTCCTTGGCCAGCGTGTCGGCGTCGACGGTCGCGCCGAGCTCCGCCGCGGTCAGCGTTACGCCGCGTCCCGCGCCGGTGAGCTCGACCGTCGTCTGGGCGAGCCGCTGCGCGATCGCCTCGGCGGCTGCACCCTGCGTCATTCCGCCGATCCCGACGCCGGCTACGGCCGTGCCCGGCGCGATCAGCAGGAGGGACGCCACCACCAGACTCACGACCGCGATGACCGCGGGGATGCCGATCCACAGCAGGAGGTGACGCTTCTTCGGCTCGGGCTCGATCGGCGCCCACTCGTAGACCGCGGTCTCGGGGGTGCCGTGGTTCGGGACAGGCGTGGGGGTGTCGGCGCTGTCGGCGTTCGGGGCCGGATCGGCCGACGCATCGTCGGCATCGTGCCGGGTCACCAGGTCCGTCACGTCACCACCCCCCTGACCGGTATCGCGAACTTCCATGGTAATAGACGTCCTGGGCCGCGATAGGCAACGTTCCCATCACGGAATGTCCTTGTCTCGGCCCCACATCGGCGGAATGGCATGGAATGTAACAAATTTGTAAACCTGCCGCGCAAACCCCGCTCAGGACTTGCGGAAGGTTAGTTCGTAAGGTCTACTAACAAACATGTCATCGTCACCGGCGCCGGGCAACGCGGCCGTGCTCGCGTCCCCTGCGCCCTCGGTCACCGGGTTCGGACCCGGCCGCGTGCTGCGACAGGGGCGCAAAGTACTGCCGGAGCAGGCGCGGGGGCACAATCGCTCCCTGGTCCTGCAGACGCTGTTCCACGGCGGCGCGATGAGCCGCGCCGACCTGGCCCGCGAGACGGGGCTGACCCGCGTCACGATCTCCGACCTCGTCAGCGAGTTGATCTCGGGCGGCTTCGTGGCGGAGAAGGGCGTGCGCGAGGCATCCGGCCCCGGCAAGCCGGCGATGCTCGTCGACCTCGACCGCGACGGTCACCGGATCGTCGGCATCGACCTGTCGGGCAGCGACACCTTCACCGGCGCGGTGCTGACGCTCGACGGCGACATCGTCGTCCGCCGCGAGGTGACCCAGCCGCCGCGTGCCGACGGCGTCATCGACGTCGTCGTCGAACTCGCCCGCGACCTCGTGGCCCAGGCGCACGCTCCGGTGCTCGGCATCGGCGTCGGCACGCCGGGTGTGGTCGACGACCACGGTGTGGTGCTGACCGCCCCGAACCTCGGGTGGGTCGGATTCGATCTCGAGGGCGTGCTGACCGAAGCGCTCGGGCTTCCGGTGCTGGTCGCCAACGACGCCAACGCCGCGGTGCTCGCCGAGTACACGTTCGGCGCCGCGCGCGACGACGTCCTGCTGGTGAAGGTCGGCCGCGGTGTCGGCTCGGGCCTGCTGGCGGGTGGGCAGCCGATGCGCGGCAGCCGGTACGCGGCCGGCGAGATCGGACACGTCACGGTGGGCACCGACGGTGGGCCGACCTGCGTGTGCGGCAAAGTCGGATGCCTGGAGGCCTGGCTCTCCGTGCCGGCGCTGACCGCGCGACTGGCGGCAGCGCAGGGTCCCGACGCTCGCGAGGGCATCCTGCGCGACGCCGGCGAGCGGCTCGGCATCGCCCTGGCGCCCGTCGTGGGTGCGCTCGACCTGCCCGAGATCGTGCTGTCCGGTCCCCCGGAGCTGCTGGACGGTCCGCTCGCCGACCAGGCGGTCGAGACCCTCCATGCCCGCACGCTCGCCCGGTTCCACGACGGCGTGCGCGTGCGGATGACCGAGCAGGGCCAGGACATCGTGCTACGCGGCGCCGCTGTCATGGTCCTGTCCGGACAGCTCGGCGTGTCATAACGCGGCACTCAAGATCCCCCCCGGATGGGCCGCCCGGTCCCGTCCACACATCAAGAGAAGCAAGGAAGGCACCATGAACAAGAAGCTCGGAGGCCTTGCGCTGCTCGGCGCAACGGCTGTGGCGCTGGCCGGATGCGCCGGTGGAAGCGGCAGCTCGTCGTCGAGCGCCGCGTCGTCCGGCACGCTGACGGTCTGGGTCGTCGGCACGGACACGCCGCAGGACGCCCGCGACTACCTGAAGAAGACGTTCGAGTCGGAGAACTCCGGCTGGAAGCTCGACATCGAGCAGAAGACGTGGGCCGACACCTCCGACGCCTACGTGGCGGCGCTCTCGTCCAACGACTCGCCCGACGTCGTCGAGGTCGGCAACACCCAGGCGCAGGGATTCATCTCGCAGGGTCTGTTCGAGGACATCTCCGACATCAAGGACACCCTCGGCGGCGACGACCTGCTGTCGAGCTTCGTGGACCTGGGCTCCGAGGACGGCGCCCTGTACGCCGCGCCGTACTACGCCGGCTCGCGCATCGTCTTCTACTCGCCCGAGGTGTACACCGGCGCCGTTCCCACGACCCTCGACGAGTACGTCTCGGACGGCATGGCGATGAAGACCGACACCGTCTCGGGCATCTACGCGCCCGGCAAGGACTGGTACAACGCCCTTCCGTACATCTGGGCCAACGGCGGCGACATCGCCACCAAGGACGGCGACAGCTGGAAGGGACAGTTCTCCAGCTCGGGCAGCATCGCCGGCCTCAAGCAGCTGCAGGAGGTCTACACCAAGGCCAACGTGGCTCCGGCCGACAGCGATGAGACCAACCCGCAGGTGCCGTTCTGCGCCGGCGAGGTCGGCTTCCTCTCGGCACCGGCGTGGGTGAAGGGCTCGATCATGGCGGCGGCCGACGCGAAGGCGCCCGGATGCCCCGACAGCTACGGCAAGGGTCTGGCGGCATTCGCACTGCCCGGCAAGAAAGCCGGCGAGGCGGCTCCGGTGTTCGCCGGCGGCTCGAACATCGCCGTGGCGGCCAAGAGCGACGCGCAGGACATGGCCAAGAAGGCCGTCGAGATCATGCTCTCCGAGGGCTACCAGAAGATCATGGCCACCAACGGCCTCATCCCGGCGCTGAAGTCGTTCGCGAAGTACCTGCCGCAGGACGACATCACGGCTCAGGCGGCCAAGGCCGTTGCCGCCAGCAAGGCCGTGCCGGCCAGCCCGAACTGGGCGCAGGTCGAGTCGGCCGGCGTCATCAAGGACGCGCTGGTCAAGATCGCGCAGGGCGGCGACGTCACCGCGATCGCGAAGGACCTCGACTCGCAGGTCGAGTCGATCCTGAACAAGTAGGCGATAGGGCAAGGGTCCCCGCGCGGGGACCCTTGCCCCTCGCCGATCCCTTCGACAGGCTCGGGTTGTTCCCCGCCACCCCGGCCTGTCCAAGCGATCGGAACCCGTCGCGACCGCCGTCGCGACCGTCACACTTCAAGGAGCAGTCTTGGCGCAGGCAGTTCTCGCGACGCCGCCACGAGTGTCGGCGCGTCGACCGCAGCGCACGCCCCGTGAGCGTGCCCGCCGCCGCCGGGACGCGGGCAGCGCGTGGTCGCTGCTGGCGCCCTCCGCGGTCATCCTCGCCGTGATGGTCGGCTACCCCGCCGTCCTCATGGTGATCCAGTCGTTCACCGACTACTCGATCAAGAACAAAGTAAAAGGGACGCTGCCGGACTTCGTCGGCTTCGACAACTACGTCGAGGTGTTCACCCAGTCCGACTTCCCGATCGTACTCATCCGCAGCCTCGGGCTGATGACTGCGATGACCGTGCTGATCATCGGGTTCGGGATGCTGGTCGCCATGCTCATGACGCGCCTGGGTCGGGCCTGGCGGGTCACCGTGTCGATCGGGCTGCTGCTGGCGTGGGCGATGCCGCCGCTCGCGGCGACGACCGTGTGGGGCTGGATCTTCGACACCCAGTACGGCGTCGTGAACTGGGCGCTGAACACTCTCACCGGCAGCAGCGCGTGGACGAACCACTCGTGGCTGCTGGACCCCTGGTCGTTCTACGCGGTGCTGATCATCATCGTCGTCTGGCAGGGCATCCCGTTCGTCGCCTTCACGACGTATGCGGCCCTCGGCCAGGTGCCCGGTGAGGTGCTCGAGGCGTCATCGCTGGACGGCGCGACGGGCTGGAAGCGCTTCCGGCTGGTGGTCTTCCCGTACCTGCGCAGCGTGCTGACCGTGGTGCTGGTGCTGCAGATCATCTGGAACCTGCGCATTTTCACGCAGGTGTACGCGCTGCAAAGCCGCGGCGGACTGATCTCCGAGACGAATGTGCTGGGCACGTACCTGTTCCGACAGGGCGTCGGCGAGTTCGGGGTGACCAGCGCGATCGGGGTGATCATGGTCGTCCTGCTGCTGGTCATGTCGTGGGGCTACGTGCGCACCACCCTCAAGGAGGAGGAGCTGTGAGCACCCAGGTCAACGCGGCCGTGCAGCTGGGCACGGTGGGTGTCGATGAGGTGCTCGTCGACGGCGGCCGGCCCAAGGCGCCGAAGAAGCGGTCGCTCGAAGCGCGCCGGCCGTCATCGCGCCGGCGGGCGACCCGGTTCTTCTTGAACGCCGCGGCGCTGGTGGTGTTCGTGTGCTCGGTGTTCCCGGTGTACTGGATGGTGAACATGTCGTTCACCCGCGGCGAGAGCATCATCAGCCGCAATCCCAGCATCGCGCCGTTCGACTTCACGTTCGTCAACTACGTCACCGCGTGGACCCGCGAAGCGGCGCCCGGTCAGACCGACTTCCCGCACGCGCTGCTCACTTCGGTCATCGTCACGGTCGGAGTCCTCGTCGCGACGCTGGTGTTCGCGTTCCTCGCGTCGATCGCGCTGGCTCGGTTCTCGTTCCGCGGCCGCCGGCTGTTCATCGTCGCGGTGCTGATCGTGCAGATGATCCCCGGCGAAGCGATGATGTTCACCATCTACGGGATGATCGACGACTGGCGGCTGATCAACACCCTGCTCGGCCTCGGTATCGTCTACACCGCGACGGTCATTCCGTTCACGGTATGGACGCTGCGCGGCTTCGTCGCCGCCGTGCCCGTCGAGCTCGAAGAGGCCGCCATGATCGACGGATGCACGAAGGTGCAGGCGTTCCGGCGCGTGACGTTCCCGCTGCTCGCGCCCGGTCTGGTCTCGACGGGCATCTTCGCGTTCATCCAGGCCTGGAACGAGTTCGTCATGGCGCTGCTGCTGATGAAGGGCTACAACCTGACGCTGCCGACGTGGCTCAATTCGTTCCAATCGGCGACCGAGGCCACCAACTGGGGCGCTGTGATGGCGGCATCCACTCTGATCTCCATCCCCGTGGTCGTGTTCTTCCTCATCGTGCAGGGACGCATGACCGGTGGCCTGGTCGCCGGGGCGGTCAAGGGCTGATGCGATCGGACACCGACGCCGCCTCCGGCCGGGAGGTCGGCTCGTGAGAGTGGGCCTGGACGTCGGGGGCACCAAGACCGACGCCGTCGCCGTCGACGACGACGGAGCGATCCTCGGGCGCATCCGCCGTCCGACGGGGTGGGGGCCGGATGCGGTGGCCCGCACCGTGATCGACGCGGTCGGCGAGCTCGTGCTCGAGGCGGGCATCGAGCCCGGCGACGTGCGGTCGGTGGGGGTCGGGATGCCGGGCCAGATCGTGCCCGGGACCACCCGTGTGCTGCACGCCGTGAATCTCGGCGTGGCCGAGCTCGACCTGGCCGCAGCGACCGCAGCGGCGCTCGGGGTGCCCGTCTCGGTCGAAAACGACGTCAGGGCGGCGACGCTCGGTGCCTACGCACTGCGATCGGCCGGGTCGGCCGACGGTCCGCGGACGCTCGGCTATCTCAACCTCGGTACCGGAGTCGCGGCCGGCATCGTGACGGACGGGCGGCTGTGGCGCGGCGCTCGCGGCGCGGCCGGCGAGATCGGCCACCTCTCGATCGACCCGGTCGGGCCGCTGTGCCGCTGCGGACAGCGCGGCTGCATCGAGGCGTTCGCCGGCGGCCGCGCGATCGCGCAGCGCTGGGGCCGGCGCGGCGCGATGCCGGTG
>CAXTES010000094.1:0-11796 GCA_964243215.1 uncultured Microbacterium sp. | reverse complement strand
GGATGCGGTCGTCGTGACGATCGAGACCGAGTCCACCGCGTGGGACCGCAAGGTGCTCGAGCTTCGCTGCACCGCCGAGACCGTCGAGCTGACCGTGGTCACCGAGGGGGCCGGCATCCTCACCGACGTCACGATCTGCGGCGGCGACGGAGTGGTGTCCTCCGGGGCATCCGGCACCTTCCGGTCGTCGATGCACGCCGCGAGCATGTACGTGCCGGCACCGACGGAGCCGGTCGCGTTCGTGCGGCCGCCGTCGTCACCCGCGGTGCTCGGCGTGGTCGGCGACGCGGATGCCGGCCGGCTGCACGGCATCTTCTCGCCCCCGCCGCTGCTGCTCGCGTTCGGACGCGAAGAGCCCACCGGCCCGGTGCTGCCACCGGACGGCGATTGGCTGGCCGCGTCGGTGCGCACGCCGGTGGAGCGGCTGAGCTTCACCGCGATGTCGTACGAGCCGCTCGACGGCGGATTCCTGCTGCGATTCGCCTACGAGGGCCACACCGTGATCGACGGTGCGTGGCGTTCGCCGACCGTGGTGCTGCGTCCCGTCGCGTCGGCGTTCGACGGCCTCGACGCCTACCGCGACGACCTCGTCGATGCGGGCCTGGCCACCCCGGTCATCCCGACGGTCGCGCCGTGGTGGCTGCAGCCGCTGTTCTGCGGCTGGGGCGCCCAGGTCGTCGAGGCCGGCATCCTGGCTCCCGAGCTGTGCCGGCAGGAGGTGTACGACGGCTTCCTCGAGGTTCTCCGCGACGCCGACCTGAACCCCGGCACGATCATCGTCGACGACCGCTGGCAGCAGGACTACGGCACCGCGGAGCCCGATCCGACGTCGTGGCCCGATCTGCGCGGCTGGATCGCGGCGCGTCACGCCGAGGGGCGACGGGTGCTGCTGTGGTGGAAGGCGTGGGATCCGGCGGGCCTGCCCGTCGAGGAGTGCGTGACGGATGCCGCGGGCCGAGCCGTCGCGGCGGACCCGGGAAGTCCCGCCTACCTCGCTCGACTGGACGCGATCGTGGACCGGCTCGTCAGCACCGAAGGCCTCGACGCCGATGGATTCAAGATCGACTTCACCCAGCGGGCACCGAGCGGCCGAACGCTGCGAAGCGCCCCCGACAGCGACGGGGTGTGGGGCATCGCCGCCGTGCACCGGCTAGTGGGCCGCATCCATGCGGCGGCGAAGCGCACCAAGTCGGACGCCCTCATCATCACCCACACCGTGCATCCGTCGTTCGCGGCGATCACCGACATGATCCGCACCAACGACGTGCTGAAACGGGATGCCGCCGGGATGCTGGTGCCGGTCACCGAGCAGCTGCTGGCGCGGCACGCGATCGTGGTGCACACGCTGCCTGACCACCCGATCGACACGGATCAGTGGCCGATGCCCGACCGCGAGGGATGGCTGGCTTACGCGCACCTGCAGGGCCGGCTCGGGGTGCCCGCGCTGTACTACCTCGACCGGGTGCGCACCGACGATCCCACTCAGGCGAGGGACCTCGCGCAGATCCGCGCGACGTGGGCGTCGTACCGCAAGTCGTTGCCGTGACCGCGACCGAGATCGCCCGCGGCGTCTGGCGCGTCGCGGACACCTGCAACGTGTACCTCATCGTGGACCCGGATGCCCCGGCCGGCGAGCGCGACGCGGTGGCGATCGACTTCGGCGCCGGCCGCGCGCTGAACCTGCTCGACGAGCTCGGCATCCGTCGCATCACCGACGTCCTGATGACCCATCATCATCGCGACCAGGGCCAGGGCCTCCCCCTCGCGGTCGCGCATGGCGCCCGCATCCACGTACCGCCCGTCGAGATCGAGCTGTTCGACGGGGTCGAGCAGATGTGGGAGTCGCGGCCGCTCGACAACGACTACACACTGCGCCAGGACCGCTTCTCGCTGCTGGAGTCCGTGCCGGTGCACGCCACGGTTCCGGAATACCGCGATCTGACTCTGGGGGGCGTCTCGCTGCGCGTGCTGCCGACGCCCGGGCACACCATCGGCTCCGTCAGCTACGTGCTCGACCGCGACGGCCGACGGATCGCGTTCACCGGCGACCTGATCTACGCGCCCGGCAAAGTGTGGTCGCTCGCGGCGACCCAGTGGTCGTACACGCAGAACGAGGGCCCCGCGATGACGGTGATCAGCTGCATGCTGCTGCAGCGCGAGTCCCTTTACCTGCTCGCCCCGTCGCACGGGCAGCCGATGACCGATCCGGTCGACGCCCTCGGCCAGCTCGCGGACGCGATGCAGGAGTACGTCGACTCGCGACGACCCCAGCCGTGGAATCTCCGCGCGCGGCTGGACGAGCCGTTCGTCCAGCTCACCCCGCACCTGCTGCTGAACCGCAGCGCGACGTCGTGCTCGTACGTGGTGCTGTCGGAGTCCGGCGAGGCGCTGTTCGTCGACTTCGGGTACGACATGATCACCGGCCACATCCCGGGAACCGAGCGTGCCGTGAAGCGGCCGTGGCTGGCATCCCTGCCTGCGCTCCGCCGCACGTACGGGGTCACGAGGATCGCGGTGGCGATGCCGACGCACTACCACGACGACCACGTCGCCGGGATGCCGCTGCTTCGCGACGTGGAAGGCACCGCGCTGTGGATCCCCGAGAACATCGCGCCGACCCTGGCCGACCCGTGGCTCGATGATCTGCCGTGCCAGTGGTACGACCCGATCGACGCCGACCGCATCCTGCCGCTGGATCAGCCGTTCGCGTGGCAGGAGTACGAGTTCACCGCGCACCCGCAGCCGGGTCACACGCTCTACGCCGTGGCCTACAGCGTCGTCATCGACGGCGTGACGGTCATGTTCACCGGCGACCAGCAGGAGGGCGTCGGTGGCGCGGACGAACGCCGCGACATCATGAACTATCAGTACCGGAACCTGTTCCGGATGGGCGATTACGTCCGCAGCGCCGAGCTGTACCAGCGGATCGCCCCCGGCCTGATGGTCTCGGGCCACTGGAGTCCCCGGTGGGCGGATGCGTCGTACCTCGAGTACCTCGCCGAGTCCGGCCGGCTGGTGGACCGCGTGCACGAACGGCTGCTCCCCCTCGCCGAGACCGGCATAGGACCGGACGGCCAGGTCGCCCGCATCCGGCCCTACCGATCACGCGCTCGCTGCGGCGAGCCGATGACCTACACCGTCTGCATCCGCAATCCGCTGGGCGAGCCCGTCGACGCGCGGATCGGACTCGTGCTGCCGCTAGGCTGGCGCTCGTCGGCCCCCGAGCTGGGCAGACATCTCGGCCCGCACGAGGAGGCGAGAGTGGAGTTCACGGCCACGCCGATGTCGCCGGGACGACGCCGGCGCATCGCGATCGACGTCACGCTGGGCGATCTCGCCCTCGGCCAGCACGCCGAGGCGATCGTGGACGTCACCGCGCCCGCAGGATGAGCGCACCCGAGTTCGGTCGCGCAACGATCAAGGACGTCGCCGCGGTGGCCGGCGTCTCGCGGTCGACGGCATCGCGTGCGCTGTCGGGCAACGGGTACGCGGCCCCCGAGGTGCGTGAGAAGGTCCGGGCGGTCGCGCGGGAGCTCGGCTACGTGGTGGATGCCACGGCCCGCAGCCTCAAGCAGGGCACGAGCCGTTCGATCGGGGTGCTGGTGTCGGACTTGCGCAACGCGTTCTATGCGGAGCTGGCATCCGGGGTCGGAGTGCAGGCGCGACGAAGCGGCCGGTTCATCGTGCTCGTGGACCTGCACGGGTCGGCCGAGGACGAACTGGAAGCGGCCGAGACCCTCGTGGCCTCGCGCGTCTCGGGCGTCATCGCGACCCCCGTCTCGGCGGACCTGAGCGACTTCCTGTTGCGGCGGCACGTGCCGCTTGTCGAGGTCGACAGACGTTTCGACTCCGACCGCACCGACGCCGTCGTGGTCGACAACCGCTCCGCCGCGTGCGACACCACGGCGCACCTGCTTTCGCTCGGGCACCGCCGCATCGCGCTGCTCATCGACGAGACCGAGTGGGCCACCGGGGCAGAGCGCCAGCGCGGCTACCTCGACGCGCTCGAGTCGGCCGGTGTGGCGCGCGACGACTCGCTGATCGTTCCAGCGGGGTGGGATGCGGATGCCGCGACCACCACGGCGACCGCGCTGCTGTCGCGACCGGACCGGCCGACAGCGGTGTTCGCCGCCAACAACGTGCTCGCCGAAGGAGCGTGGCGCGCCACTCAGGCGCTCGGCCTGACCGTGCCGGACGATGTCAGCATCGTCGGTTTCGACGACGCCCCCTGGATGAGCATGATGCGTCCGGGCGTATCGACCCGCCGCCAAGACACCCTGGGCCTCGGCGCGGCGGCGGTCCGGACGCTGCTCGAGCGGATCGACGATCCGGACGCGCCGACGCGAACGATCGTGCTCCCGACGGAGTTCATCGACCGCGGGTCGATAGCGGCGCCCGCGTCGCGTTGACGGGGCCCTGCCGCCGGAGGGGCGTCGCGACCACCGCCACGACGGTCCAGAGTAGGTGCGGAGGTCTCACATGAGTCAGGTCTTCGCCGCGCTGGCGGTGTCCGTAGACGGTTTCATCACCGGACGCGATCCCGGCCCGGGCCACGGGCTCGGGAACGGCGGCATCCTGTTCGACTGGTACACCGCCGGCGACACTGCGAGCGCCGTGTTCACCGGTTTCCACCTCAGCGCCGAAAGCGCTCGCCTCTTCGACTCGCTTGCCGGCCGGGTGGGCGCCAGCATCGCCGGCCGCAACACCTACGACGATTCACGGTGGAACCAGGGCGGCGCACCGCATCCCACCGCCCCACTCGTCATCGTGACGCATCGCCCCATCGCCCAGGTGCACGACCGTCAGACGGTGGTCACCACGGGAATCGAAGATGCCGTGGCACTGGGACGCGAGCTGGCCGGAGACAAGGACGTCTCGTTGATGGGTGGTGGTGTTGTGACGTCCGCGCTCGAAGCGGGCCTTGTCGACCAGGTGATCCTGCACCAGGTGCCCGTGCTACTCGGCGACGGACGACGCTTCTTCCAGGCGCTGCCGCATCACGTTCGCCTCAGCATCTGCGACGTCGTCTCCGCGGCCGGCGTCACCCACCTGGTTTACAACGTCGACCGCTGAACGAGTCAGCGCAGATCGCGGGCGAGATGCGAGTGCACTGCCGGGACGACGACGGATCCTTCGCCAACGGCCGAGGCGACGCGCTTGACGGAACCGGCTCGCACGTCGCCGACGGCGAACACACCGGGCAGCGCGGTGGTGAACCCGTCTCGCGTCATGACGAATCCCTTGGCATCCAGCTGGACGCCGCTGTCTCGCAACCACTCGGTGTGGGGGACGGCGCCGATCATGAGGAACAGGCCCGCGGCGTCGACGCTTACTTGGGTGCCCGACTCGCGATCGAGCCAAGTGACTGAATGCAACGAGTCGGCTCCAGCGACCGCGGACAGCTCGCAGCGCGGATGGATGACGATTCGGTCGTGATGCGTCAGCCGCTGCGTGAGGTACGTCGACATCGTCTCTTCCAGATGCGCGCGGCGCACCAGCACGTGCACCACCCGAGCGTGGTCGGCCAGGAACAGTGCGGCTTGACCGGCGGAGTTCGCGCCGCCCACCACGACGACGGTGCGGTCCGACACGAGCGGTGCTTCGAGCTGACTGGCGGCGTAGTAGACCCCGCGCCCCTCGAGATCGGCGAGACCAGGCAGGTCCAGGCGCCGATAGCTGACGCCGCTGGCGATCACGACCGCCGAAGCATGGACATCGATCTCGTCATCGAGTCGAACGCGAAAGCCGCCGTCATCCGCTTGCAATCCGGTGACGCTACGAGGCGACACCAACCTGGTCCCGAACTTGACGGCCTGCAGCATCGCCGAACGCGAAAGGTCGCTCCCGGACACACCACGGTAGAAGCCGAGGTAGTTCTCGATGCGCGACGAGCTGCCCGCCTGGCCGCCGACCGCCACATCCTCGACGACCACCACGTCGAGGCCCTCCGATGCTCCAGACACGGCCGCGGCCAGACCTGCCGGCCCAGCGCCGACCACCAGGACATCGCATCGCGAGCCCTCCGCGACCCCACCCCACAGATCGATCCCCAGCGCTGCGGCGAGATCGCGTGTGCTCGGTGCAGCCATCACCTGACGCTGCCCCGTCACGACCGCGGTGCCCTCGACCGGCAGCGCGCACTCTCGCGACAGTTCTGACCATGCCACCAGGTCCGAGCGCAGTACCGTGCGGTAGGGCAGCTGATTGCGCTCCGCGAACTGCTGCAACCGGTGCAGTCCGGCGTCGTCGTCACCGGCCAGCACGAGACCGCCCTGACCGAGCCGCTTGAGCATCTCACGACGAGCATCGAAGGCCGAGAGGAAGATGTCGCCGAGGTCTCCGGACGTTTCGACGAGCTTGCGAAGATCGTCGACCCTGATCCTGAGCAGCTCGGTACCCTCGGTAGCGACGCCGGGCAAGAAGGCACGCTGTCCCATCAGCATCCCCAACTCACCGACGAAGTCACCCTCCTCGATCACGAAGACAATCCGGTCATCGCGTCGATCGACGAGCAAGACGGCACCAGAGAGCACGAGATGAAGGTCGTACGGGTCGCCCGCGGCCCATAACTGCTCGCCAGCGCTGGGCCGGAGAATCCGGCCCGCCGAATGCAATTCGTCTCGATGCTCACCGCTGAAAGCCGGCCACGCTGCAGCATCGACCCCGCCACGCGCACGCGACGAGAAGACGGTGTCGTCATCTGGTTCTGGTACGCGATCCATATGTCCCACCAACCCTGTCCCCCGAGTGGATCATCAAGGCGCCCGCCTAGCCGACAACCGCGGGAGGGAGCCACAAGCCGCGGAGCGTCGTCGAGAGGAGGGGATCTGTGTACTCGGGCGGTCCCTCGATGAGTGCCACCGCGATCAGGAGGTCCAGGATCTGTTCGAGCGAGAGGTCGGCGCGAACCCGGCCCGCTTGCTGAGCGGCCGCGAGAAGTGGCCTGCCCGCTGCGAGGATCTTCTGGCGACTGCTGCGGAGAAGCTCGTCATCCCGGTCTGATTGGCGGAGCAACTCCCCCGCGAGGCGATGCTTGCTGGGGAGGAATCGGATGAACCGGCGCAACCAGGACTCCAGCGCCTCAGGTGCGTCAGCGGAATGCCGAAGTGCGGCCTGACACACCTCGTCGACCTGGTCTGCGAACAGCTCCTCGAGCAGCTCTCGACGACTGGGGTAGTTGCGGTAGAGCGTGGCCATACCGACTCCCGCGCGCCGCGCGACATCCGCCATCGAAAGATCGGCGCCGTCGACGAGCGCCTCGCGGGCGGCACGCAGAAGCTTCGCCCGGTTCCGTGCCGCGTCCGCGCGCTGGTTGGGCGACGATGCACTCGAAGACAAGTGGACAACCTCTCCGGTTCGATCTATCTTAGGTGGACAGCCTATCCGTTTCGTACAACGTGCCATCACCCCCACAGGAGAACTCATGGAATACCGCCCGCTCGGCCGCACCGGCATCGCTGTCAGCCAGCTGTGCCTCGGGGCGATGATGTTCGGCGCTCTGGGTAACCGCGACCATGATGACGCGATCCGGATCATCCACCGCGCGCTCGATGCAGGCGTCAACTTCGTCAACACCGCCGACGGCTACTCCCACGGGGAGTCGGAAGAGATCCTCGGAAAGGCCCTCGCCGGCGGTCGACGCGACGACGTGGTGGTGTCCGTGAAAACCGGGTTGCGCCTCGACGGCAACCCGAACCACGGCGGCGGCTCGCGCCGGTGGCTCACCCGGGCGATCGAGGGTTCACTGAGCCGACTCGACACCGACTGGATCGACGTCTACGAACTCGGTGTCCCCGACCTCGAGTACGACACCGACCTCGACGAGACACTCGGAACACTGACCGACCTCGCGGCGCAGGGGAAGATCCGCTCCTTCGGCACGTCGAAGATGCCCCCCTCCCGTCTCGTCGAAGCGCACGCCCTGTCGGAGCGTCGCGGCCACGGATACTTCCGCACCGAAGAATCGCCCTACTCGATCCTCACCCGGGCGATCGAGTACGACCTGCTACCCACCTGCCTCCGACTGGGCACCGGTGTGCTTGCGTTCAGTCCGCTCGCGGGCGGTTGGCTGTCGGGCAAATACCGCAAGGGCCAGGACGTCACCGGGCCGGCTTCACCACTCCGACAGCGCGGCGGCCGGATGGACGCGTCCAAACCCGCCAACGCCGCGAAGCTGAACGCAGCCGACAAGCTTGCCACCCTCGCAGAAGACAACGGCCTGACGCTCGTGCAACTCGCCACCGCCTTCGCCGCCCGCCATCCCGCCGTCTCCTCGGTCGTCATCGGACCTCGCACCATGGAGCATCTCGACGGGTATCTGGCCGCAGACGAGGTGGAGCTGGATGCCGACATCCTCGACCGCATCGACGAGATCGTGCCGCCCGCGACGACCATCGACGTGGCCGATAACATGTGGCAGATCGGGACCGACGCGCTCAGGCCTGAGCATCGTCGACGGTGAGGAGGGGCGGCTTGCCGTTCTCCGGCCCGGTCCGTACACTGTGGGAACGTTGTCATACTGCCGGTGATCCCGGCGCCCACGTCGGGAGGTACCGATGATGTCGCATCCCGTTCTCGCCCTCGACATCGGCGGCACCAAGCTGGCCACGGCCGTCGTGACGGCCGACGGGCGCACGCACGGGTCGGTCGTCCAGCCGACGCTGAAACAGCGCGGGCCCGAGGCGGTTCTCACCGACCTCTTCGACATGGGACGACGCAGCGTCGCCGCGGCGGATCAGGGTCCGATCGAGGCGGTGGGCATCAGCTGCGGCGGTCCGTTGGATGCTGCCGCCGGGGTCCTGACCGGGCCGCTGCACCTCACCGGATGGATCGACGTGCCGATCGTCGCTCTCGCGGAGGAGGAGTTCGGCGTTCCGGCGGTGGTGGAGAACGACGCCACGGCCGCCGTGCTCGGCGAGCACCGCTACGGCGCCGCGCGCGGCCGCGACACGGCGCTGTATCTCACCCTGTCGACGGGCGTCGGCGGGGGCTCGATCATCGACGGACGCCTGCACCGCGGCGCCGCGGGCAACGGCGGGGAGTTCGGGCACGTGATGGTCCGTCCCGGCGGGCGCGACTGCCTGTGCGGACGGCGTGGATGCCTGGAGGCGTACGCATCCGGAACCTCCATCGCCGCGCGCGCCCGCGACCTGCTGGAGCTGGACCCGCGCGAATCCGCACTACGAGCCATCGAGCCGTTGCGCGCCGAGCACGTCTCGGCCGCGGCATCCGCCGGCGACCCCATCGCATCCGAGGTCTGGGACGAGACCACCGCGGTGCTCGGCCAGGCCATCACCGACCTGGTGAACGTGTTCGAGCCGCACGTGGTCGTACTCGGCGGGGGCGTCACACGCGCCGGCGACCAGCTGCTCGACCCGGTGCGCGCGATCGTACGCGGCTCCGCGATGCCGCCGGCCGCGGCCGCAGAGATCGTCCTGGCGCGCCTGGGCGACGAAGTCTGCGTCGTCGGCGCCGGCGCCCTCGCCCTCGACCTCGTGGGGGCCATGCGTGTCTGACTGGCTCGACGCCCAGCTCCACGCCTACATCCGCACCGCCGACGACGCCGCATCCCTGCTTCCGCACGTCCGCGCGCTCGGTGATGTGCTGATCGGTGCATTCGAGCGCGGCGGGTACCTCTACACGTTCGGAAACGGCGGCAGCGCGGCCGACGCGCAGCACTTCACCGGCGAGCTGATCGGACGCTACCGGCGCGAGCGCCGTCCGCTTCCGGCGGTGACGCTGACGACGGATGCCACGGTCTCGACGTGCATCGCGAACGACTACTCCTTCGACGAGGTGTTCTCGCGCCAGGTGATCGCGCTCGCCCGCCCGGGGGATGTGGTCGCGGCGTTCACGACGAGCGGGCGCTCCCCCAATGTCGTCGCGGGCCTGCGGGCGGCGCGGGATGCCGGCGCCACCACGGTGCTGTTCGCCGCGGGCGACGGCGGCCCGGCGGCCGAGTTCGCCGATCACGCGCTGCTTGTCGCGTCGACCGAGACTCCCCGCATCCAGGAGCTGCACACCTTCCTGCTGCACGCCCTGTCGGAGATCGTCGACGCGTGGGCCGCCGGCGAGGAGCTGTGATGGCTTCACCCGAGCCGTCCGCCCCCATGGCGAATGCACCGTCGGGCATACAGCCGCCGCTGCCGGCCGGCCGCCCGCGCGCCACGCCCGACCGCACCGTCCACATGGTCGGCAACGCCCACCTCGACCCGGTGTGGCTGTGGCCGTGGCAGGAGGGCTACCAGGAGGCGCGCGCCACCTTCCGCAGCGCGGTCGACCGCATGGACGAGTACCCCGACTTCGTTTTCACGTGCGATCAGGTGGTGCTGCTGTCTTGGGTCGAGGAGCAGGATCCGAAGCTGTTCGAGCGCATCCGCCAGCGCGCTGCAGAGGGTCGGTGGATCAACGTCGGCGGCTGGTGGGTGGAACCGGACTGCAATATGCCGATGGGCGAATCCTTCGCCCGGCAGGGCCTGTACGGCCAGCGCTACCTGCACGCGCGGTTCGGGCAGATCGCGACGGTCGGCATGAACGTCGACCCGTTCGGGCACAGTGCGTCGCTGCCGCAGATCCTGCGCGGCCAGCGGATGGACTCGTACTGCTTCCTGCGGCCCGGGCCCCACGAAGGCGACCTCGAGGCGTCGCTGTTCTGGTGGGAGGCGCCGGACGGCTCGCGGGTGCTGGCGTACCGCATCCCGTTCGAGTACTGCAGCCCGCCCGGTGACGTGTCATGGCAGACCGAGAAGTCGCTGGCCCAATTCGACCGCGCGCTCGGCGACATGATGGTGTTCTACGGCGTCGGCAACCACGGCGGCGGTCCGACCAAGCTGAACATCGAGTCGATCCACCGGTACGACCGGATGGGGACCTTCGGGAGGATGACGATGTCTTCGCCGCGCGCGTACTTCGACGAGATGCTCGCGCGCGGCGAGGCGTTCCGCGACGCGCTGCCGGTGCGCCGCGACGACCTGCAGCATCACGCGCCGGGGTGCTATTCGTCGCACTCCGGCATCAAGGCGTGGCAGCGACGCGCGCAGTTCGCGGTGCTGTCGGCGGAGCGCTGGGCGATCATCGACACCGCGTCGACCCGCGCCGACTATCCGCGCGACGACCTCGAGCGGGCGTGGAAGCAGATCCTGTTCAACCAGTTCCACGACATCCTGCCCGGCTCGGCGGTCGAGCCGTCGTACGACGACGCCCGCGATCAGCTCGGCGAGGCGACGGCGATCGCCAAACGGATCATCGCGCGGGCGCACAACCGCATCGCGTCGCGCGTGGACATCCCGATGGAGGTGCTGACCCAGCCGGTGCTGGTTTTCAACCCGCATCCGTGGGCGGTGTCGACGGATGTCACGATGCAGTACGGGACGCAGCCGCGGGGCGTGCACGTCGTCGATCACACCGGGGCGGCCGTGCTTTCGCAGACCGTGCAGTCCACCTCGACCACCGGCGACCCCGGGCGCGGGGCCGTCGCGTTCCGCGCCGAGGTGCCCCCGCTCGGATACGCGCTGTACCGGCTCGTGCCCGGTGCCGGGCAGGAGGTGGCATCCGCGGTGTCGGTCAACGACGACGGCACAGTGCTGGAGAATCCGCACCTGCGCGTCGAACTCGATCCCGACACGGGTGACGTCGTGTCGCTGCTGAATAAGCAGACCGGCGTCGACGTGCTGGCCGGCACGCGCGGGCAGCCGCGCGCGGCGGTGTGCGACGACCCCACCGACACGTGGGGGCACCGGGTGATCTCGTACGCCTGGCCCGGCGACGCGATGACCCTGTCGCGGATCGTCGTGCGCG
>CAXTES010000093.1:0-11883 GCA_964243215.1 uncultured Microbacterium sp. | reverse complement strand
GTCGACGACGAGGAGATCCTGGAGCTCGTCGAGCTCGAGGTCCGCGAGCTGCTGTCCAGCCAGGACTTCGATGGCGACAACGCCCCGGTCATCCGCGTGTCGGGCCTGAAGGCCCTCGAGGGCGACGAGGCGTGGACGCAGTCCGTGCTCGAGCTCATGGAGGCCGTCGACGAGTCGATCCCCGACCCGGTGCGCGACCGCGACAAGCCGTTCCTGATGCCGATCGAGGATGTCTTCACCATCACCGGCCGCGGGACGGTCGTCACCGGTCGCGCCGAGCGCGGCACGCTCGCGATCAACTCGGAGGTCGAGATCGTGGGTCTGCGCCCGACGCAGAAGACGATCGTCACCGGCATCGAGATGTTCCACAAGCAGCTCGACGAGGCCTGGGCCGGCGAGAACTGCGGTCTGCTTCTTCGCGGCACCAAGCGCGACGAGGTCGAGCGCGGCCAGGTCGTCGTCAAGCCCGGTTCGGTGACCCCGCACACCGAGTTCCAGGGCACCGCCTACATCCTCTCCAAGGAGGAGGGCGGCCGTCACAACCCGTTCTACACGAACTACCGTCCGCAGTTCTATTTCCGCACCACGGACGTCACGGGTGTCATCACGCTGCCCGAGGGCACCGAGATGGTCATGCCCGGCGACACCACGGAGATCACGGTCGACCTGATCCAGCCGATCGCCATGGAAGAGGGCCTCGGCTTCGCGATCCGCGAGGGCGGCCGCACCGTCGGCGCCGGAACGGTGACGAAGATCCTCAAGTAGCACGCACGCACGAAGGGCCGGAACCTGGCAACGGGTTCCGGCCCTTCGTCGTCTTTCGACATCGCCCTCGAAAGCGAAAACGTTTTGCATTACGCTGACCACGCCCCAGCGTCGCGAAGCGGCGGCGCGGAATCGGATGCACATGGCCAGGAAGACTGCCGCCCGCAGTATCGGCATCGAGGACGTCGCACGCGAAGCGGGCGTTTCGATCACGACCGTCTCGCACGCGCTGAACAACCGCGGACATGTCTCCGAGCGCACCCGCGAGAAGGTGCGCGAGGTGGCCGAGCGCCTCGGCTACGCGCCCAATCGCATCGCCAGCGCGCTGCGCAGCCAGCGCTCCCACATCCTCGGCTTCGTCTCCGACGACATCGCCACCACGCCGTTCGCGGGGCGGGTGGTGCTCGGGGCGCAGGATGCCGCCGCGGAGCGTGATCAGCTCCTGGTGGTGGTCAACTCCAACCACGACGCCTCGATCGAGGCCAAGCAGATCTCCGCCCTCGTGGCCCAGCAGGTCGATGCCGTGGTCTTCGCCCGGATGTTCCACCGCGACATCGACCTGCCGGCGGCGCTGCGCGGCGTCCCGACGGTGCTGGTCGACACCGTCGACCGGGGTGGCGTCATCCGATCGGTCGTTCCCGACGAGGAGCAGATCGCACGGCTCGCGACCCGGACGCTGTGGGATGCCGGGCATCGGCGCATCGCGCACCTGACCGTCACGACGCCCGGCCCCGGTGCCGACGGGCGGGCGTCCGGGTACCGGGACTTCATGGTGGAGTCCGGCGGTGAGCCCGTCGTGGTGGCCGTCAGCGAGCGCGGCAACGCCGAGGCGGGGCGGGAGGCCTTCGCCGAGGTGCTGCGTCGGCGGGAGCAGCGGCCGACGGCGGTCTTCTCGTTCAACGACCAGATGGCGATGGGCGTCTACCAGGCGGCGTTCTACTCGGGGGTGAGCATCCCCGATCAGCTGTCGGTCGTCGGAGTCGACGACTTCGAGCCCATCGCCGCCGAGATGCTCCCGGGACTGACCACCGTCGCGCTGCCGCACTACGAGATGGGCCGGTGGGCGGTCGACGCCGCACTGGCGATGCTCGATGGCGACGAAGGCGATGGACCGGTGCAGACACTGCTGCCGGGACGTCTGGTGCTGCGCGATTCGGTGGCGGCGCCCCCATAACGGTTCGGGAACGCGGCGCGCCACCCCTACCCGCGACGTCCGCAGGGCAAATAGAGTGACGCGCATGGAGTTCGACGGCGACTCCACGCGGGAATCCATCGTTATCCGGTCGTAACCAAAACGATTTGTGAGGCGAGCCGTCGCTGATAGAGTGCACTGCTAGAAAAACGTTTTGGGGAATTTCCTCTCAATGATGAAAGGACGAGTTCACATGCTTCGAAACCGAATGGTCGGTGTCGGCATCATCGCGCTCTCCGCTGTCGCTCTCGCCGGTTGCGCCGGCGGGGGAGGATCGAGCGGCGGCGGCGGTGACGCGAACAAGACCGTGACGATCCAGGGCGCGTTCACCGACGCGCAGGCCAAGGCCTTCCAGGCCGACCTGGACAAGTGGTCCGAGACCAGCGGCGTCAAGGCGACCTACTCCGGCAGCACCGACTTCCAGACCGCGATCGTGGCCAAGGCCGCAGCGGGTAACCCGCCCGACATCGCGATCTACCCTCAGCCGGGCGTGCTCAAGAGCCAGGTCAACACGCTCTTCCCGCTCGACGAGGTCGGTCTCGACCTGAACGCGATCACGTCCGACGAGGCCAACGGCCTGGGTACCATCGCCGAGCAGGACGGTAAGGTCTACGGCCTGCCGTATTCGATCAACGTCAAGTCGCTGGTCTGGTACAACCCGGCGGCCTTCACCAAGGCCGGCCTGACGGTTCCCACGACGGATGCCGAGCTGACGACGCTCGAGAAGAAGATCGTCGACAGCGGCCTCGGCTACCCGTGGTGCGTCGGCATCGAGTCGGGTGCGGCCACCGGATGGGGCGCCACCGACTGGCTCGAGGAGTACGTGCTGCGCTACGGCGGCCTCGACGACTACAACAAGTGGATCACCGGTGAGGTCAAGTTCAACAGCGACACGGTGAACAAGGCCGGCGACAAGGTCGCTGCGGAGCTGCTGGCACCCGGTCAGGTCAACGGCGGCGGCGCGGCTGCGGCCACGACCAGCTTCCAGACCGCCGGCAACCAGCTGTTCGTCGACGGCAAGGACAACGGTCAGTGCTTCATGATGCGCCAGGGTTCGTTCATCGCGGACTTCTTCCCCGATGACATCAAGGCCCAGATCGCCAAGGCCGATTTCACCAACGTCAGCTTCTTCAAGCTGCCGGCACCGGAGGGCACCGAGAACGCGATGCTCGGCGGTGGCGACCTGGTGGGCGCGTTCAGCAAGGACGACAGTACCAAGAAGGTCCTGGAGTACCTGGTGAGCAAGGACTTCGGCACCAACGGGTACGCCAGCCAGGCCATCTTCCTGTCGCCGCACAACGACTTCGATGTCTCGGCGTACACGTCGGACCTGCAGTCGCAGGCGCAGGACCTGCTGAAGGCCTCCGACACGTTCGGCTTCGACGCATCCGACCAGATGCCCGGCGAAGTCGGATCGGGAACGGAGTGGACGAACCTCACCTCGTGGTTCGCCGGTCAGCAGACGATGCAGCAGGCGTTCGACGCGATCGACGCGTCATTCCCGAAGCAGTAGTCCGTTCCAGCTGATCCGTCTTACGGATCACGGGCGGCGCCGGTACCCGCAAGACCGGCGCCGCCCCTCTAAGCTCCAAGCACCACCACTCACAACGACGTCAGGCGGTAGCGATGGCCATAGTCAGTGCCTTGCTCTCGGTGGTCGCGGGTCTCGCGATCTCCTTTTTCATCTATTGGCTGCTCAACTGGGTCGTCGAGCGCACGAACGAGCGGTGGAAAGCCAGGCTGCTGCCCTACGTCTTCTTCGGGCCGGTCCTGGTTCTGATCGCGGTGTTCCTGCTGTACCCGGTCATCCGGACAGTCGTCTCGAGCTTCTTCGAGCAGAGTCAGCGCCGCGGCGAGGGTGACACCTTCGTCGGCCTGCAGAACTACGCCGACCTGTTCACCAGTCCCAGCTTCCTCAGCGTGCTGTTGAACAACCTGCTGTGGGTCATCTTCGTGCCCGCCCTCGTCGTGATGTTCGGCCTGCTGATCGCCATCCTCGCCGATCGTGTCGGACCCAAGCGCGAGAAGACGTTCAAGTCCATCGTCTTCCTGCCGCTGGCCATCTCAGCCGTCGCGGCCGCGGTGGCGTGGCGCTTCATCTACTTCTATGCCCCTCAGGGTCAGCCGCAGATCTATCTGCTCAACTCGATCTGGACGGCGATCACCAAACAGCCCCCGGTTCCCTGGCTGACGATCGACTCCGGCCGGATCAACAGCTTCCTGCTCATGATCATCGTGATCTGGCTGCAGACGGGCTTCGCGATGGTGCTGCTGTCGTCGGCGATCAAGGCGGTGCCGGAGGAGACGATCGAAGCGGCGCGCATCGACGGCGCCACCGAGCGCAAGGCGTTCTTCCTGGTGATCATCCCGCAGATCCGCGGCACCATCATCGCGGTGTTCGTCACGGTGCTGATGGTCGTCATGAAGCTGTTCGACATCATCTACGCGATGACCGGCGGCCAGTACAACACCTCCGTCCTGGCGGTGGAGTTCTACAGCCAGCTGTTCAGCTTCCAGAACCCGGGCAAGGCGGCTGCGGTCGTGATCGTCCTCATGGTCGCCGTGACGCCGGTGATCGTCTATCAAGTCCGCAGCTACAAGGCGCAGGAGGCACTGCGATGACCATCACTCCCGCTCCCATCGTCGAAACCGCCACCGGGGAGGCCGCGAAGGGTCCCACCCATGAGCAGATGCGGTTCACCGAGAAGCCGAAGCCGCGGATCTTCCTGACGATCGTCCTCGGCATCCTCGCCGTCGCGTGGCTGTTCCCGCTCATCGGCGTGATCATCACCGCCTTCCGCACGAAGGCCGGCGCCGACAACACCGGTTGGTGGACGGTCTTCACCGACCCGGGCAACGCCGGCTGGACCGTCGAGAACTTCGGCACCGCGTTCAGCAGCTTGAACATCGGCACGAACTTCTTCAACTCGGTCGCGGTGACGATTCCGGCCACCGTGCTGCCGATCATGTTCGCCGCCATGGCCGCGTACGCCTTCACCTTCCTGGAGTTCAAGGGCAAAGAGGTCTACTTCGCGATCATCCTGTCGCTGCTCGTCGTGCCGGTGCAGATGGCGATCATCCCGATCCTGCAGCTGTTCGTGTGGATCCGGAACAACACCGGAGTCCAGATCATCGGCGAGTACCCCGCCGCGTGGATCGTGCATGCCGCGTTCGCGCTGCCACTGGCGATCTACATCCTGCGCAACTACATGTCGACCCTGCCGAACGCGCTGATCGAAGCGGCGCGCGTCGACGGCGCGAGCCACTTCCAGATCTTCTGGCGGCTCGTGGTGCCGATGTCGGTGCCGGCGCTCGCGTCGTTCGCGATCTTCCAGTTCCTGTGGGTCTGGAACGACTTCCTGGTGGCCTACATCTTTATCGGCAGCGGTCCGAACGCGGTGCTGACCCAGGGTCTGTACGATCTGCTCGGGCAGTACGGCCAGGGCTGGCAGCGGGTGGCGGCCGGTTCGATCATCACGGTCGTGGTTCCCCTCGTCGTGTTCTTCGCCCTGCAGCGCTACTTCGTGCGCGGCCTGACCGCCGGATCGGTGAAGTAGCCCCCTCCCCGATACTTACTGGGAATCTCCCCCCAATGCGCTAGGGTCGCTCTCGGCGCCCTCGCCATCGCCGTCCTCGAGCGCACCCGCGCGACAGTCCTCTGCTGCAACGCCCCGGGGGGAGCTCCCCATGACACGATCCGGGCTGACCCGCGGCCGGATGCTGCGCGCCGAGCGTCGCGCTCCACGTCGTGGGCTGGTCGCGATGCTGGCGGTCGCGCTGACGATCGGGGGTCTGGTGCCGGTGGTCGCGGCGGCGCCCGCGGCTCAGGCCGAACCATTCGACTGCGCCGCCGGCGTGGTGTACACCCTGGAGCGGCCATCCTCCGGCACCGCAAGCTACGTCACACGTGTGACGACCGCCTCCGGGGCGACGCAGCGGTGGCCGGGATCGCTGCCGGCCCGCGTCACGAACGGCCTCGCGCTCAGCGGTGACGGCAGTGCCGCCTACGCGATCGACCAGGGCTCGGGCAGCACGACGAGTCTGTACACGCTGACATCCGACGGGACGTCATCCACGGTCGCTACGAATCTGGCTCTGAGCGGAGTGGCGTCCAGCGTCCTGGTCGGGGGAGCGATCAACCCCGCGAACGGCTACTACTACTTCGGCGGTTACGGTTCGGAGTCGTTCGGTGGGACGGTCCGCGCGACCTTCGAGTTGCACGCCTACAACCTCGTGACCAACACCTACATCGGACGGGTCGGGCGGGTGGTCATCGCCGAGTCGTCGGGTTCCGGCGCGAACGGCGACATCGCCTTCGACGGCCAGGGCAACCTGTATCTGATCTGGAGCAATACGAACGGCGTCACCAACAAGCTCGTTCGGGTGGATGCCGGTTCTGTCCCGACGACCGCGGGGTCGTCGCTCGTTCCCTCCACGCTGCTGTCGTCGCCGGCGTCGTCGACGAACAAGCTCGCCTACAACGGCATGACATTCGACGGGAACGGCACGCTCTTCCTGCAGAACAGCAACAGCACGACGACGACCGTCGCGCCCACCGATCCCAACTCGGGAGCGCCGACGTCACCGGCCGTCACGCTTCAGAACGTGGCAGCCGGCGTCGACCTCGCCAGCTGCTCCTACCCGCCCACGATCCGGCTGCTCAAGAACGTCGTCGCACGCTTCCCCGCCACCGACCAGTTCGCGCTCGCGATCTATCGCACGGACGTCACCGATGCCCTCGCCACCGCCACGACCGCCGGCACTGCGACAGGCGTCCAGCCACAGGTCGCAGGTCCCGCCATCGCGATACCCGGACGCACGTATCGGATCCAGGAGTCCGGCGCGTCGGGGACGAACCTCGCCGACTACCTCACGACCTACGAGTGCCACTGGGGCGCCGACGCGCTCGGATCGTTCTCCACAGGCACGGGTGTCGGTCTCGTCAACGGCGTGAAGTCCGTGACCTTGCCGGTCATCCCGTCGAACCGGTCGGGCCAGCAGCTGTCGTGCACGTTCACGAACTCGCCGCTCGCCGGCAGCGTCACGATCACCAAGCAGGTGCAGGATGCCTTCGGCCAGAACCAGCATCCCGTCCAGGGGTGGACGGTGGGATCGGCCACCACGGCGACGACGGGCGCGGTGACCCAGACGCCCACCGCGACCACTCAGGTGACGGACGCGTCCGGAAACGCCGCGTGGGCGCTCGCCTTCGCCGCCCCCACCGCTCGCGCGAGTGTGAGCGTCTCGGAGACGCAGCAGGCGAAGTACATCTTCGTCAGCGCGTCGTGCGTGGTGACCCCGGCCGCCGGCACACCGCGCACCGTGACGTTCAACACCGCCGGCGGCGGCGCCATCACCGGGGTGGCGCCCGCGGATGCCGTCGCCTGCACGTTCGTGAACCGGGTCGAGCCCACCTACCTCACCCTCGTCAAGTCCGTGACGAACACGTCGGGCGGCACCGCACAGCCCACGGCGTGGACGCTCAGCGCGACGGGCCCGACGAGCATCTCCGGCGTCACAGGCACCGCGCCGGTGACGCGAGAGCAGGTGGCTGACGGCGGGTACGGGCTGGGCGAGACCGGGCCGGACGGCTACACCCTCTCCAACCTCGCCTGCGCGACCTCGACGGGCGCGCCGATCGCCGGTGTCTCGGTGACGAATCCGCGCGTCCAGCTCGCTCCCGGTTCCGACGTCACCTGCACGTTCACGAACACGGATCGGCCCGCTCGGCTGACTCTCGTCAAGAGCGTGCAGAACGGCACGACCGGCGGCATCGCCGTGCCGTCGAACTGGACGCTGACAGCGACCCCGAACGGCATCCCGGGTCAGGGGACCGTCTCAGGGGTCAGTGGCAGCTCGTCGGTGACGAACCGGCAGGTGTTCGCCGGCAGCTACACCCTGAGCGAGTCCGGTCCCGCTGGATACACGCCGGGCGATTGGTCATGCCCCGGGTTCTCGGTGACGGGCTCGGTTGTCACGGTGCCCAGTGGCGGCACCGTGACCTGCACGATCACGAACACCGCGCAGGCGCCGCGACTCACGCTCGTCAAACAGGTCAGCAACGGCACGACCGGTGGTCCCGGCGTGCCGGCCGACTGGACGCTGACGGCCGCCGGTCCGGTCACCATCACGGGCAAGACCGGGGATGCCGCCGTGACGCAGGCCGTGGTGCAGGTGGGACGGTACGACCTCGGCGAGGCGTCGGATCAAGAAGGCTACGACCTCGGCGAGCTGTACTGCGTGGATGCGGCAGGCAACCGCATCTCCGGCGTCACGCCCGGGAACCCGGAGGTGACCCTCGGGCTCGCCGATGACGTCACGTGCACCTTCATCAACGTCGCGAACCCGCCGTTGCTGACGCTCGTGAAGGTGGTGGACGACGGCACGACGGGCGGCACGGCCGTGCCCACCGACTGGACGCTGACCGCCGCGGGGCCGCTCACCATCTCGGGCGAGTCCGGTGCACCCGCCGTGACGCAGCGCGTCGTGCCGGTCGGCGCGTACGCGCTGAGCGAGGCGGACGGCCCCACCGGGTACGTCCTTGCCGACCTGACGTGCACCGACGAAGCGGGCAACCCGATTGCTGGGGTGTCGGTGACGTCGCCCACCGTGACCGTCGCGTTGGACCAGCGGGTGACCTGCACCTTCACGAACAAACCCACGCCGCCGACGCTGACGCTCGTCAAGCACGTCGACAACGGCGACTCCGGCGGGACGGCCGGACCGACCGACTGGACCTTGACCGGTGCCGGCCCCGTCACGATCACGGGCGTGTCGGGCGAGGCATCCGTCACCGCCGCGGTCGTGCGGGTGGGGACGTACGACCTCAGCGAGGCCGGTGGCCCCGCCGGCTACTTCTCCGGCGACTGGGTGTGCACCGGCGCCGCCGTGTCGACCGCGAGCAGCGTGACTCTGGCGGTGGGCGAGAACGCGACCTGCACGATCACCAACACCGCCGTCGTGCCCCGGCTGACCCTGGTCAAGCAGGTGAACGACAATCAGTCCGGTGGCACGGGCACCCCGGCCGACTGGACGCTGACGGCGACCGGTCCCAAGACGATCACCGGCACATCGGGCCAACCGGCGGTCACCGAAGCGCCCGTGCCGGTGGGTACCTACGACCTCACCGAGACCAGTGACCTCGTCGGCTACGAGCTGGGCGCACTCACCTGCGTGACCGACGAGGGCGTCGATCTGGGCACCAGCCCGGAGAATCCGACCGTCCCGATCGCGGTGGGCGCCGACGTGACCTGCACGTTCGTCAACGACGCCGTCTCGCCGGAGTTGACGCTGGTCAAGGTGGTCGACGACGACACCGGAGGCACCGCGATCCCGACCGACTGGACGCTGACGGCGGCCGGCCCGCTGACGGTCACGGGTCGGTCGGGTCAGCCCGACGTCACCGATCGGGTCGTGCAGACCGGTACCTACGATCTGAGCGAGACCGGGCCTGGCGGGTACGCCCTCACGACGCTGGAGTGCGTCGACCAGAACAACACGCCGATCCCGGGCGTCTCGGTGGACGCCCCCGCCGTGACGATTCCGCTCGGCGCGGTCGTCACCTGCACGTTCACCAACACCGCGATCGCGCCGCGACTGACGCTCGTCAAGGTCGTCGAGAACGGCTCCTCCGGCACGGCACAGCCCACCGACTGGAACCTGACCGCTGCCGGACCCGCGACCACGATCACCGGCACGAGCGGCGATGCCGCGGTGACGGATGCCGCGGTGCAGGTCGGCGACTACGACCTCAGCGAGGCCGACGGACCCGCGGACTACGACCTCGCGACCCTCGCGTGCGTGAACGACGAGACCGGCGAGCAGCTGCCGGGCACGTCCGTAGCCGACCCGAGGGTCTCGCTGGACCTCGGGGACGCCGTGACGTGCACGTTCACCAACGTGGCCGTGCGGCCGGAGTGGAGCTTCTTCAAATCCGCCAATCCCGCGTCCGGGTCCACGGTGGTCCCCGGCACCGTGATCACGTACACGGTCACCGCGGTGCGCTCGAGCGGCGTCCCGGCGACCAACGTGGTCATCACCGACGACCTGTCCGGCGTGCTGCCGCACGCGACCCTCGTCGACGGCAGCATCACCGCGTCACTCGGCACCGCGGCGCTGTCCGGGACCGACCTGGTGTGGACGATCCCGGCGCTGTCGGCAACCTCGACGCTGACGTATCAGGTGACGGTCGATGCCGACGCGATCGGCGTCACGATCGGCAACGTCGCGACCGGCACCGGGTCCGCCCCGCCGGGATCGTGCCCCGACACCGAGCCGAACTGTCACCGGACCGAGCACTTCACGCCGGCCTGGACGATCGCCAAGTCGTCGAATCCGCCGTCGGGCACCGAGGTGGCCACCGGGTCGCCGATCGCGTTCACGCTGACCGCCACCAACACCGGGCCCGTTGCGGTGTCCGGCGCGGTCGCGACCGACGACCTATCGGCCGTGCTGGCGTACTCGACGCTCACCGGTTCGCTTCCGCCCGGCGTGTCGGTGGCCGGGACGACGTTGACCTGGGCCGTGCCCGACATCCCGGTCGACGGCAGCGTCTCGGTGACGTACACCGTGAGAGTGGATGCGGATGCCGCGGGCAAGACGCTGCGCAACGTCATCACCGCGACCGGTCCGGTACCGCCAGCCGATTGCTCCGCGGGCGTGATCGCGGGTCGCATCGGCAACTCCCGCGTCGCCGCTGCCACGACGGGCGCGCCCTGCGCGACCGAGCACACCGTGCCGCCGCCGCTCCCGGTCACCGGTGGTCAGATCGCCTGGGGCGCTGCCGCGGGCGGTGGTTCGATCGCACTGCTCGGTGCGCTGCTGTTCCTGATCGCTCGACGCCGTCGCGCGGCCGCGGGCGGCTGACCGGCGGCGCCGCTGTCAGACACGCCCGAGTTTGCGACACGCCCGGGCGACACGTAGACTGTTGAGGTTCCACATTCCGGTGGCCGCTACGCGTGCGCCGGATCACTGCCAGGGCAGTGCATAGGTTGCGCGGATGCGTGAATCTAGGCCGCGGGCAGCAGAACGAGCACGACGCGGGGGCGCAGCCCGACACGACGTGCGATCCGACTCCCCAGCTCATCACGACGCGTGCGTCCGCGTGTGCCGGGGAACGGAGCCGGATGCCGACATCCGGCATGACATCAGAACAGCGGTGCAGCATCCCGCAGCAGCGGTGGGAAGTGCCTGGCGTTTCAGCGCCACCATGCGTCCGATGCCACTGGGTCCGAATGACCCAGCGGTAAGACGCGGAAAGAGAGTGAGCAGACAATGGCGGGACAGAAGATCCGCATTCGCCTGAAGTCGTACGACCACGCCGGTCTCGACTCGTCGGCGCGCAAGATCGTCGACACCGTGACCCGTGCCGGCGCGACTGTCGTGGGCCCGGTGCCCCTGCCGACCGAGAAGAACGTCGTCGTGGTCATCCGGTCGCCCCACAAGTACAAGGACAGCCGCGAGCACTTCGAGATGCGCACCCACAAGCGTCTGATCGACATCATCGACCCGACGCCCAAGGCCGTCGACTCCCTGATGCGCCTCGACCTGCCGGCCGACGTCAACATCGAGATCAAGCTGTAGGACTCGGCCATGGCACACATCGACGAAAAGCTTTCGAAGGGCCTGCTGGGCACCAAGCTCGGCATGACCCAGGTCTGGACCGAGCAGGGCAAGCTCGTTCCCGTCACCGTCATCGAGGTCGCCCCGAACGTGGTCACCCAGGTTCGCACGACCGAGAAGGACGGCTACAGCGCCGTGCAGATCGCCTCCGGGCAGATCGACCCGCGCAAGGTGACCAAGCCCCTCGAGGGTCATTTCGACGCCGCCGGGGTCACCCCGCGCCGTCACGTGACCGAGGTGCGCACCGCGGATGCCGCTGACTACTCACTCGGTCAGGAGCTCACCGTGGACGGCGTCTTCGAGGC
>CAXTES010000092.1:6400-11891 GCA_964243215.1 uncultured Microbacterium sp. | reverse complement strand
CCGAGAGTGCACGCCGGGTCGCCGAGAGTGCACGCCGGGTCGCCGAGAGTGCACGTCGGGTCGGTCCTAGCCTGGAGCCGTGACGGTGCAGGTGGTGTTCGTGCACGGCATCCGCACGTCCGCGACGATGTGGCGGTCGCAGCTGGAGTACCTCGCCGAGCGCGGCAATCCCGCCGTCGGCGTCGACCTGCCCGGACACGGCGCACGGCGCGGCGAGGTGTTCACCCTCGACGGCGCGTTCCAGACCATCGATTCGGCAGTGCGGTCGGCGGCCGAGCACGGCCCGGTGCTCCTGGTGGGTCATTCCATGGGCGGACTGCTGTGCATCGAGTACGCCGGCGCAGATCCGCGCCCTCCCGTGGCCGGCTTCGTGGCGGCATCATGCACCGCCATCCCGCGAGGGGTGGCCCTGACGACGTACCGCGTGCTGGCGCGCGGATTCGACCGGCTGCCCGGACGCGGCCAGTGGCTCGCGGAGCGCGTGCTCGACCGCACGCTGCCGCCCGAGACGCGGTGGGACTTCGGGGCCGGCGGATACGCGTTCGATGCGCAGGACGTCGCGTTGCGCAGCCTGTCGGTGCTCGACCTGATGACGGCGCTCGGACGCATCGACGTGCCGTTGTGGTTCGTCAACGGCCAGTACGACCAGCTGCGCGTGAACGAGCGGCTCTTCACCCGCGTCGCGCCGCGCGCTGAGCTGATCGTCGTGCCGCGCACCTCGCATCTGGTCAGCGCGATGCGGCCGCGCGTGTTCAACGCGCTGCTGGCCGTCGCGATCACGACGATCGAGCGGGGCTGATAGACTCGGGGTTTGGCTTGCGTGGGGGTCATCACCCCTGTGCCCGCCGGACCGCATCTGCACGATGCCGCCGGCCCTGTCCAGCACCTCCGATAGAAAGAACCGTCGACACGTGGCGAACATCAAGTCGCAGATCAAGCGCAACAAGACCAACGAGAAGGCGCGCGAGCGCAACAAGGCTGTCAAGAGCGAGCTGAAGACCGAGGTGCGCCGCACCCGCGAAGCGATCTCGGCCGGTGACAAGGCGGCCGCCGAGAAGGCGCTGGCCAAGGCGACGCGCAAGCTCGACAAGGCGGCCAGCAAGGGCGTCATCCACGCGAACCAGGCGGCGAATCGCAAGTCGGCCATCGCCAAGCAGGTCGCGGCGCTCTGACCCGAGCGTCTCCGAGCCCGTTCCGCACCCGCGGGGCGGGCTTTTGCTCATCCTGACCCGGATGCGGGTCTGCGGCGGCTGCTCAGCTGCCGAACGGCGACCGGGTGGCGATCACCGTCACCAGCCGCTCCAGCGAGAACACCGGATCCCGAGAGCCGCCTTTGACCTCCGCGTCCGCGCGGGCGGCGGCCTGAATCGCCATCCCGAGGGTGTCCTGCGTCCACCCCGACAGGTCCCGGCGGGCGCGATCGACCTGCCAGTCCTGCATCCCGAATCGCGCTGCCAGTGCCGCGGACGATTCCCGCGTGCCAGCCACTCGGGCCATGGTGCGCAGCTTCGACGCGATCGCGGCGACCAGCGGCACCGGGTCGGCACCGGATGCCAGTGCATGACGCAGCGCGATGAGCGCGTCGCCGTAGCGGCCGGCGATGGCGGTGTCGGCGACGGTGAACGCGGATGCCTCGACCCGGCCCCCGTAGTACCGTTCGACGTGCATCTCGGTGATGTCGCCGGGCACGTCGGCGATGAGCTGCTGACAGGCGGCGGCCAGTTCGGTCAGGTCGTCCGCGAACGCCGACACCAACGCGCGAAGCGCGATCGGGGCGATCTTCTTTCCGGCGGCGACGAACTCGCCGGCCGCGAAGTCGAATCGGTCGGAGTCGCGCTTGATCGCAGGACACGGCACCTCTACGCCCCCACCGACGCCCGCACGGATGGCGTCGAGCAGCTTCTTGCCGCGGACGGTCGCACCCGTGTGGCGCAGTACGACCGTCGCACCGTCCTGCGGCTGCGCGAGGTACGACAGCGCCTCGTCGAGGAACGCGTCGGATGCCCTCTCGCCACCCGACACGCGCACCAGCCGGGGCTCGCCGAACAGCGACGGCGACGACACCGCCAGCAACGTGCCCGACGCGTAATCGTCGGCGCGGACGTCGCTGACTTCGAGGCTGGCATCCTCGGCCCGCAGGTAGTCGCGAACGGCTGCGATCGCCCGTTCCGCGCACACTTCCTCGGGTCCTGAGACGAGCACGATGGGCGCCGGCTGCGGGTCGCGCCACGACACCTGAGGAATCGCGGTCTTGCGCGCGGTCGAGGATCGACGCGCGGCGGGAGGCATCCGGTCAGCCTATCCGGCGGGTCCGACGCCCGGCGGTGCCCGCTCGCGCCACACCGACACCCCGGATCCCGTAGCCGAAACGGCGACGACGCCGTCCGCGTCGGTGCGGGCGATGACGGCGCCGACCGCCTGCAGCAACCCGAGCGTCTCGGGGCGCGGGTGTCCGTAGTCGTTGTCGACGCCGACCGATACGAGGGCCACGGCGGGCCGTGCGAGCTCGTACAGGCCGGCATCCTGGTCGGCACTGCCGTGGTGCGCCACCTTCACGACCCCGGAGGGCGGCCGCAGTGCGCCCGACGCGGCGAGTGCCCGCTGCGACGACGCGCCCATGTCGCCGAGCATGAGGATCGCCGGGATGCCGCCGCCGCGGACGTCGAGCACCACACTCGCGTCGTTGCCGGAGGGGAAGGCGACGCTGCGCTGCGGCGGCCACAGCACCCGCCAGTCGGCGTCGCCGAGTGTGCCGGCCAGACCCGCGAAGCCGTCCAGGACGCGTGCGCCCCCCGCCGCAAGCCGGGCGAGGATGCCACGGTCGGACGCGTCGGCAGGCGGGCCGTGCAGCACGGTGGCGGTCATGCCGGTGACCGCGGCGACTCCCCCGACGTGATCGAGGTCGTAGTGCGTGAGTACGAGCAGGTCGATCCGCCCGATGCCGAGCCGCGACAGACAGGTCTGCAGGGGCGCGGGGTCCGGACCGGTGTCGACGAGCGCGATCCGGCCCGCCGATCGAAGCAGCACGGCGTCGCCCTGTCCGACATCGCACGCGAGGACCGACCATCCGGTCGGCACGGTCAGCGGTCCCGCGACGGTGCCGAGAGCGCCGAGGCCGGCCGAGACCCCGAGCAGTGCCGACAGCGCGACGCCGGCGGTCGTCCGTGCGAGCCGCATCAGCGGGCGGATCCTTCCGCCGGCGATCAGCAGCACGACCGCGGCGCCGACGAGCGCGAGCAGGAGCAGGCCGGGCAGTCCCTCGGGCCACGGCATTCGGCCGCCCGGCAGCGAGCCGAGCACCTCGGCGGTGCCGGCGATCCACGCCGCCGGCAACCAAGCCATCGCCGCGAGCCCAGCCTGCAGCAGTGGGAGCGGCGCCGCCAGGCACGCTCCGAGGCCGAGGATGGTGGCAACCGGCGCCGCAGGTCCGGCGATGAGGTTCGCTGCGACCCCGTACAGCGGCACGGTGGGGTTGATCAGGATCAGCAGCGGCCCGCACGCCAGCTGCGCGGCGATGGGCACCGAGAGGATCAGCGCGAGCGCACGCGGCATCGCGCGCTGCATCCCGGCGGCCAGTGGACGGGCCAGGACCAGCAGCGACGCCGTGGCGGCCACCGACAGGGCGAAACCGAGGGATGTCGCCAGCCACGGGTCGGCGGCGAGCGCGCCGGCGACCGCCACACACAGCAGCGACAGCCCCGCCGCCGCGCGCCCGAGCGCGACGCCGAGCATCGCGATCGCGGCCATCACGGCGGCGCGCACGACACTCGGCTCCGGCGTGACGAGCACGACGAAGCCCACGAGCGCGACGAGCGACGCCCCCACACGCACCCCGCGGCGGGCGCCGCACAGAGCCGTGAGCGCGAACACCAGACCCACGACGATCGCGCAGTTTGCTCCGGAGACCGCCGTCAGATGCGACAGCGACGATGACTTCATCGCGGCATCCAAGTCGCCCGAGACCGCACCGGTGTCGCCGACGGCCAGCCCCGGCACGAGCCCGGCGCCCGGCTCGGGAAGGCCGGCGACGGCATCCGCGAGGCTCGTGCGCAGTGCGGCGGCGGACTGCAGCACCCCGGTCGGCGGCGCGCGCACCCGCAGTTCCCGGGAGGCGTCGACGACGAGAACGGCGCGGTCGTCGGCATCGGCGCGGAACGCCGTCCCGGCGATTTCCACGACGGCGCCGACGGCGAGGCCGGATGCCGCCGGCGCGGTGCTCCGGATCGAGATCGGCGCATCGACACGGTGCCGCTCGGTGCCGATCGTCACCAGCGACGCCTGCGCGTCGACGCGCAATTGCCCGGCGGCGGATACGGACGGTTTTCCGGTGAGGGTCGCGATGACCTCGATCGCGCGGCCGCCGTCCACGGCGAGTCCGGCCAGCTCATCCCGGGCCGGTTGCGCGAGGGCGAGGTGCGACACGGCCGTCGCCGCCACCGCGCCGCAGACGACGGCGATCACGAGCCACCGCGCGGCGCGGCGGCGGGCGAGCGCCACGACGAGCAGTCCGAGACTCGCGGTCCACAGCGCCGCCGCCAGCCACGCCGCCGTGTTCGGGATCGTCAATCCGACGCCGAGCGCCAGCCACGCGCCCGCGGCTACCGGCACGAGCCGCAGCTGCGAGGCGGCCACCCTCACACCGTCACGAGGTCGCGCAGGCCCTCGAGCATCTTGTCGCCGATGCCCGGGACGGCCAGCAGGTCCTCCACGCTGGTGAACCGGCCGTTCTGCTCGCGCCAGTCGATGATCCGCTGCGCCAGGGCGGGACCGATGCGCGGCAGGGTGTCCAGCGCGGCGACATCGGCGGTGTTGAGGTTGACCCGGCCGTCACCGGCCGTCGTAGCGTCGTCGGTCTGCGCGGCCGGCGCCTCACCGACGACCGGCACGACCAACTGTTCGCCGTCGCTGACGGCGCGGGCGAGGTTCACCGCCGAGCGGTCGGCCCCGTCGGCGAAGCCGCCGGCCGCCGCGATCGCGTCGACCACCCGTGCGCCCTCGAACAGCCGGTACAGACCGGGCGCCGCGACGGCGCCGGTCACGTGCACGAACACATCGCCGGGCGAGACGGCGACGGCGGTCGCGGCATCCGACGCGATGACGACGTCCTGGGCGGGAGAACCCGCGCCGCGCAGGATGCCGATGCCCACGGTGACCGCCAGCGCCACCACGACGACCAGGATGGCGGCCCCGACACCGAGGCGATGCCGGGCACGCTCCGGTGGGGGTTCGGCTGCCACCGCCCCACGCTAGGGCGGCGAGGCCCGGGCGCAGCGGCTGCCGGACAAGGTGGTGGAGTGTTCGGCGGTACCCGACGCCCGGGGAGGAGAGGATGCCGCGAGCCGGTCAGGCCGCGGCAGCCATCACTTCGTGCTGAAGCTCACGACCTTCGGTGGCCGGACCACGGCGCGCACGATGACGCGGTCCGCGAGCGAACGCTGCACGCGCGCGTCGGCGCGGGCCAAGGCCTCGAGTTCGGCCGCTTCGATCCGCG
>CAXTES010000092.1:0-6300 GCA_964243215.1 uncultured Microbacterium sp. | reverse complement strand
AGCCGATGCGTCACGCGACGCAGCGCCCGGTCGCCGTCGGCCCACACCACGTCCGGGGCGCTGGCGACCTCGTGCGCGATGCGCAGCGCGCGCGCCAAGAATTTCGTCGCCCCCGTGGTCGAGACGTCGTGCCAGTCCTTATCGTCTTCGACGGGGCCCGCGAAGGCGAGGGCGACCCGCAGCGCGTCCGCGCCGTGCCTGTCGAGCTCCTCCTGGAACAGCACGAGGTTGCCCTTGCTCTTGGACATCTTCGCGCCGCCGAGGATCACCATGCCCTGATTGATCAGGCTGGAGAACGGTTCGGTGAAGTCCACCAGCCCCATGTCGTACAGGGCCTTCGTGATGAACCGCGCGTACAGCAGGTGGAGGATGGCGTGCTCGACGCCGCCGATGTAGAAGTCCACGGGCGCCCACTTCGACGCCTCGCGCGGCGCGAACGCGGCGTCCGGGTTCCCCGGCGACAGGAATCGCAGGAAGTACCAGGAGCTGTCCACGAACGTGTCCATGGTGTCCGGGTCGCGCCGAGCCGGCGCACCCGTCTCGGGATCCGTCGTCGTGACCCACCCCGTGGCGCCGCCGAGGGGCGAGGTGCCCTTCGGCAGCATGTCGAGCCCGTCCGCATCCGGCAGCGTCACGGGCAGCTGGTCGTCGGGCACCGGCAGCACGCGACCGTCCTCGGTGTGCACCATCGGGATGGGCGTGCCCCAGAAGCGCTGTCGCGAGATCAGCCAGTCCCGCAGCCGGAACGTCTTGGCGGCCCGTCCGGCGCCGGTCGCCGTCAGCTGATCGATGACGCGGGCGATGGCGGTGCGCTTGGACAGGCCGTTCAGCGGCCCGGAGTTGATCATCCGGCCGTCGCCGCCGAGGGCGATGCCCGTGACGGCGGGATCGATCTGCGCGAGCGACGGTGCGGATGCATCGGACTCGTCGGTGTCGTCGGGCTCGATGATCGGGATCGCGCCGGTGACGGGCGCGGTGGTGTCCACCACGACGCGCACCGGCAGATCGAACGCGCGCGCGAAGTCGAGGTCGCGCTGATCGTGCGCCGGCACCCCCATCACCGCACCGTGCCCGTAGTCGGCCAGCACGTAGTCCGCGGCCCAGATCGGCAGCCGGTCGCCGTTGACGGGGTTGACGGCGAACCGCTCGAGGAACACGCCGGTCTTCGGACGGTCGGTCGTCTGCCGCTCGATCTCACTCGTCTTCTGCACGCCCTCCAGATATGCCTGGAAGCGCATACGCACGTCGGCCGATGATCCGGCCACGAGCTCCGCCGCGAGATCCGAATCGGGCGCGACCACGAAGAAGGTGGCGCCGTAGAGCGTGTCGGGGCGCGTCGAGAACACCGTGACCTTCTCGGCTCGACCCTCGATCTCGAAGTGGATGTCAGCGCCGACCGAGCGGCCGATCCAGTTGCGCTGCATCTGGATGACCTTCTGCGGCCAGAACCCCTCGAGCTGGTTGAGGTCGTCCAGCAGCCGGTCGGCGTAGTCGGTGATGCGGAAGTACCACTGCGTCAGCTTCTTCTTCACCACGACCGAGCCGCATCGTTCGCAGCGGCCGTCGATCACCTGCTCGTTGGCGAGCACCGTCTGGTCGTGCGGGCACCAATTGACGGGGCTGTCCTTGCGGTAAGCGAGACCGCGCTCGTACAGCCGCTGGAACAGCCACTGATTCCACCGGTAGTAGTCGGGGTCGCTGGTGTGCAGCACCCGGTTCCAGTCGAACGACACCCCGTAGTCGCGCATGCTCGCCTTCTGCTGCGCGATGTTGATGTTCGTCCAGGTCCGAGGGTCGAGCCCGCGCTGGATCGCGGCGTTCTCGGCGGGCAGTCCGAACGAGTCCCAACCGATCGGATTGAGCACGTTGTAGCCGCGGTGGCGCCAGAACCTCGCCACGATGTCGGAGTAGACGTAGTTCTCCGCATGACCCATGTGCAGGTCTCCGGACGGGTACGGGAACATCGCCAGGACGTACTTGCGCGGCCGGGTGTCGCCGTCACCTCCGGCGCGGAACGGGTCGGCCTGTTCCCAGCGCCGCTGCCACTTGGCCTGGATGGCGCGCGTGTCGAGGCCGCCATCGGGTGAGGTGGCGGTGTTCGGCGACGAGGGCAGGGACAACGGGGATGCCAATCTGGGACGGGGAAGCGCGCAGGGCGAGAATCCAGGTTACCCGACCGGGTCGCCCGCCCAGCCGGCCGGGAGTTCGGCGCCGATCGCCGCCAGCGGAGCCCGTGCCTTGATCCCCACCTCGGCGACTTCCGCCGCCGCATCCGACCGCCACGTGATGCCGCCGCCCGCGCCGACGTACGCGCCGCCGGGATGCACGACGATCGAGCGGATCACCATCGCCAGATCGAGCGCGCCGTCGTCGCCGATCCACCCGAAGCAGCCCGCGAACACGCCGCGCGGGCCGCGCTCGAGGCGGTGCAGGATCGTCATCGCCGACAGCTTCGGCGCCCCCGTCATGCTTCCGGCCGGGAACGCGGCATCCCACAGGTCGCCGACGGTCGTGCCGTCGTGCAGGCGTCCGGCCACGGTGCTGACGAGTTGGTGGACGGCCGGATACGACTCCACCTCGAGCAGCCGCTCCACGGCCACCGTCGCCGGGTCGCACACGCGGGCCAGGTCGTTGCGCATGAGGTCGACGATCATGACGTTCTCGGCGCGCTCCTTCTCGCTCGCTAGGAGTTCCGCTCGCAGCGCCGCATCGGCAGCCGTGTCCTCACCACGGGGGCGGGTGCCCTTGATCGGGCGTGTTCGCACCGTGCCCGCGGACACCTCGAGGAACCGCTCCGGGCTCGCGCTGACCAGCGCCGCCGTGCCGGAGCGGATGATGCCGCCGTGATGAGCCGGCGTCACCGCGCGCAAGGCGGTGTAGGCGGCGACCGGATCGACCTCGCCGGCCACCGCGAATCGCGTCGTCAGACACAGCTGATAGGCGTCGCCCTCGCGGATCGCGTCGCGGCAGCGCTCGATCAGGGCCGCGTACTCGGCGGTCGTGTGCCGGCCTCGTGCGATGCGGGGCGGCGGCGTCGGAGGCGGCGGAAGGGCGGAGCCGCCCCACTCCCGCACCTGCGAGGCGAAGACTGCGGCATCCGCCGCCGTCACCCACACGGCGTGTGCCGCATGGTCGAACGCGACCATCACCGTGGCGCGCAGCCACAGCCCGGCCGACACCGCGTCGTCCAGGGTCGCGGCCGGGGCGCCGGCACGCGCGGCCGCCGGCTCGTAGGACGTCCAGCCGACCCAGCCACCGCGGAAGGGCCCTTGCGCCGTGTCGACCGCACCCCCGCACCGCACCGCCCGCACCTCGGCCTCGGGCACGGGGTCGCCGGCGCCGACCCAGCTCCAGCCGGTGCCGGCGTCGGGTCCGGCATCGAGCCAGAACACATGCGGATGCCGCGCCGCGATGCCCGCGAACACCCGTGCGGGATCGACCCACTCGCGGAGCCGGACAGCGGGCGGGGGCACGCTTCCACGCTAGTGCGGGCGCTCGAGATCTAGGCTCGTGCCGTGAACGAGTTCCTCTCGTGGCTGCTCGACGCGGTGCAGAGCGTCGATCCGGTCGTGCGGACGGCGCTCGCCGGCGTCGCGATCATGCTCGAGACGAGCATCCTCGTCGGGCTCGTCGTTCCCGGCGACACGGTCGTCATCGTCGCCGGCACGGCCGTGGGCTCGCCGCTGGAGGGCGTGGTCCTCGTGGTCGCGGTGGTGCTCGGCGCACTCGTGGGTGAGAGCGTCGGCTTCGGCCTCGGCCGCTTCCTGGGTCCTCGCATCCGGGCTTCGCGCCTGGGACGGCGCATCGGCGAGGACAACTGGGTGCGCGCCGAGCAATACCTGCGCCGGCGCGGCGGACCGGCGATCTTCCTGTCCCGTTTCCTGCCGGTGCTGCACTCGCTCGTCCCGCTGACGGTCGGCATGAGCGGTTACGCGTATCGCCGGTTCCTGGCGTGGACCGTGCCGGCGTGCACGGTCTGGGCGATCCTGTACGTGTGCGTCGCGGCGCTTGCCGCGGGGACGTACCGCGAGCTGGCCGACCGCATCCACTACGCCGGATACATCTTCGTGGGCATCATCGTGGCGTTCCTGGTGCTGGCGTTCCTGAGCAAGAAGGTCATCGAGCGTGTCGAACGCCGGCACATCGTCGGCGACGATCCGTCGACGGATGCCGCGGAGTCCGGGCCGGAGGCGTGACGTGAAAGACTTGATCGATGCCCCGCACGCGACGCTCCGGCGACCGGCCGAAGATCCTGTGGCTGGCGCGCCTGGAGTACCGGTACCACTCGTGGCGTGAACGGCGCGCGCGCCGGCGTGGTCACGCCCCCGTCATCGCGGCGTTCCCCGGGTACGGCACCACCGACTGGGTGCGGGTCGTCGGACGGGTACTGGTCGTCCCCCCGGTCAAGACCAACGGCGGCGAGTACGCCCGCGTGCGCGGTTGGCGCAGCTTCCTGTCGGCGCCTGTCGCTGACGCCCGGATCTCCATCGACATCGACGGCGATCATCACGACGTGGTCGCCGACCGCGGCGGTGTGCTCGACACCCGGCTGCCGGCGCACCTGGATCCGGGATGGCAGACGCTGACCATGTCGGTGGAAGGCGGCGAGTCGGTCGAGGCGCGGGTCTTCATCGTCGGACCCGAGGTGCGGTTCGGCGTCGTCAGCGACATCGACGACACGATCATGGTCACGGCCTTGCCTCGCCCGCTGCTGGCGGCGTGGAACTCGTTCGTCGTCGACGAGCACGCCCGCCAGCCGGTGCCGGGGATGGCGGTGCTGTTCGAACGCCTCATCCGCGAGCACCCCGGCTCCCCGATCATCTACCTGTCGACCGGGGCGTGGAACGTCGCGCCCACCCTCGTGCGCTTCCTGCGCCGGCACCTGTACCCGCCCGGAGCTCTCCTGCTCACCGACTGGGGGCCGACGCACGACCGCTGGTTCCGCAGCGGCAAAGACCACAAAATCACGAATCTGCTGCGGCTGGCCGAGGAATTCCCGCAGATCAAGTGGCTGCTGTTCGGCGACGACGGGCAGCACGACGACGAGCTGTACACGCGGTTCACGATCGAGCATCCGCAGAACGTGACGGCGGTGGCCATCCGGCGGTTGTCTCCGACGGAGGCCGTGCTGGCCGGTGGCCGCACCGCCGTCGACGACCACTCCGCGAACGGCGTGCCGTGGGTCACCGGGCCCGACGGTGCCGGGCTGCTGGAACGGTTGCGCGAGGTCGGGGTGTTCTCCGACGCCGGTCCCGCGTCGGCGACGGCGGCGTCCTAGGCTTTCTGCCATGTGCGGGCGTTTCGTCGTGGCATCCGTCGGATCCGAGCTCGTCGACGTGCTGCGCGTCGATGTGGAAGGCGATGAGCTGCCGCCGCCGTCCTACAACATCGCGCCGACGAACCAGGCCGCGATCGTGCTCGAGTCGACCAAGACCGGCCCGCCGGTGCGCCGGCTCGAATCCGCCCGGTGGGGCCTCGTGCCGTCGTGGGCCAAAGACCTCAAAGTCGGGGCCCGGGCGTTCAACGCCCGGGCCGAGGAGATCCAGGACAAGCCCATGTTCCGCGGTGCGCTGCAGAAGCGGCGCGCCGTCGTGCCGGCATCCGGCTACTACGAGTGGAAGAACGTCGACGGCACGAAGATCCCGCACTACATCCATCCCGCGGACGGCTCGCCGATGCTGTTCGCCGGGCTCTACGAGTGGTGGAAGGACCCCGCCAAGTCCGACGGCGACCCCGACAGGTGGGTGCTGAGCTTCACGATCCTCACGCGCGACTCCATCGGCCGGCTCGGATCCATCCACGACCGGATGCCGCTGTTCATCGATCCCGCGTACGCCGACGCCTGGCTGGATCCGGCGACCGACAACGTCCGCGACATCCTGGATGCGGCCATCGACGCCGCTCCCGCGGTCGCCGACCGGCTCGACGACCACGAGGTCTCGCGGGCGGTCGGCAACGTGCGCAACAACTCGGCCGAACTCATCGACCCGGTCGACGAGTAGCCTCGACGCCGCCGATCAGCCGACGGGCGTGCAATCGGCGCACGGCATCAGTCCGCGTCCATCGGCGGCCAGCTGCAGGCGCAGCGTCATCACCCGCGTGACGGCTTCGTCCAGCCGAGCCTGCGGCAGCGAGCCGTCGGCCACGGCGGCGGCGATGCCGTCGACGATCTGCGGCGCGCTGCGGGCGGTGGTGAACTCGATGGCGAGGATCATGTCGTTTCCGGCGGCGATCGCCGCGACGGCATTGGCCACCGGGTCGCGGTACTGGGGATCCCCGGATGCCTGCAGCATCCCCATG
>CAXTES010000091.1:0-11966 GCA_964243215.1 uncultured Microbacterium sp. | reverse complement strand
GCACGACCGCCGTCGATTACCACGCGCGTCCGAAGGCGCTGTACTACGCGGTCGCGGAGGCGTACGGGGCGGTGTCGGTCAGCGCCCGGTACGACACCGTCGCGTGGGGCGGCCGCGACGACGTCGACGCACGCGTCTTCGTCGTGAGCGCCCTCACCGACACGATCGAGGACGCCACGGTGCACGCGGCGCTGCGCGGCACCGACGGCGGCACGTACGAGACGGCGGCATGGGCGGTCGACGTCGCGGCCGGCTCGCCGGTCGAGGCGGGCGCGATCTCATGCCCGCTGACCGAGATCGCCACGACCGCATTCTTCCTCGACCTGGACCTCGTCGCATCCGACGGTACGCTGCTGGCCCACTCCCGCCGGTGCTTCAGCCGGGAGGCCACCCTCGCGCCGCTGCTGCGGGTCCCCGCCACCGATCTGGTGGTCGAGCACGCCGTGACGGCCGAGGGATGGCGCATTCGGCTCGGGAACGCCGGCGAGCACGCCGCGATGTTCGTGCGCCTCGACGACGCCCGGCCGGTCGGCGCCCCGGGCGGTGCCTTCTTCTCCGACAACCACATCTGCCTACTGCCCGGCGAGCGCGCCGACCTCGACGTCCAGTGGCGCGATGTCGCTCCCGCTGATCGCTCGGTGCGCGTGGCCGGCTGGAACACGGTCGCCACCGTGCTGGGCGAACCGTGACCGTCTTCCCGCCCGACTTCCTCTGGGGCGCCGCGACGAGCGCGTACCAGACGGAGGGATCGCTGGATGCCGACGGTCGCGGCCCGTCGGTGTGGGACGGGTTCTGCGCTCGGCCGGGTGCCATCGAGGGCGGCGGGGACGCCCGCTTCGCGTGCGATTCCTACCGCCGCTGGCGCGACGACATCGACCTGCTCGATCGACTCGGGATGCGCGCCTACCGGTTCTCGATCGCCTGGCCGCGGATACTCCCCGACGGCAACGGCCGGGTCGAATCGAGGGGGCTGGACCACTACGAGCGGATCGTCGACGAGCTGCTCGGTCGGGGCATCCAACCCGTGGTGACCCTCAACCACTGGGACATGCCGGAGGCGCTGCTGGCCGACGGGGGCTGGATGGCGCGCTCGAGCGTCGACGCCTTCGCCGAGTACGCGGCCGTCGTCGCCGGACGCCTCGGCGATCGGGTGCCGTGGTGGATCACGCAGAACGAACCGTGGATCATCCAGCTGCTCGGGTACCAACTGGGCCTGCACGCTCCCGGTCTGCGCGACCTTCGCGGCTCGCTCGCCGCCGCGCACCACCTGCTTCTCGGCCACGGCGCGGCCGTCGACGCGATGCGGCCGCTGACCGGTGGGCGCATCGGGGTGGCGCTGAATCTGCTCCCCTGCGTGCCGGCGACCGGCAGCGACGCGAATGCCGCGGCGGCCCAAGCATCGGACGGCTACGTCAACCGGTGGTTCCTCGACGCGCTGCTCGGTGACGGCTACCCCGACGACACGCGGCAGCTGTGGGAGCGCACGATCGGCTCGAGTCTCGACGACATCGTGCACGACGGCGACGAAGCCGCCATCGCGGGCCGCTCCGACTTCCTCGGCGTGAACTTCTACACCCACCGCGTGGTCGCCGCCGCGGCTCCCGAGCCGGAGCATCCCTTCCCGTGGCGAGTGGTCGCGGCGCCCGGGCCGATCGAGCGCACCGACGAGGGTACCGAGATCGTCCCGGCGGCGTTCGGCGATCTGCTCGTCCGGCTGCACCGCGAGCATCCCGGCATTCCGATCATGATCACCGAGAACGGCGCGATCTACGGCGACTCACCCACGCACGACGGGCGGGTGCACGACGTGCGCCGGATCCGCTACCTGCGCGAGCACCTGGCCGCGATGGGCGACGCGATGGCCGCCGGGGCACCGGTGGTCGGGTATCTGCACTGGTCGCTGCTGGACAACTTCGAGTGGGCGCTGGGGTACCGCCCCCGGTTCGGGCTGGTGTACGTCGACTTCCGCACCGGTGAACGCATCGTCAAGGACAGTGGCATCCACTATTCGCAGATCGCGCGGAGTGCGCGGATGCCGGAGTGGGACGGGAACGCGGTCGCTGCGGCGGTCGACAGCACGGGTGCATTCGGCTGAACCTCGAACACGGCGAGGGCGAGCCGACCGGAGTCAGCCCGCCCTCGCGGTGTTCGATTCCGGCTCAGCCGGCTGTGGCGCTCGTGTACGCACGCAATGCGGCGTCCTGAGCGTCCTTCATCGCCTGCTCCGGCGTCTTGTCGCCGTTCAGCGCGGCGGTGACGGCGTTGTTCAGTTCGCTCTGGATCGTCTGGCCCGCCGGCGACGAGCCGAACGTCTGGCCCGATCCGACGATGTCGTAGTACGTCGAGATGACCTGGTCGAAGTCGGTGTTGCCGGAGGGCTTCACCCACTTGTCGCGGATCGTCTGGTCCGCGTCGGGCGACCCGGTGAACAGACCCGTGTTGATGCCGCCGTCCTTCGCGCGGGTCGCTCCGCGCGCATCGCCGGCCGCTGCCCACGCCTCCGCCGAGGTGAGGTTGTTCATCCACGCGCATGCCGCGGCGGGGTTCTTCGCCCCGACGGGGATCACGAACGACGTGCCGCCCGCCACGGTGAACGCGTCGCCGTCGGCGTTCTTGAACGGCACCGCCTGGATGTCGATCTTGTCGACGTAGGGCGACAGCACGTTCGGGTACCACTGCGCGTTCACCTGCGCGCCCACCTGGTTGGCGACGAACTGGTTGTTGTCGCCGAAGGTGTCGAACGAGTCGGTGAAGCTCTTCACCTTCGCGAAGCCGCCCTGCGCGTCATTGATCTGCTTGAGCATGTTGACGCCCGCGAGGTTGCTCGGGTCGTCGAGCGTGGGCTTTCCGTCGGAGTCGGTGAGCTTGCCGCCCATGCCGAGCACCCACAGGCCCGCCGCACCGGTCGAGACCGGGTCGAATCCGAGGCGCGTGGGAACACCGCCGGACTCCTGGTACATCTTCTTGACCGCGGCGATCAGCACGTCGGGCTTGGAGGTGTCGATCTGATCGGGCGTGACCCCGGCCTCCTTGAGCACGGTCATGTTCACCAGGATCGCCGGCGGCTGGTAGAACTGCGGCACCGCCCAGACCTGGTCCTGGTACGTCACGTCGTCCACGACGGACTTGTACCACCGGTCGGTCGGGGTGACCTTCTGCGCCGAGAAGCAGGCGTCGAGGGGTTCGATCAGCCCTTGCGCGGCATACTGCGTGACGTACTGGCGGTCCATCTGCACCACGTCGGGCACCTCGCCGCTCGCCACGCGGGTCGTGAACTTCTGCGCGTCGAAGGCTGTGGCATCCAGCTGGATGTCGACGCCGCTCAACTGCTTCGCGGCGTAGTCGAGCCGCGACTGGCCCACGTCGTCGGCGTTCTCGAAGCCCCAGGCGCTGAGGGTCCCACTGGGTGTCGAGGTGTAGTCGATCCCGCCGCTTCCGCCGTTATCGCCACCACCTCCGCCTCCCGCGCATCCGGCCAGCAGCAGTGCGGATGACGCACCGATCGCGGCCAGTCCTAATAGGCGCTTGCGCATTTTTCTCCTCTCGGTCGGAGCGGCGACTGCGCCGCTCCTGCTGTGTGAACCTCGGGATGGGAACGTTCTCTCGTCACCGTAGCCAGTCCGTTCGACGCCGGACGAGGCCGTTCCCCCTCGTTATGCGATTGTGGTAAGCGCGGTCGTCGCGGCCGCGGCCGTCATCCCTTGCGCCCCTGGGTCGCGACGCCTTCGATGAAGAACCGCTGACCGAAGGCGAACAAGATGAGCATGGGGACCGTCACCAGCAGCGCTGCCACCATCACGTACTGGTAGTCGCCGTGCCCGCCGTTGGTGGGGCTGTACTTCGTCATGGCGTACGCGAGCCCGAGTGGGGCGGTGAAGCCGGATGGCGATCCGGCGTTCAGGTAGATCAGCGCGGCCTGCAGGTTGTTCCAGCTGGCTTGGAACTCGAACAGGAACACGATGATGAACGACGGGACCGACAGCGGCATCGCGATCCGCCAGAACAGCCCCCAGTAGCTCGCGCCGTCGAGCCGAGCGGCCTCGAACAGCTCCTTCGGCAGCCCTAAGAAGAACTGCCGCTGCAAGAAGATGTAGAAGGCCGATCCGAACAGGTTCATGCCCCACAGCGGCACCCACGTGCCGAGCAGCCCGGTGTTCTTCCAGATCAGGTAGATCGGGATCATCGTGACCGCGCCGGGAAGCATCATCGTCGCCAGGATGAGCCCGAACAGCAGTCCCCGCCCGGGGAACTTGAAGTAGGCGAATCCGAACGCCACGATCGAGCTCGACACCGCGACGGTGGTCGCCGCCAGCAGCGCGATCCCGATGCTGTTGAACATCCAGTTCACCAGCGGTAGCTGGTTCCAGACATCCACGTAGTTCTGCGGCGTGAAGGTCTGCGGGATGAGCTTGTTGTCGAACACCTCGCCGCGCGGCTTGAAACTGGCCGCCAGCAGCCACGCGAACGGGTAGAGGAACATCAGCGAGAACGCCACGGCGATGATGACGAGCAGGATGCGGCCGAGCATGGTCTGCGGCGTCCAGATCTTGCGGCGGCGGCGCGGCGGCTTCGGCTCGAGCGAGAGCGCGGCCTCCGGCATCGGCTCGGCGACGCCCGGTGTCTGCTGGAAAACGGACATCAGCGGTCTCCCTCGTAGTACACGAATCGGTTGCCGAACCGGACCTGGATGGCCGTGATGAGCAGGATGATGACGAACAGCAGCCAGGCCATCGCGGCCGCGAAGCCGAAGTTGAACTGGCGGAACGCCTGCTGGAACAGGTAGATGGCGTAGAACAGCGAGGCCTCGGGTGCGGAGCTGTTGGTGTCGCGCCAGAACAGGATGAAGGCCTGGTCGAACACCTGGAACGCGGCGATCGACAGCACGATGACGTTGAAGAACATCGCCCCGGAGATCATCGGCAGCGTGATCGAGAAGAACTTGCGGATGGGCCCGGCACCGTCGATGGATGCCACCTCGTACAGCTCGACCGGCACGTTCTTGAGGGCGGCCAGGAAGATCACCATCGTGCCGCCGACGGTCCACAGCGCCATGATCACGATGCTCGGCTTGACCCACGCCGGATCCAGCAGCCACTGCGGCCCCTCGATGCCGAAGACGCGCAGCGCCTGGTTGATCGCGCCCGTGTTGCCGTTGAGCAGCAGGAAGAAGACGGATGCCGTCGCGACGGCGGGGGTCATCTTCGGCAGGTAGTAGAGGGTGCGGAAGACTCCGGCCCCGCGGGTGATGCGGTTCAGGATCATCGCGAGGACGAGGGCGAAGATGATCTCGGCGGGCACCGCGAGTACGGCGAAGAACAGCGTGTTGCCCAGTGCGATGCCGACCTTCGGGTCCTGGAACAGCTGCGCGTAGTTGGCGAAGCCCACCGGACGCGCGGTGTTCTTGGCGAGGTTGTAGTTGCTGAAGGAGATGTAGAGGCTGTAGATCATCGCCCCTGCGGTGAAGATCAAGAAGCCGATGATCCACGGCGAGATGAACAGGTATCCGGCCAGCGCCTCGCGCTTGTTGTAGTGCTGTTTGACGCGGGGGCCGCGTTCCTTGCGGTCCTTCCGACCCCGTCTCGGCTCGTCCGGCGTCAGCGCCTCGGCCGCGACGCCCGCCGCGGCGCTCACGGTGCGCCCGTCCTCGTGGGAGCTGTATCCGTCATCGCATCCTCAGACTCTCATCGTCGAGATGTGGAATCGTTACCACAGCGCCGTCAGTGTAAGGCTACGCTCGCTCGGGGCGCAACGGGCTTGCCGGGATATCGCCCGTGACGTAGACCGTTCTGGTCACTTCGGCGCCTCCTGCCATGCGTCGTCGAAAAGCGTCCGCTGCCCGAAGTTGCCGGACTTGAAGCAGACGTCCAGTCGCCGGCCGGCGGCATCCTCCGCCGACATCCACGGCACACCCGGCGCTACGACTCGCCGCACCGTCAGTGGTCCCAGTCGCAGCCCGGCCGCCACCGCGCCGGACGTCTCGCCGCCGGCGACGAGTATGCGCCGGACCCCCGCATCCGCCACTGCCGCCGCCGCGATGCGGGCCAGCGCTTCCTCGATCATCGCGGCGGCGCGCTCGGCGCCCCACCGCGCTTGAGTCTCGGCGACACGGTCGGGATCGGCGGTGGCTGACACCAGGATCGGGTCTGCGGCTCGGATCCGCTGCAGCGCGTCGGCGACCACCGCGCCGGGCTCGTCCGCGAGCCGGTCGACGTCGAGGTGCATCACGGGACCGGGAAACGCCGCCACCTGCTCGCGAGTGCGCTCGGACCCGCTGCCGGAGAGGACGAGTCGCCGGCCGGCGGGCGGCGGCGGCGCCGGCTCCGGACCCCCTCTCGTCGTCGACCGCCGTGCCAGGGCGGTGATCAGGCCCGCGGCGCCGCTGAGCACGACGTTCGGGATGTCGTCGGCCGCGGCGGCGAGCACATCGAGGTCGGCGTCCTCGACGGCATCGGCGAGGACGTGCCGGACTCCGCCGGCCCGCAGCCGAGCGACCGCCTCGACGACCGCCTGCGCGCCGGCGCGGACGTCTTCGATCGGCAGCGACGCGACCGCGCGCGGCGTCTGGCGCGACAGCACGCGGACGAGGTTCGCGTCCCGCATCGGAGTCAGCGGGTGCCTCGCGAGCGACGACTCGGACAGCAGGGTGTCCCCGACGAACAGGTGCCCGCGGTGCATCGTGCGCCCGGCCGCCGGGGTGACGGGCGTGGCGAGGGCGATGGCACCGTTGCCGGCGGCACCGTCGGCGGCATCGAGGAACGCGTCCGCGACGGGTCCGATATTGCCGGCGTCGGTCGAGTCGAATGTCGAGCAGTACTTCTGGTAGATCCGCCGCGCGCCCCAGCCGCGCAGCACCCGGTACGCGGCGAGGCTCTCGGCGACCGCGACCGCCGCAGGTGCGGTACGGGACTTCAGCGCGACGACGACGCAGGGCGCGGTCGGCGGTGGCGACGGCTGGGGGACGCCCAGCCGCACCTCCACCGGCATCCCTGCCTCCCACACTCCGGCCGCGACGTCGCACGCGCCGGTGATGTCGTCGGCGACGACCCCGAGCTGCACCGTGGTCGCGGGGCGCTCGTCGGTGCTCATCCGGTGCTCACGCGATGCGCACCCGCACGCCGCGGTCGACGATCGTCGCGACGACCTCCGGGTCCGCCGTGCCGTCGGTCACGAGCACGTCGACGGCGGCGGTGTCGAGGATGCGCAGCGGCGCGGCGGCGCCGAGCTTGCCGCCGTCCGCGACGACGACGACCGTGACCGCGGCGCCCGCGAGGATGCGCTTGATCGCGGCATCCGGCGCGTTCGTGCCCCATAGCGCGTCGGCGGTGACCGCCGTGGCCGACAGGATCGTGGCGTCGCATCGGATGCCCTGCAGGGTCGCCTCCGCCAGCGGTCCGGCGAAGCTGCGGGTCTCGGGCTGGTAGTGCCCGCCGGCCGCGATGAGGGCGTGCGGTCGGCGGCCGGCCAGCGACGCGATCACCGGGAGCGAGTGCGTGACGATCGTCTGCGCGCGCAGCAGCGGAGCCACCGCCGCGGCCGTGGTGCCGGCATCCACCGCGACCGTCGCGAAGCCGGCCACCTCCTCGGCCGCGATCGCGGCGATCGCCCGCTTCTGCGCCGTCGCGGCGACGTCGCGGCGTTCGAAGGGGATGCCGGAGTCGATCGCGCTCGTCGCTCCCCCGGCCACCCGCCGCGCCCGTCCATCGGCTTCGAGCATGCGCAGGTCGCGGCGGATCGTCATCTCCGACACCCCGATGCGTTCGGCCAGATCCGCCGACGAGACGTACGCCTCGTCGCCGAGGATCCGCTGCACCTCGTCGCGGCGCAGGTGGGCATCCGCGTACCGCATGAAGCCATCCAAATCTCCGGGACGGTGGTTGTCAATCACCGCACACAATTGCGGTGTTGTGCAATCTGTAACAAACTTGCGGGGTGGTCATCGTGGTGGGCGTCGACGCGGGCAGTTCGACCACCAAGGTGTCCCTGGTTTCGATCGACGACACGGTCACCGAGCTGCACACGTGGGGTCGGCGGACACCGGATGCCGCGGACGCGCTGCTCGCGACGGTCGCCGAGGGCGTTCGCGCGTGCGTGGAGCGCTCCCCGGAGCCCATCGCCGCCGTCGGCGTAGCGTCGATGGCGGAGTCCGGCGTGCCGCGCGATCGTGCCGGCGCCGCTCTGTCGCCGCTCATCCGGTGGAACCGTGCCACCGACCCGGCCCACCTGGCCGCACTGCTCGAGCGGCATCCCGGGCTGCCCGCCCGCACGGGCATCCCGCCGACCCCGAAGCCGACCCTGGTCGCGTTGACCGCGCTTCGGCGGGAGCGCCCCGACGTCCTGGACCGGATGACCCGATGGTCGGGGGTGGCGGACCTCATCGCCGACGCCCTGACCGGCGCGCACGTCACCGACCACACCCTCGCGGCGCGCACCATGATGGTCGCGCGTGAGCGCTCCGGGAACGCGGGGTGGGATGACTCACTCGTGGCCGAACTCGAGCTGTCGCCCGACGCCCTGCCACGCATCCTCGCGCCCGGGGAGACCGCCGGTCGCACCGGCGACGGGGCGGTCGCGTTCGGGCTGGGTCCCGGCATCCCGGTGCAGATCGCCGGGCACGACCACGTCGTTGGCGCCTGGGCCGTCGGAGCCCGACACCCCGGACACGTCGCCGATTCGCTGGGCACGGCGGAGGCCGTCGTGCGCATCGCCGACGGGGTGGATGCCGACAGCGCGACCGTCGACGGGTTCGCGGTGGGCACCACCGTCGACGGCGCTCACGCGACGGTGGTCGGCGGCAGCCCGGCGTGCGGCGCGCTGCTGACCTTGCCCGAGCTGCCCGGCGCGATCGACGTGCTCGCCGCCGCGGATCCGCGGCTGTGGCGCACGACCGCCGACACGGTGGCGCCGTATCCGACCGGCCGGCAATGCCCGCGCCCCGACCCGTCGGCCCGGCTGATCATCCCGCCCGGGCTCGACGGCGACGCGCTCGCCCGCGCTGTGCTGCAGGGCCTCGTCCTGCACGCGAGGTGGATGCGGGAAGCGATCGGCCGTCACGCGGGAGGCGCGGACGACGGCGCGATCATGCTCGGATCGCTGGCGCACCGCATCCCGGTCTGGGCGCCGCTGGCCGCCGCGGCGACCGGATCCGGACTGCACCGCTGTATCTCCGCCGAGCCGGTGGCCACCGGCGCCGCTCTGCTGGCCGCGGTGCGCGAGGGTCTCGCGGCGCCCGACGCCACCCTCCCCACCGCCCCGGTCACCGCCGCCGAGGCGCCCGGCCTCGCCGACGCGTACCACGGCTTCCTCGTCGCCGTCGGCGGCGAGACGACGATCGCCGAATCGGCATCCACCGAAGGACACGCATGACCACGACACTCGACGCCATCGCCCGGCCCGACGGCACCTTCGCGATGGTCGCCATGGACCAGCGCGAAAGCCTGCGGCACATGTTCGACCTCGCCGGTCGCGGCAGACCGGACGACGACGTGCTCGTCGACTTCAAGGTGGCGGTCGCCGAAGAGCTCGGCGCGCTCGCCTCCGGCTTCCTCATCGACCGCCACTACGGATTCGCGCGCGTGCGCGACATCCTGCCGTCGACCACCGGGCTCATCCTCGCCGCCGATGCTCTGACGCAGCGCGACGGCGGACCCGTCGAGGAGACGGCCATCGACGACGGGGCCACGGCCGACCTCGCGGGGGTCAGCGCCCTCAAGCTCCTCCTCATCTGGCGCCGCGACGCGCGACGTGCCGACCGCGTGGCGATGGCGGAACGGTTCATCGGGCTGTGCCGTGACCGGGGTGTGCTGTCGGTCCTCGAGCCCGTCGTCCGCGCGGTCGACGCCGATGGTGACGAGTGGGATGCCGATGCCGCCATCCGCGAGGCGGCACGCGAGCTGTCGCCGCTTCGGCCGGATCTGTACAAGGCGCAGGTCCCGATGGCCGGGACCGGCGACGAACGTTCCCAGCGCATCGCGAGCGCCCGGCTGAACGACTGCATGTCGGGCCCGTGGGTCGTGCTGTCGCAGGGCGTCGCGCGCGACGACTTCGAGCCGGCCGTGCGTGCGGCGTGCCTGGAGGGAGCGAGCGGGTTCCTCGCCGGTCGGGCGCTGTGGAGCGACGTCGTCGGCGCCGACGACGTGCGCAATCAGCTGCGCGCCCGATCGGTGCCGCGCCTGCGATCGCTCATCGACACCGTCGCCGAGGTCGCCCGGCCGTGGAGCGCGTCATGACCGTGCGGGTCGGCGTGCTGCACACCGTCCCGGCGCTCGTGCCCGTGTTCGACGCGCTGCTGCGCGAGCGTCTCGACGACCTGCACGTCCTCCACGTCGCCGACGCCCAGCTGCTGGCCGAATCGATCGCCGCCGGCGAGGCGGACGACCACGTCCGCGAGAAGCTCGAGCGGCATCTGGCCGCGTTCCGGGATGCCGGCGCCGACGCCGTGCTGGTCACCTGCTCCTCGATCGGCGAGATGGCGGAGGCGGCGGGCGATGCCGCCGGGATGCGGGTCGTCCGTGTCGACGCCGCCATGGCGCGCCAGGCGGTGCGCGCGGCAGTGGCCGCCGGCCGCGCCCGCGGCGAGCGCGGCCGCATCCTCGTGCTCGCCACGCTCGCGGCCACGCTCGGACCCACCGGGCGGCTCGTGGCGGCCGCGGTCGGGAACGAGCCGGTCTCGGTCTCCGCACACGTGGTCGATCACGCCGCCGAGGCTCGAGCGGCCGGCGACCAGGCCGGTCACGACCGGCTCGTCGCCGGGGCGGTGCGGGATGCCGACGCCGACGTGATCGTGCTGGCGCAGGCATCCATGGCTCCGGCCGCGGGCGACGACCCGCGGGTGCTGACCTCGCCGGAGTCGGGAACGGCGGACTTCGTCGCGCGGCTCGGACCGGCCGGGTGAGCGGAGTGTCGCTGCTCGCGTACGCCGATCGGCTCGCGGGCGACCTGGCCGGACTCGACCGGATGCTGGTCGATGAGTTCGCAGTGTTCAGAGGCGTGCACATCCTGCCGTTCTTCACGCCCTACGACGGCGCCGATGCCGGCTTCGACCCGGTCGACCACACCGTGGTGGATCCGCGGCTGGGCAGCTGGGCCGACGTGCGGCGCATCGCAGCGCACACTCCCGTGACCGCCGACCTCATCGTCAACCACGTCTCGAGCCGGTCGCCGGAGTTCACCGACTGGCTGCGCCACGGCTCGCGATCGGCGCACGACGGGATGTTCCTCACGTTCGACCGCGTCTTCCCCGCGGGCGCACGGCAGGCCGACATCGTGGCGGTGTACCGTCCGCGGCCCGGCGTGCCGTTCACCCCGTACCGCACCTACGACGGCCGGCGCGAACTCGTATGGACGACGTTCCTACCGACGCAGGTCGACATCGACGTCCGGCATCCGGCCGGAATCGCGTACCTCGAACGCCTCGCCGACACGCTCGCCGCCGGCGGCGTCACCACCGTGCGGCTCGACGCCGTCGGCTACGCGGTCAAGACCGCCGGCACCGACTCGTTCATGACCGACGACACCCTGGCCTTCGTCGCCGAGGTGACCGAACTGATCCGCGCGCGAGGCATGCGCGTGCTCGTCGAGGTGCACGCCCACTACTCGCAGCAGCAGCGGATCGCCGACGTGGTCGACCTGGTGTACGACTTCGCCACCCCGCCACTGCTGCTGCACGCTTTGCGGACGGGGCGGGTCGATCGCCTCGCGCAGTGGATCGACGTCCGTCCCCGCAACGCGATCACGGTGCTCGACACCCACGACGGAATCGGCGTCATCGATGCCGGCGGAGGCGCCGGACGTCCCGGCATCCTCTCCGACGAGGAGATGGCCGGAATCTTCACGGCCGCGGCCGCCGCGACAGCAGGCCACTCGGCGGTCGCGTCGGTCACGCCGGCGTGGGCGAGCCTGCCGCACCAGATCAACGCGACGTACTTCAGCGCCCTGGGCGCCGATGTGCGACGGATGATCCTCGCGCG
>CAXTES010000090.1:0-12100 GCA_964243215.1 uncultured Microbacterium sp. | reverse complement strand
GATTCGCGAGTCGGTCGAGCGCAGCCTCGCCGCGTTCGGCATCGACATCATCCCGGTCTTCATGCTCCACGACCCCCGCGACGACGAGGACCTCGCGACGATCACCGCCCCGGGCGGCGCGTTGCCCGAGTTGCGCCGCCTGCAGGACGAGGGGCTCGTCGGGTCGATCGGCATCGCCACCGGCACGCTGCCGCCGCTGCTGGCAGCGGTCGAATCCGACGAGTTCGATGTGGTGCAGTTCCCGCGGCTGTACACGATCCTCAACCGGTCGGCCGCGACGTCCGGGCTGCTGGAGAAGGCGAAGGAGCGCGACATCGGCACGATCCTCACGTCGCCGTTCGCCGGCGACATCCTCGGCACGGGCGTGCGGGGGGTTGCGCAGCCGCTCTACAGCTTCTGGGACGCGCAGCCCGAAGTCGTCGACGCGGTGGCGAAGGTCCAGGATGCCGCCGACGTCGCCGGGCTCGCGCTGCCGGAGGCCGCGATGGCCTACGCCTTGGCCGAACCGCTCATCGACGTCGTGGTCATCGGGGTCAAAAGCGCCGCCGAGTTGCGCCAGGACGCCGCCGTGCTCGACCGGGAGGTCGATCCGGCGGTGCTCGACGCTCTGGCGCGAGCCGGGCGGGTCGACCAGACGCTCATCGGCGGGCCTGACTACGTGTGGCCGTTTCCGTCCGACCGCTTGCCTGCGCAGCTGCGAGCCACGCTGGGGCGGTGATGCACGCCGTCGTCGTCGGAGCGGGCTCGGGCGGCTGCGCGGCCGCGGGTCGGCTCGCCGAACGGGGCTGGACCGTCACGCTGGTCGATGCCGGCCCGGACTGGCGCAGCGAGTCGTGTCCGGATGAGATCCGGCATCCGCGCGACGACATCTTCGCGTGGCGGGTGGACGGCCGTGCGCCGAGCCGCTTCGCCTATCCCGCCGTGACGGCCGAGCGCTTCGCCGGGGCCGGTGCCGAGCCGTACCTGCGCGGCTGGGGCGTCGGCGGCACCTCGTCGGTGAACGGTCTGGTCGCCATCCGGCCGCCCGCCGACGAGTTCGACGACTGGACCGCGGCGGGCATCGAGGGGTGGAGCTGGGATGACGTCCTCCCGGTGTTCCGGCGGCTCGAGGACGATCTGGACTACGGCAGCGCCGCCTACCACGGCCGTGGCGGCCCGGTGCCGGTGGTGCGACGGCGCGAATCCGAGTGGGGCTCGGGCGACCGGCTGCTCGCGGATGCCGCGATCGCGGCCGGGCACGCGTGGGAGCCGGACTACCATCGGCCGGGCAGCCTGGGCGTCTCGCGCACCGCGAGCCACCTGCGCTTCGGCGTTCGTGTCACCAGCTACGACGGCTACGTCGAGCCGTGGCGCGAGGAGGGCCGCATCACGGTGCACGGCGGAATGACGGCATCTCGCGTCGTGGTCGATGCGGGCCGCGCGAGCACCGTCGAGGCGCGCGATCAGAACGGCGAGACGGTCGTATTCGAGGGCGACCGGATCGTCCTGGCCGGCGGCGCCGCGGCGACACCGGGCATCCTGCAGCGCTCCGGCATCGGGCCGAGCGCGCTGCTGGAACGACTCGGCATCCCCGTCGTCGCGGAACTGCCCGTCGGCGACGGCGTGCAGGACCACGTGGGATTCTGGCTGCAGGTACCGCTGGACCACGCGCGTCCGGCCGCCAACGGCGCCCGCGGCAACGTCACGCTGCGGTACTCGTCCCACGAGCCCGACTCGCGACCGGGCGATCTGCTCGTCGTGGCCGCGAACCCGGCGGATCCCGAAGCCGGTGAGACGGCCTTCGGCGTCAAACTCGCCCGGTGCCTGAGTCGGGGATCGTCGCGCATCGTGTCGGCCGATGCGACCGCCCCGGCGGACATCCGCATGAATCTGCTGTCGGATCCGGCCGACGTCGCGCTCGCGCGCATCGCGGTGCGGTCATCGGTCCGACTGCTCGGCGGCGCCGCGCGAGTCGTGCGCGACCGCTTCGGCGACAGCGTCGACCCGGCGTGGGACGACCCGACCGTGGATGCATGGATCCGCCGCTGCGCTCGCGACACGGCTCACCTGACCGGCGGGGCGTGCATGGGCGCCGGCGGCGTGGTCGACTCGAAGCTGCGCGTCCGCGGTATCGACGCCCTGACGGTCGCAGACCTCTCGGTGTGTCCGATCGTCCCGCGGGCGAACACCTACCTCACCGCGGTGATGATCGGCGAACGCGCGGCGGACTTCCTCGCCGCGTCGGCGTGATCGTGATCCCGTCACACCGCCTCGGCGGCCGCCTCCCGGATGCCCCGCAGCGCCGCCAGCACGTTGTCGCGGTGCTGGTACGCGGCGCGCAGCGCCTCGTCGGAATCGCCGGCGACCACCGCATCCACCACCCGCTCGTACTCGTGCATGGAGTCCACGCGCCGGTCCGGCAGCTGGTAGGGGTAGAAGTTCAAGCGCACCTGGCTCTGCAGCGACTCGATGATGCGCGTGGCGGTGCCGTGCCCGCTGATGCGGCGGATCACGCGGGAGATCTCGGCGTTGGCGGCGGCGTTACGGGTGCGGTCGCCGTCCGCGACGGCGGAGCGCAGCTCATCGAGAAGCGCCGTCAGCTCGGCGCGATCGGCGTCGGTGGCACGCGCGGCGGCACGCCCCGCGCACATCGCCTGCAGCGACAGGCGCACCTCGGTGGACTCGATCGCCTCGTCGATCGAGACGCGGCGCACCCGGGCGCCGCGGTTGGCCTCGCGTTCGACGAGTCCGAGCGCCGCCAGCTCGATCAGCGCCGAGCGGACGGCGTTGCGCGAGGCGCCGTACCGCTCGCACAGTTCCACCTCGATCAGCCGCTCCCGCGGGTGGTAGACACCCTCGCGGATATCGTGGGCGATGACGTCGACGAGGTCCGCCTTGCGCGGGGCGGTCGGCGCGGCCATCGGTGCTCGACTTTCCTGCGGCGGCTGATCGTGCAGTCAGTGTAGTGGCCCGATTCGGAGGGAGCGGCCGTGGAGATCGTCGACGCGCAGGTGCATCTGAACATGATCGGCCTCGACGCCGGGCTGGTGGCAATGGATGCCGCGGGCGTGGCGGCGCTCGTCATCGACGAGTTCTGGGGCTTCGACTCAGCGGGTCGGCCCGAGCCGTCGCATCCGCTCGCCAACGGCTCGGTGCGTCACATCCAGCCCCTCGCCGAGCTGGCCGTGGCGAGGCATCCCGACCGCTTCGCGTACATCACCCGCGCCCAGCCGGATGACCCCGAGCTCGACCGGGTGATCGGCGGACTTCGGGATCGGCCGGGCGCGCTGGCACTTCGCATCCTGCCGTTCGTGCCGTTTCCGCCGGACGCGGGCGAGCGTCGCGAGAACGACGAGGCCGTCGACGCGTTCGCCGCCCAGCTGGTCGGCGGTCGATACGACCGGTACTTCGCGCTGGCCGAGCAGCACGCGGTGCCGGTGTTCATCCAGGTCAACGGCATCGGCATCCCCGGTCGGCTCGAGGCGATCCGTACGGTGGCGCAGGCGCATCCCGGGCTGCCGGTCGTGCTCGACCACACGGGTGTCGCGATGCCGGGGTCGCGGGAGCACCGGCCCGACCGGTTCGCGCAGTTCGCGCAGGTGTGCGCGCTCGCGGCGGTCCCCAACGTGCTGTTGAAGTGGGGGCACGCGACGCGGCTGAGCGAAACGCCCTATCCCTTCCCGGATGTGCGTGCCGCGCTGCGCCAGGTCGTCGACGCGTTCGGCGCCGAACGCGTGATGTGGGCCAGCGACTGGACCCTCGACCTGGCCTTCAGCTCGTGGGCCGAGTCGTTCGGCTACATCCGCGACGACGAGGACCTGACGTCCGACGAGCGCGCCCTCGTGCTCGGCGGCACCGTGCGCCGGGCGCTGGACTGGCCGGCGTAGTCCCGGTCGTCGATCCAGGGCGCGCCTGGCTCGACGACCGGGTTCGCGCCCTACTGCGTGTAGAACAGCTTCTCGGGCAGGATCGCGCCGCGCCCGATCGCATCGAAGCCGTCGACGTTCGCCTGGTGGAAGAAGATCCGGTAGTCGTACCCGAACACGTAGATCGGCACCTGGTCGACGTAGATCTGCTGGATCGTGTCGAGCGCCTTCTTGGTCGCCGCTTCATCCGTCGCCGAACGCAGCTGCTCGAGCGCCGCCGACATCTGCGGACTCGACGAGTTCTGGATGTTATCGGTGCCGTTCTCGCCGAACAGGTTCGTGAACGTCGTCGCGACCGGGTTGACGTCGTAGATGCCCAGATAGAACGTGATGTCGAAGTCGTCGTTGCTCTGGGTGCGCAAGCGCCAGTTCTGGATGTCGACCTGCTCGATGTTCACCGTCACGCCCTTGAGCTTCTGCAGCGACAGCTGCACGTATTCGGCGGAGCGGATGCTCTCCGGAATGGCCGCCGGCACGATCGTGAACGTCATGTTCACGCCGTCGGCGGTGAGCTCGTCGACGAGCTTCTGCGCCTCGTCGAGGTTCTCGGCGGGAAGCGCGGCTGCGGCGTCGTAGTACGGCGAGTCCGGCTGGAACAGCGTGGTCGAGCCCTTCTGCGATGGGTCGGACAGCAGCGTCTGGGTCAGCTCCTCGGGATTCAGCGCGAGCGCCACCGCCTTGCGGGCGCGGACGTCGTTGAAGGGTGCCCGGGTGTTGTTGAACACGAGGTGGCGGAACCCGCCGTTCGGGACGGTGTAGAAGCCGAATCCGGGATTGTCGGCGTAGTCGCGGAAGTCCGACGCGAACCCGTTCATCAGCTGCGCATCGCCGGCCGCGATGGTCTCGACGCGCTGCGACGGGTCGCCGACGGTGCGGTAGTGCAGCGTCTTGTACTTCGGCGGGTCGAGCACGTAATCGGGGTTCGCCTCGAAGTCCTCGCCAACCGCGGCATCCTCCTTGGTGAGCAGGAAGGGTCCGGCCCCGACGGGCTTGGTGTAATCGCCCGCCTTCAGCGCCGTCGGGGATGCGATCAGCTGCAGGTTCTCGGCCAGTTGCTGGTCGAGCACCGGGTTGGCGACCTTGCTCGTCAGCGTCAACGTCAGATCGTCCACCACCTCGGAGGTGAACGATTGCGCGAGGGCCGCCGTGGGCGCGGCGGTGGCGGGATCGGCGATCCGATCCCAGTTGTACTTGACCGCGGCGGCGTCGTACGCGGTGCCGTCGCTGAACGTGATGCCCTCGTGCAGCTTCAGTGTCCAGGTGGTTCCGCCGTCGTCGGTCGTGAAGCTGTCGGCGAAGCCGGGCTGCAGGTCACCGGACTGATCGACCGAGAACAGCTGTCCGTAGACGGCGATGAACCGGTCGGTGGTGACGCCCGGCAGGGTTCCGAAGAAGGCCAGACCCGGATCCCAGCTGGCCATCCCCGCCGCCGACATGATCGTGATGTCCCCGCCCTCCCTGGGTACGCCGGAGCCGGTGGAGCTGCCGCCGCCACCGCCGGAGCATCCGGCCAGGACGAGAAGGGTGGATGCCGCGACCGCGGCGACGGACCAGCGCCACGGGCGCCTCGTCTTCGAGTGCATGTGCGTGCTTCTTTCTGTGGTGCCGACGTCGCGTCACGGGTTGAGCGCGACGTACTTCTCCTCGAGGTACTCGAGGATGCCTTCCGAGCTGCCTTCGCGGCCCAGTCCCGACTGCTTGGTTCCGCCGAACGGGGCGGCGGGGTCGCTGAGCACACCGCGATTGACCGCGACCATGCCGCTGTCCAGCCGCAGCGCGACCCGCAGCGCGTCGTGTTCCGGACCGAAGACGTAGGCGACGAGTCCGAAGTCGGTGTCGTTGGCCATGCGCACCGCGTCGTCGACACCGTCGTATCTCACGACGGCAGTCACGGGTCCGAAGATCTCGGTGCGGGTGATGGCGTCGCCGTGGGTCACCGAATCCAGCAGCGTGGGCTGGTAGAACGCCCCGGGCGTGATGATCTCCCCGCCGGTGACGACCCGGGCACCCTCGTCCACGGCGGTCCGCACCAGCTCGGCGACCTTGTCCCGTTCGCCGACCGACACCAGCGCCCCGAGGGTGTTCTCGCGGTCGAGCCCCCATCCGGTGGCCACCGACCGCAGCCGCTGCGACATCCGCTCGACGAAGGCGTCGTGGATGCTGTCGTGCACGTAGAAGCGATTCGCGGCGGTGCAGGCCGATCCGCCGTTGCGCATTTTCGCCGCGAAGGCGTTCTCCACCGCCACGTCGAGATCGGCGTCGGGAAGGACGATCACGGGAGCGTTGCCGCCCAGTTCCATCGACGTGCTCACGATCGTGTCCGCGCACTCGCGCAGGAGTTCGCGTCCCACTTCGGTCGACCCGGTGAACGACACCTTGCGGACTGCCGGGTGCGCGATCATGCGCGCGACGAGCGGCCCGGTCGGCACCGGGGTGACGAGGTTGACCACTCCGGCCGGCGCCCCGGCGCGGCGCAGCACGTCGACGACATAGGCGGCGGTCAGCGGCGTCTCGCGGGCCGGCTTGAGGATCGTCGTGCAGCCGGCGGCCAGTGCCGGACCCAGTTTGCGAGTCGCCATCGCCGCGGGAAAGTTCCACGGGGTGATCAGCAGCGAAACGCCGATCGGCTGGCGCGCGACGACGATGCGCTTGTCCCCGGCCGGTGCCAGCCGGAAGTCCCCCGGCACGCGCACGGCCTCTTCGGCGAACCACCGGAAGAACTCCGTCGCGTACCCCGCCTCGGCGATCGCGTCGGGCCACGCTTTGCCGTTCTCACGGACCATCAGCTCGGCGAACAGTTCCTTCTCGGACCGCAGGATCTCGAAGGCGCGGTACAGCAGCTCGCTGCGCGCGCGGGGGCTCGTCTCCGCCCACGCCGGGAACGCGGCCTCTGCTGCCGCCACGGCATCGTCGCAGTCGTCGGCCGTGGCGACCGCGAAATCGGCGACCGTGCTGCCGTCGGCTGGATCGATGACCGGAAAGCGGCGCCCGTCGCCGCCGGGCCGCCATCGGCCGTCGATGAACAGGTCGGTGGCGAGCTGTGCCGACGCCGTCGCGGTGGCCGGAGCGGGGATCACGGATGTGTCGGTCATGTCGACATGCTCCCGACGGGGATGAGGCGGGCGCGGTCGCCCGCGATGGATGCGTCGACGATGCGTGTCAGCAGGTCCGCGTTCGCGGACACCGGACTGATCGCGAGAAGCCGGCCGACCTGCAGCGTCAGCTCCACGATCCGAGACGTGTCGGTCGCTGCGAGGCCGAGATCTGCCAGAGCGACCGGCAGCCCGATCCGCTCGCACAGCTGCGCGACGGCGTCGACGACCCCCTGGGCCTCGGATGCGGCATCCGCCGGGTCATCGTCCTCGACGATGCCCATCGCGCGTCCGAGGGCGCACAGCTGCGCGTCGATCCGCGGTCGCAGCGCCTGCAGCACGTACGGCAGCAGCGCTCCGGTGCCCAGGCCGTGCGGGGTGTGGGTCATCGCGCCGATGGGGTACTGGATGGCGTGGGAGAGGTGGGTGCCGGTCGGACCGAACGCCATGCCCGCCAGCAGACTGCCCAGCGCCATATCGGCGCGGGCATCCCGGTCGCCGGGGTCGTCCACCACCCGCGGCAGCGCGCGGTACAGCAGCGCAGCGGCCTCGAGCGACAGCGGCCGGGCGAGCGCGTTCGCGCCGACGAAGACCGGAAGCGGCTCGCCGGGATCGATCCGGAGGGATGCGGCGGTGTACGACTCGATCGCGTGAACGAGGGCGTCGATCCCGGCGGCGACCGTGACGCCGCGCGGTGCCGCGAGGGTGAGCTCCGGGTCGACGAACGCCAGGCGGGGGACGATGAACGGGCTCGACACGCCGACCTTCAGGGCACGGTCGGGGTCGGCGACGACCGCAACGGGCGTCACCTCCGATCCCGTGCCGGCGGTCGTGGGAACCGCCGCGATCGGCACCACGGGCCCCGGCACCGCGTTCTCGCCGTAGTACGACGACAGTGGCGCGCCGTGGGCGACTGCGACGGCGATCAGCTTGGCGGCGTCGAGGGCGCTGCCGCCGCCGTAACCGACGATGACATCCGGCTCGAAGTCGGCCGCGGGCCGCCCGGATGCCTCGACCGACTCGACCGGGAGCTCCGGGGGAACGTCGGTGTGGACGACCACGTCGGCGCCGAGCGCCTCGAGGCCGCGGCGCACCGCGTCGAAGTGCGGCGTGGTTGCCAGGAAAGGGTCCGCGACGATGAAGACGCGACTGCCGAGGGCGCGTACCGCCGCGGGGATCCCGGCCCGAACGCCGTAGCCGAAACGCACCTCGGCCGGCATCCGCAGCACCCCGATCACTGCGTCACCGCCGCATCGTCCAGCAGCGCCCACACGTCCGCGCTCAGCGTCACTCCGTCACGGATCCGCCGTTCGCGGTCGCTGCGGGCGCGGTCGCCGGGGACGGCGACCGGATGCCCCGTGCCGCCGCTGTCGCGGATCATCGCGAAGTACGCCCCGAGCGCGTCGCGGGTGTCGCTGCCGGCGAGAAGTGCCACGTCGAAGGCGACGATGAGGTCGCCTTTCGTCGTCTCGGAGTCCGCGTCGAGGGTGCCGCGCACGTCGGGTCCGAACGACGTGCCGGTCAACGCGCCCACGAGCGCGCCGAAAGCGAGACCGAGCGCGTACCCCTTCGCGCCGCCGAACGGCGAGATCGCTCCGCCGGCGGCCGCGGCGGCATCCGTCGTCGGGGTTCCGGCCGCGTCGACGGCCCACCCCTGCGCGATCGGCAGGCCCTTCGCGCGGTAGTCGAGGATCTTGCCCGCCGACACCGCGCCCGTGGACATGTCCAGCGTCAGATCCCCGCCCGTCGCTGCCACGCCGATGCCGATGGGATTGGTGCCGATGAGGGCGCCCGCGCCGCCCCACGGGTGCACGAGCCCCTCGGTGGACGACAGCACGACGGACGCGACCTGGTGCCGCGACATCCGTTCCACGTACGGGGCGAGCATTCCGAGATGGTGCGTGCGGTGAAGGGATGCCGCCGCGACACCGGTCTCGCGGACGCGTTCGCACAGGGCGTCGATCGCGCGGCGGGCGGTGACCGGTCCGAAGCCGCGGCGTCCGTCCACGCGCGCGATCGCGCGCGCCGGCCACGTGATGTCGGGCTCGGCCGCGGGATCGAGTAGACCGTTGTCGATGCGCTCGCCGAGGACGGCGAGGCGACGCAGCCCATGCGACGGATGACCGCGCAACTCGGCCTCGACCAGGTGCGCGGCCTGGATCTCGGCCAGCGGCTCGGGCGCACCGCGTCCGACCAGGAAAGCCGTTGCGCGCCGCGTCGCGTCAGCGGCGGTCGTGACCACGGCGTCATCGCCAGAGCCCATGCGACACCTTCCTGTTCACAACATTGTCAACAACTGTGTACGATTCCTCCCATGAGCAGTCCCGTCCACCAGGACACTCCGAGCTCACTGCGGCGCGCGCTGTCGCTGCTGGATGCCTTCACCGCCGAGCACCGCGAGCTGTCGATCCGTGAACTGTCGGCACGTGCGGGGGTGTCACGCTCGACCACCCACCGGCTGGCATCCGAGCTCGTCGACTGGGGCGCGCTGGAACGCACGCCGACCGGCTTACGCCTGGGCGTCAAGCTGTTCGAACTCGGCACACTCGCGCCGAGCCACACCACGCTGCGCGAGGCGGCGACGCCCTACCTGCACACGCTCCACGAGGTGACCCACCTCACCGCGAACCTCGCGGTGCGCGACAGGGATCAGATCCTCTATCTCGAGAAGATCACCACCCGCGACCTGACGGTGCCGCACACCAGGCTCGGCGGCCGCGGGACGCTGCACGCCACCGCGCTGGGCAAAGCGATCCTGGCGTTCTCGGACGACGTCGACCTCGACCGGCTCGCCCCGATCCTCACGGCCGTGACGTCACGCACGATCACCACGGTGCCCGCGCTTCGAACCGAGTTGGGGCGGGTTCGCGCGGAGCGGGTCGCCTTCGATGTCGAGGAGTCGCAGCGGGGCCTGTTCTGCGTCGCCGCGCCCGTCGTCGACCGGCGCGGCCACGCGATCGCGGCGGTCTCGGTCACCGGAGCGGCGGCGCTGTCGCAGGCGCAGCGGTTCGCGCCGACCGTCATGGCGACCGCGGCGGCGCTCAGCCGCACCCTCGCGGCGTCGGCGCGTTAGCTCCTGGTCTCCCAGAGGCCCATCACGTTGCCCTCGGGATCGGTGAAGTAGGCGAAGGCGCCCATGCCCTCGATCGCGGTGCGTGGTATGACGACCGAGCCGCCGGCCGCTTCGATCCTGGCGAGCGCGGCATCCGTATCCGACACCCCGATCGTGATCACCGGCGCCGTCAGCTGCCCCTCGCGCTGGGTCATCCCGCCGTTGATCGCACCCGGCTCGGTGGGCGCGTACGTCTTCTCGTCCACGGCCGTCGTCGTCAGCGACGTGTAGTCGTCGCCGCTCGGCATCGGCGAGGTCGAGATGTCCCACCCGAAGACGGTGGAGTAGAACTCCTTGGCGCGCCCCAGGTCGTCGGCGGGTATCTCGAAGTGCACGACACTGTCCATGGCATCCCCTTTCAGCTGCGTGTCGATGTCAACCTGCACCCCGTGTCGCGCGGCGTCAAGACCGGCCCGCGCGCCGCCCCTCCCCGCCTCCGCCCCCCCGAGAGGAATGCGTCACTTTCGTGCAACTGCGCCAGAGTCCTGCAAGCGCCACACATATTCGTAGGGGCGGAAGCAGAAAAGTGGCACACTCGGCATCCCGAGGCGTGCCGCGGGCACGCGAAAGAGGCTCCACCCTCGGGTGGAGCCTCTTCGACTGAGCGTCAGAACGCGTTGACGTCCAGGGGGATGCCGGGACCGAAGGTGGTCGACACGGCGCCCTTCTGGATGTAGCGGCCCTTCGAGCTGGACGGCTTGAGCCGCACGATCTCGTCGATCGCGGCCTTGAGGTTCTCGTCGAGCTGCTGCTCGGAGAACGAGGCCTTGCCCACGACGAAGTGCACGTTGGCGTGCTTGTCGACGCGGAACTCGATCTTGCCGCCCTTGATCTCCTCCACGGCCTTGGCCGGGTTCGGGGTCACGGTGCCGGTCTTGGGGTTCGGCATCAGGCCGCGCGGACCCAGCACCTTGCCCAGGCGCCCGACCTGACCCATCAGCTCGGGAGTGGCGACCGCCGCGTCGAACGACGTGTAGCCGCCCGCGACCTTCTCGATCAGATCGGCGCCGCCGACCTCATCCGCGCCCGCCGCGAGAGCGGCCTCGGCCGCCGGGCCGTTCGCGAACACGATCACGCGCGCGGTCTTGCCCGTGCCGTGCGGCAGGATGACAGTGCCGCGCACCATCTGATCCGCCTTGCGCGGGTCGACCGACAGCTTCAGTGCCACCTCGACGGTGGAGTCGAACCGCTTCGAGCCGGTCTGTCTCGCCAGTGCGACCGCCTCGGTCGGAGTGTAGAACCGGTCGTGGTCGATCTTGGATGCCGCGGCCTCGTAGACCTTCGATTTCGTCGCCATCGCCCTACGCCCCCTCGACCGTGATGCCCATGGAACGGGCGGTACCGGCGATGATCTTCGAGGCGGCCTCGATGTCGTTCGCGTTCAGGTCCGCCTGCTTCTGCTCGGCGATCGAGCGCAACTGCTCGCGGGTGAGCTTGCCCACCTTCGCCGACTGCGGCGTCTTCGAACCCTTCTGCACGCCGGCGGCCTTCTTGATCAGCTCGGCGGCGGGCGGGGTCTTCAGCACGAACGTGAAGCTGCGGTCCTCGTAAACGGTGATCTCCACCGGGATGACGTTGCCGCGCTGCTGCTCGGTCGCGGCGTTGTACGCCTTGACGAACTCCATGATGTTGACGCCGTGCTGACCGAGCGCGGGCCCGATCGGCGGCGCCGGGGTGGCGGCGGCGGCGTTGATCTGCAGTTTGATCAGGCCGGTCACCTTCTTCTTGGGTGCCATGTTTCTTTCCTTTCGTCGAGTGGATGCCGCACGGCATCCCTCTCCCGCGACTCAGCCGTTCTGAGCGCGGTGTCTGTGGGGCTCAGAGCTTGGTGACCTGGTCGAACGACAGCTCGACCGGAGTCTCGCGCTCGAACAGCGAGACGAGCACGGTCAGCTTGCCGGACTCGGGCTTGATCTCGCTGATGGAGCCGGGAAGACCCGCGAACGAGCCCTCCTTGATGGTGATCGTCTCGCCGATCTCGAAGTCGACCT
>CAXTES010000089.1:9114-12142 GCA_964243215.1 uncultured Microbacterium sp. | reverse complement strand
CCGGGCCGAGGTCGCCGAACACCGCGAGCGTGCGCATGATCAGCAGCATCCCGGCGAATCCCGGCAGTCCGAGCCCGCCGCGGATCGGCCGCCGGATCGCGTCGAGTACCGCGACGCCGCTCGCCGACACGAGCGTGACGTCGACCGTCGCAGCCGCATGCCGCACCGCGACGTCGAGCGCGACGAAGCCGCCGAGCGAATGGCCCACGAGCCGCCACGACGAGTGGCCGAGCGCGCGCGCGACCTCGGCCACCGCGTCCGAGAGGTCCTCCACCGACTCGACGCCCGCGGCGCTGCCGCTGTCACCCCACCCCGGCAGGTCGATCGCGACGACGTCGCGCATCGGTGCACCGCACAGATCGGATGCCGCGATCAGCGGCGTCCACGTGGTCCACGAGCCCGCCGCGCCGTGCAGCAGGATCGTCGCCGGCCCACCGGTCTCACGGCCGGTGCGGACCACGATCTCGCCCACCGAGGTCGGCACGACGACTGTCCGCAAGCCGAGCGCGTCGGCATCGGCGCGCAGGGGAAGCGGATGCGGGAATCGGCCCAGGACGGTCACGACGGTTATTCGGCGCGATCGGCGGAACGGTTCCCGCGCCGGCGGCGGCCCGTACCCCCGCGACTACCCTGGGAGGGTGATCCTGGCTATCGACACGTCGCTCGGCACGGCGGTGGCAGTAGTCGAGGCCGACGGAGTCGTCCGGGCCACCAGAGCGATCACCGACGCGCGACGCCACGCCGAGGTGATCGGCGATCTGCTCACCGCGGCTCTCGTCGAGGCATCCGTCGCACCCGCCGATATCTCGCATGTCGCCGTCGGCATGGGACCGGGGCCGTTCACCGGTCTACGCATCGGTATCGCCGCCGCGCGTGCGTTCGCACGGGGTCGCGGCATCCCGATCGTCCCGGTCGTCGGTCACGACGCGATCGCGCTCGAGGTGCTGCTGCACGACGCCATGCGCGGTGCCGGTACGCCGCCGTTCGCGGTCGTCACCGACGCCCGCCGGCGCGAGGTAGCCTGCAGCGTTTACGACGGCATCGACGACGACGGCCTGCCGGTGCGCACCGACGGACCGCGCCTCGCCCGCCGCGACGACGTGGACGCGATCCTCGATGCGGCCGGGGTGGCCGGCTACGAGATCGCCGACGTGCCCGGCGCCATGGTCGGCCTCGTCGCCGCGCGAGCGCTCGCGGCTGGACGCACCGTCGGTCCGGACGAGCCGGTGTACCTGCGCTCGCCGGACGTCACCGTTCCGGCCGCACCCAAGCGGGTCGGTGCATGACGATCCGGCCCGCGACCCTCGACGACCTCGACGCGATCATGACGCTCGAGCGCGCATCTTTCCTCGCCGACGCGTGGTCGGAGTCGATGATGCGCGAAGAGCTCGTCTCGCCGCACACCCACTACGTCGTGCTCGTCGAATCGGGCGTCCGCGGATACGCCGGGCTTCGCGCGCCGAAGGCGTCGTCGGATGCCGACATCCAGACGATCGCGCTGGCCGAGACCGCGCGGGGACGGGGCCAGGGGCGGTTGCTGCTGCGCACCCTGCTCGCCGAGGCCGTCGACCGCGGCGTGCGGGAGGTGTTCCTCGACGTGCGCGACGACAACGACGTCGCCCAGCGCCTGTACGCCTCGGAGGGCTTCGTCGCGATCGGCCGGCGCCCGAAGTACTACGCCGCCGAGGGTGTCGACGCGATCGTGATGCGGCTCGATCTGACTGCGTGGGCGGGCGCGCACGCACCGTTCTCGGAGAATGGCGCCGAATTCGGAGCATCCGGGCTCGAGCGTCCGAAAAGCACGACATTCTCCGAGAACGGTGCGGCGGATGCCGTGAGCCCGCCCGGCGGTGCGTCCTCGTGAGCGGTCCCCTGGTGCTCGGCATCGAGACGAGTTGCGACGAGACCGGCATCGGCATCGTGCGCGGTCGCACCCTGCTGTCGAACACGATCGCGAGCAGTATGGCCGAGCACGCGCGCTACGGCGGAGTCGTACCCGAGATCGCGGCCCGTGCGCACCTGGAGGCGTTGCAGCCGGCGATCGAGGCCGCTGTGGCCGAGGCATCCGTCCGACTCGACGATCTGGATGCCGTCGCCGTGACGTCCGGTCCGGGTCTGGCGGGCGCGCTCATGGTGGGCATCGGCGCCGCGAAGGGGCTCGCGGTCGCGCTCGGCACTCCGCTGTACGCCGTGAACCACCTCGTCGGGCACATCGCCGCCGACCTTCTCGACCCCGACGCGCCCCCGCTGCAGTACCCGACCGTCGCCCTGCTGGTGTCGGGCGGACACACCTCGCTGTTGCTCGTACGCGATTTGACCACCGACGTCGAGATGCTCGGCGAAACGATGGACGACGCCGCCGGCGAGGCGTTCGATAAGGTTGCGCGGATCCTGGGTCTGCCCTATCCCGGCGGCCCCGAGATCGACCGGGCCGCCGACGCTCCGGCAGGTGCGCCCGGCGACCCGGCGGCGATCGCCTTCCCGCGCGGGATGTCGCGGGCGTCCGATCTCCTCGAGCACCGCTACGACTTCTCGTTCTCGGGGCTCAAGACCGCCGTGGCCCGGTGGGTCGAGCGTCGCGAGGCCGCGGAGGAGCCGGTGCCCGTCGGTGATGTCGCCGCGAGCTTCCGCGAAGCCGTGATTGACGTGCTGGTGACGAAGGCGCTGGATGCCTGCGCGCGCCACGGCGTGCCGCGCCTGCTGCTCGGCGGTGGCGTCATCGCGAACCGGCGGTTGCGCGAGGTCGCCGTGGCGCGTGCCCAGGCCGCCGGCGTCGCCGTGCGCATCCCGCCGCTGTCGCTGTGCACCGACAACGGTGCCATGATCGCCGCGCTCGCCGCCGAGCTCATCACCGCGGGCCGACGGCCCTCCGCCCTGTCGTTCGGCGCCGATTCGACGCTTCCGGTGACCCGGATCCAGGTCGAGGCGTGAGCGGGGCGGGGATGCCGAGCGGCGGTTCGCCTCCGGACCCGGCCGGCCCGACACCGGACCCGTCGCCCGGCCCGACGCCGAGCCCGTCGCCCGGCCC
>CAXTES010000089.1:0-9014 GCA_964243215.1 uncultured Microbacterium sp. | reverse complement strand
CCGGCCCGACACCGGACCCGTCGCCCGGCCCGACGCCGAGCCCGTCGCCCGGCCCCGCCCCCACCGATCCGCACGCCGGCGTCGATCTGCCTCACCCGCAGTGGCTGATGCCCGACGTGCCGCCACCGCGCCGGCTCGCCGGATGGGCCCTGGCCTTCTCGGTGGTCGGACTCGCCGTCTCGCTGTTCGTCGGATGGGGATTCCCGATCGGTCTCGTCGGGCTCGTCACCGCGGTCATCGCACTGCGCCGTCGGTTCGAGAGCCGCTCGGCCGCGGTGTGGGCACTGGTGCTCGGCGCCGTGTCGGTGCTCTACAGCGCGGGCTGGCTGCTGTGGGCGGCCAGCCGCACCAACCTCGTCGGGTGACGCGGCATCAGCTGATACGGTCAGCCAGCAGCGCCAGTCGGCGGGTACCCACGCGCGTGAGGATGAGCGTCGCCGATCCCTGCCCCCGCAGCCTCAGCTTGGTCCGCAGCTGTGCCGGATCGACGTCGACACCGCGCTTCTTGATCTCCAGAGTGCCGATGCCGCGCTCGCGCAGTGCTCTGGACAGACCCTTCACATCGGCCGGCAGCCGCTCGCGCACCCGGAAGGACGACACGAACGGGCTCGTCAACGCCGCGTCCGACGTGAGGTAGGCGACGCCGGGCGCCAGCATCCCGGCATCGAGCGATCGGGCGACATCGCCGATCAACCGCGCGCGGATGACCGCGCCGTCCGGCTCGTGCACGAAGGCGCCGAGGTCGCGCGCCGGCTCGTCCACGGCATCCGCTGCGGCCGTCAACTCGTGGCTGGTGTCGCCGCGCAGCACGAGCGCGGCGCGACGCAGGCCCGGGCGTGAAAGTGCGCCCGACCACAGCACCAGCTCGATCGTCGAGCCGTCGGCGCTGATCCACTGCGCCTCGAACCCGTCCGGGATGGCCGCGCGATCGAATGCCGGACCGAGCTTGATCCCCGCGGGCATTCGTCCGGCGAGCTCGAGTGCCCAGTCCAGCGGCGGGGTGTAATCCTCCGCTCGCAGCCGCGACGTCTCGCTGTGACCGCCGGAGCGCCGGGCCGGGTCGAGCCATACGGCATCGACCCGGGAGAGATCGGATGCCTCGGCCCGGCCGTGACGCACGGTCACCTGGTCTCCGAACGGCGCGAGGTTGTACGCGGCGATCGCGGCGGTGACCTCGTCGGCGTCGACAGCGTCGACGCGCAGGCCGAGACCGGCCAAGCCCATCGCGTCGCCGCCGATGCCGCAGCCGAGGTCTGCGACGCGGGTGAGGCCGGCATCCCGGAATCGTCCCGCGTGATGCGCCGCGACCGACAGGCGCGTCGCCTGTTCGAGGCCGGCGCGGGTGAACAGCATCCGCTCGGCGAACGGCCCGAATTTAGCCCGGGCGCGCACCCGCAGGCGGGCCTGGCCGACGACCGCCGATACGGGATCGGGGGAGTGACCGGCGGCGCGCAGCCTTGAGACGGCGCGGGCGACATCGGCTGCGGATTCGATGAGCGGCTGGTCCTCGAGCAGCCGCAGGCCCTCCGGCGTCAGCAGCGCGCGCAGCTCGGCGACATCCACCCGGCAAGCGTACGGGGCGGGTTGATCCCATCCCCCCACCGGGGTAGGGGGTACCCCGCCGAACCCCCGCCCGCTAGCCCGCAATACCCGGAGGCATCCCCGATGCGGCATCGCGCGGGCGCTTCTAGCGTGTAGCCAACAACAGTTACACGGGGCATGCCCCCGGATAAGGGGAAACTGAAATGGTTCTTGACTACAACGGGAACGACGGGTCGTTCAACGACGTCACCCGCAATTCCGGCAACACCGCCAACACGACGACGAACACCGCGAACCTCGCCTACGACGTCACCGATGACGACTACACCGACAACTCGGTGAACGACAGCGGCAACTTCGGGCTCGGCATCGACGGCTCGTTCAACGACAACTCGGACAACTCCGACAACTCGGACAACTCCGACAACTCGGACAACTCCGACAACTCGACGAACGACTCGTACAACGACGAGTCGGACAACTCGATCAACGACTCGTTCAACGACAACTCGGACAACTCGAGCGACGACGACGTCAACCAGTCGTGGAGCGACTCGGGCAACACCTACACCGACAACTCGGACAACTCCGTCAACGCCGGCAACCGCGCGTACAACGTGGGCTGGGGCGACGGCGACGGCGGCTCGGGCGGCGGCAACGCGACGATCGTCGACCAGTCGGTCAACGCCAACATCGCGTCGTTCGGCGACTCCGACCTGTACTCGTACTCGTCGGCTGTCGTGGCTTCGGGTGACGACTCGATCGCGGCCGGTGGCGATGTCGGAATCAGCTACGACATCGACAACTCGACCAACTTCGAGGCGGATGGCGACGTGAACGTCGGGAACCACACCAATGTCACGACGGTCAGCGACTCCTTCAATTCATACGACGACCACTCGAGCTACTCCGACTCCTCGCAGGACTGGAGTTACACGGACTCGTTCAACGACAACTCGACCAACACAGCGTTCGATCACTCGTTCACGAGCGATGAGTCCTACGACTCGAACCTGGACGTGGACGCGAACGTCAACGCGATCGTCGACAGCAACAACGCGATCATCGTCGACGACGTCGACCTCGGTCTGTGATCCGCGCGCCCGGCCGCCTCGCCGCGGCCGGGCGCCGCTTCCACCTCCACACGCATCCGGCGACAACCGCCACACCGCATAGAAAGAATCGAAGGACATGGCTCTCGACTACAACCTGAACGACGACTCGTTCAACACCCGGGTCCGCGACTCGTACAACACCGCCAACACCACGACCAACACCGCCAACCTCAGCTACGTCTCGAGCGATGACGACGTCAACGACAACTCGGTGAACGACAGCGGCAACGTCGGCATCGGCATCTCGGACTCGGGCAACGACAACTCGGACAACTCCGACAACTCCGACAACTCCGACAACTCGGACAACTCGGACAACTCGGACAACTCCGACAACTCGACGAACTACTCGGGCAACGACGAGTCGGACAACTCGATCAACGGGTCGTTCAACGACAACTCCGACAACTCGACCGATGACGACACCAACCAGTCGTGGACCGACTCGTACAACACGTACACCGACAACTCCGACAACTCCGTGAACGCGGGCAACCGGGCGTACAACGTCGGTGGCGGCGACGGCGGATACGGCGGCGGGGACGGCAACGCGACCATCGTCGACCAGTCGGTCAACGCCAACGTGATGTCAGGCGGCTACTCCTACATCGACTCGTCCAGCGACGCGGTCGTGGCATCCGGTGACGGCGCCATCGCGGCCGGCGGCGACGCCGACTTCTCGTGGGACATCGACAACTCGACCAACTTCGTCTCCTACGAAGGCGACGTCAACGTCGGGAACACCACGGACGTCACGACGGTGAGTGACTCGTACAACCACTACGACGACCACTCGAGCGAGTCCGACTCGTCGCAGTCCTACACTTACGACGACTCGTTCAACGACAACTCGACGAACACCGCCTACGTCGACTCGTTCACGTCGGAAATCGACAGCAGTGACACGGAGACGTGGAACGTCGACGCCAACGTCATCTGGGACAGCTCGAACGCTGCGATCGTCGACGACGTCGACGTCGACATCTAGTCTCCGCTGGGGCGAGCGCACTCGAAATGCGCACCGCCGGCCCCGGACCGCTCAGTCGGTCCGGGGCCGGCGGCATGCAGAGACAGATCACAGCACACGCGCGCCTGGAGCAGGTAGCGTGAGAGGGACGCAGGGGGGCGTGCATGACGGAAGCCGACGGCGTGACCACAGCATCGGGGGATGCGACGGTCACCACACCGGATGCCACGGACGACGCCGAGCTCATGGGGCTCGTCGACAAGGCGCGGAGCTATTCGGCCCAGGTGGGCCGAGCCGACCTGGCGCAGCGGATGGAACAGACCCGCTCGCGGCTGCTGGATCCGCACGTGCGGGTGCTGGTGCTCGGGCAGTTCAAGCAGGGCAAGAGCAAGCTCGTGAACGCGCTCGTGAACGCGCCCGCGTGTCCCGTCGACGACGACGTCGCCACCAGTGTGCCTACCTCGGTCGGCTACGGCGAGACGCCGTCGGCGGTCGTGCTCGTCAAGCGCGAGGACGGCCCCGAGCCGACGGTCGAACGCGTGCCGATCCCGCTCGAGGAGCTTCCGCAGTATGTATCCGAGACGGGCAACCCCGACAATGAGCGCGACATCGTCGGCGCCGAGGTGCTGCTGCCCCGCGAGATCCTCAAGGGCGGGCTCCGCCTCGTGGACTCGCCCGGGGTCGGCGGCCTCGAGTCGTCGCGGTCGCTGAGCACGCTGGCGGCGCTGCCGACCGCCCACGCGGTCATCCTGGTGTCGGATGCGTCGCAGGAGTACACCGAACCGGAGGTGCAGTTCCTCCAGCACGCGATGCGGATCTCGCCGAACATCGCCGCGGTGCTGTCCAAGACAGACATCTACCCCGATTGGCGACAGATCGAGAGCCTCGACCGGTCGCATCTGAACCGCATCGGCGACCTCGGCGACATCCCGATCTTCTCCGTCTCCAGCGACCTGCGGCTGCTGGCCGCCGGCTCGCAGGACCGCGAGCTGAACCAGGAGTCCGGCTTCCCGGCGCTCGTGGCGCATCTGCGTCAGAACGTGCTCGGCCACGCCGAATCGCTGCAGCGTCGCGCCGCGCTGCACGACCTGAACTCCGTCGCGGACCAGCTGTACATGGGGATGCAGTCCGAGCTGAACGCGCTGCTGCATCCCGAGGACACCCCGCGGATGATCGCGCAGCTGGAGGATGCCAAGACCAAGGCCGACGAGTTCCGCAGCCGCACCTCGCGGTGGCAGGTGACGCTCAGCGACGGCATCGCCGATCTCATCTCCGACACCGAGCACGACCTGCGCGACCGACTGCGCAAGGTGCAGCGCGAGGCCGAGGCCGCGATCGACGACGGCGACCCCGGGCCCATCTGGGACCAGATCGCCGAGTGGCTGGACGGGCGGATCACGGCGGCGCTGTCGGACACATTCGTGTGGACGAACGAGCGGTCGCGGTGGCTCTGCGAGGAGGTGGCCGACCAGTTCAGCGCCCAGGAGTCGTCGCTGCCGTTCATCGACGTGGGTGACACGCAGGGGCTGCTCGACCCGATCGACGACATCCAGCACCTCGAGCAGGGACAGCTGGGCACCGTCGAGAAGATCTACATCGGTGTGCGCGGCTCCTACGGCGGCATCCTCATGACAGGCCTCGCCACGAGCCTGGTGGGGCTGTCGCTGCTGAATCCGCTGTCACTGCTGGTCGGTGTCCTGGTGGGCCGCCGGGCGTATCGTGAGGACATGTCGTCACGGCTCTCGCGGCGCCAGATGGAGGCGAAGAACATCGTGCGCCGGCACATCGACGAGGTGGTCTTCCAGGTCGGCAAGCAGCTGAAGGATCGGCTGCGCCTCGTGCAGCGAGTCGCCCGCGACCACTTCGGCGGTATCGCCGACGAGCTGCACCGCTCGCTCTCCGAGGCGGTGCTCGGCGCCAAGCAGGCCGCGGCCACCTACTCCGCCGACCGCGACGACCGCGTGAAGTCCCTGCAGCACCGGATGCAGCGCATCGAGAGTCTGCGACAGGAGATCCGGGCACTCGCCCCCGCCGAGCGTGTGGAGACGGTATCCCGGTGACGCGAGTCGGACTCGACAGCGTCGCCGACCTCGTCGACCGCGCTCGTGACGTCTACAACGACGACGACGCGGCGCTCGAACTGCTCGAAAGCCTCGACAACCGGCTGCGCGAACCGCTGCGCATCGCGGTCGCCGGGATCGTCAAGGCGGGCAAGTCGACCCTGCTGAACGCATTCATCGGGGAGAAGATCGCCCCCACGGATGCCGGTGAGTGCACGCGCCTGGTGACGTGGTACCGCTACGCGCGGTCGCCGCGCATCACCCTGCGGCTGCGCGACGGGCAGTCCGCGCGCCTGCCGGTGCGCCGCTCGAACGGTGCCCTCGTCATCGACCTCGGCGAGTACGCCGTCCAGGACGTCGACTGGATCGACGTGGAGTGGCCGTCCGAGCACCTGCGACGCACCGTGCTGATCGACACACCGGGGATCGCATCGCTGTCGGCCGAGACATCCGCTCGCTCCACGTCGTTCCTCACCCCGTACGACGCCCCGCCCGAAGCGGATGCCATCATCTACCTGCTGCGGCACCTGCACGCATCCGACCTGAAGTTCCTCGAGGCGTTCCGCGACACCGCGGCGGGACAGTCGCAGACGGTCAACGCCGTCGCGGTGCTGTCGCGAGCCGACGAGATCGGCTCCGGCCGCATCGACTCGCTGCTGTCGTCGGCGCGGATCGCGGAGCGCTACCGTCAGGACGGCGAACTGCGCGCCCTCACGCTGGGCGTCGTCCCGGTGGCGGGCCTGCTCGCGGAGGGCGCTCGCACGCTTCGCGAGAGCGAGTTCATCGCGCTGCGCTCCCTCGCCGACATGGATCGCGCAGCCCGCGATCGGCTGCTGATCTCCGTGGACCGCTTCCTGCGTCCCAGCGCCGAGACCACCCTGACCGTCGACGTGCGCCGCTCGCTGCTGAGCCGATTCGGCATCTTCGGCATCCGCCTCGGCGCCGCGCAGATCCGCGCCGGCGCGCGCACGTCGTCCGCGCTGTCGGAGCGGCTGGTGCAGCAGTCCGGATTGATCGAGTTGCAGCGCTTCGTCAGCGACTCGTTCCGCTCACGTTCGGTGGCGTTGAAGACCCGCGGCGTGCTGCAGGCTCTCGAGACGCTGCTGCGCGACAAGCACCGCGCCGAGGCGGTGTCGCTGCTCGGTGGCATCGAGCGGATCGCCGCCAACAGCCACGAGCTGCGCGAACTCGAGCTGATCTCGCTGACCCGAACGACGGTGCTGCCGCTGGCGGAGTCGGATGCCGCCGAGGCCGAGCGCGTCGTGGGCGGCGGCGGGACGTCCGCGATCTCGCGCCTGGGGCTGCCCGAGACCGCCGACACCGAGCAGATCCGCGATCGCGTGTCGCACCTGCTGTCACACTGGCACGCGATCGGCGAGTCGCCCCTGAGTGATCGGGCGACCGTCGAGCTCTGCCGCGTCGTGATCCGCAGCGTCGAGGGCGTCGCGGCAGAGCTCGGCGTGTCAGGGGGCGGGGCCTCGTCGGACGTCGTGTCGGCGAGCGGTCCAGCGCAGCGCCGGTGGTAGCACGCTGAATCCCATCCCCAGCAGGGCGAGCCCTAGGGCGATGATCAGCAGCAGCTCGGCGGGGCGTCCACGATCGCCGATCGCGACGAGCTCCCGGGCGAACACCAGCACGACGCTCTGCACGAACAGCGTGGCCAGCAGGTACCACCGCACGTGCGGCCGACGGTTCGAGAAGGCGACGAGCATCGCGATCTGCACGAACAGGACGGCGACGACCCCGCCGAACACCGCCCAGAACACGATGTCGGTCGCCGAGTCGATGGTGCCCTCGGGCCGGGTGTCGTCCACCTTCTTGACGAGGTTCGCGATATCCGGAAGCTGCGCCTTCCGGATGATGAACAGGTAGACCACGGCGCAGGCGGACACCGCGAAGCTGAGGATCCAGCTCAACTGCGCCACGCGCACCGTGAACGGCGGCGGCAGCTTCACCAGGACCGGCGGATGCTCCTTATCGCCGAGCTTGGGCCGTTCCGGAAGGGCGCGCGCCGGAGTGGGGGGCGGCTCGAGCGGCGGAACGACGGGAGACTGCGACGCACGCGCCACCGGCTGCGATATGCGCACAGCCGGCTGCGTCGTGCGCGCAGCCTTCCCGTCTTTCCGAGCTACGTCAGAGCCCATCATCCACGGTCGAGTCGTCCACGATGGTGGTGTCGGTCGAGTCGTAGGCGGCGTTGGTGTCCGTGTCGACCGTCGCGTCGTTGTACTGCGTCACCTGCGAATCGTGCGAGTTCTCGTCGGTGTCGTTGGTCGAGCTGTCGTTGAACGAGTCGCTGTTGTTCGTCGTCGTCGAGTCGTCCGTGGTCGTCGATGCATCCGTCGCCGTGTTGTTGGAGTCGTCGATCGTGGTGATGTCGGTGTCGTTGCCGACGTTGGCGTCCTCGCCCGCGGTGATGTTGGTGGAGTTGTCCTCGGTCTGGTCGATGTCGACACCCGCGCCCGCGGCGATGGCGTCGTCGCCGGATGCCACCACGGCCGACTGGTCGAAGTTCTGCGTGACGTCGCCGCCGTTGGTCCAGATGTTCTGGTTCGTCGACTGGTCCACGATCGTGTCGCGGTCGTCCACCCACTGCAGGTTGTTGACGATGTTCTGCACCTCGCGAACCACCGAGTCGTGGTTGTCGCTGTGGTTGTTGTTGCTCGGCACGATGTGCGGCGCGGGCGCCGGCGCGGGCACGACGTGCACGACATCGTGGCGTTCGGCGATGATGGGGGCGACCGAGCACACGTCCTGCGCGTTGACGTGCTGCAGGCCCCGGTCCGCCAGGGCGGCCTGCGGCGCCGCGTCGAACTTCTTCGCCTCTTCCGGGTCTCGTAACAGACTCAGGATGAACTCGATCAATGCGTCTGCGACGCTCACCAGGGTTGCGCTCATGCTCTTCTCCTCGAAAGTCCGTTACTGATTCGACCGTACGTCGTGCGGGCGGATCCCGCGTCGGGGGTAGTCCCGATCCCGTCCCTGGGGGGTTGGGGGGTCGACACCCGTACGGGGTGCGCTCGGTGGGGATCTGCCATCCCCGAAGTCGTGATGCTCACACGCCCTCCCTTCCCCCGCGCGGACGCGGATCGGTCGCGGTGCCGTCGATGGCGCCGCGAAGCTTTGCGATGAGGTCCGACCGGCTGGTGGCGCCCAGCCGGCGGCGGATGCGAGCGATGTGGTGCTCGGCGGTGCGCGGCGAGATGAAGATCGTCTCGCCGATCTCGGCGTAGGTCATGCCCTGCACCACGAGGACGGCGACCTCGCGTTCTCTGTCGCTCAGGGTGGTGGCCGGACGTGCCGGCGCGGGTGCCGCTATGTCGACGTCTT
>CAXTES010000088.1:0-12170 GCA_964243215.1 uncultured Microbacterium sp. | reverse complement strand
CCTTCTCTCGCCATCATCCCTTGCGTCGCCGCCGCCTTCCGTCGCCGCCGCCGCAACCCCTCAGAACCCCGGCGCGATGCGGAAGGTCGCGGCGAAGCGCTCCAGCAGCCCACCGTCGCCCGAGACCACCTCGAGCACACCGGCGTGGATCGCCTGCGCCGGCGTCAGCTCACCGGTGAGGAGCCGCCGGATGCCGGGACCCGCCGTGAACAGGACGTCGGGCTCGCCCTCGGGCAGCGCACCACCCACCGGTGTCAGCGGCGGCGAGAGCCGGTGAATCCGCAGCGCATCGCCGTCCACCGCGATCCGCAGCACCACGTCGGCGACGCGCATCTCGTAGACGGTGGGCGGCAGCGGGGACGCGGCGTCCGCCCGGAATGCCGCCCGAAGCGTCACGGTGAGCGCATCCGCGGTGATCTCGTCCCCCGCGACGGGCTCGCCCACCGCCGTGAACCCCCACCGCTCGAGTCCGAGCACCACCGGCTCGAGCGCCCGGCCGAAGTCGGTGAGCTCGTAGATCGGTCCGCGGTGCACGATGGGGACGCGCCGGACCACCCCGCCGGCCTGCAACTCCTTGAGCCGGACGGCGAGGATGTTGGTCGGGATGCGCGCGAGGCCCTGTTTGAGGTCGGTGTACCGGCGCGGGCCGACGAGCAGATCGCGGACGATGAGCAGTGCCCACCGCTCCCCGATCAGCTCGACGGCCGCCGTGAGCCCGAAGTACTGCCCGTAGCTTCGAGCGGCCACCTACGCCTTGGCCTGCTCCGACATCCAGACCTCCGGGCCCTTCTCGGCCGCGACCGGGTCCATCCAGAGGAATCCGAGGGAGTTGCCGTCGGGGTCGTCGAGGTCGCGGCTGTACATGAAGCCGTAGTCCTGCGCCGGGCGCGGCTCGGCGCCGCCGGCGGCGACGCCCTTCTGGATGACCGCATCCACTTCTTCGCGGGAATCCCGGCTCATCGAGACGGACACCTGCGCGGTGGTCTTGGTGTCGGCGATGGTCTTGTCGGTGAAGGTCGCGAAGTATTCGCGTGTCAGCACCATGAAGTAGACGTTGTCGTCCCAGACGATGCACGCGGCGTTGTCGTCCGTGAACGCCGGATTGATGGTGGCGCCCAGCGCTGTGTAGAACGCCTTGGCGCGCTCGAGGTCAGCGGTGGGCAGATTGACGAAGATGTTCGTCACGATGGTGCGCTCCTTTGCAAGTGGTGGGTCGTCAGCCCCGTTTACTGGCTGACGACCCCATGCTTGCAAAAAGCAAGTCTACTTGTCAATAGCAAGTAGCACCCGGGAGCGCTCGGCTCAGGCCGCCTTGCGCTCGGCGGCCTCGTCCGCGTCGGCGTAACGGTCGACGAGCTCGAGGAAGGCGCCGAGATACGACTGCAGGAACGCCGCCGTACCGGGATTGGTGACCTCGCCGGCGTCGCTGAACAGCCCCGGCGTCGACTGGATGAAGCCCTCGGGCTGGCCGAGCGTCGGCGCGTTGTAGTGGCTCAAGATGTTCCTGAGGTGCTGCTGCGCGGCCGCGGTAGAGATCGGGCCGCCGGACGTGCCGATGACGGCGGTGGGCTTGCCGTTGAAGACGCCTTGACCGTAGGGGCGCGAGGCCCAGTCCAGTGCGTTCTTGAGCACTCCGGGAACCGAGCGGCTGTACTCGGGAGTGACGATGATCACTCCGTCGGCATCGGCGATGGCCTGCTTGAAGTCGCGAGCGACCTGCGGGTAGTCCGCGTCGTGGTCGGGCGAGTAGAACGGCAGGTCCGCGATCGGGATCTCGACGAGCTCGACCCCCTCGGGGGCGAGGCGCTCGAGCGCCTTTGCGAGCCGACGGTTGATGGAGGTGCTCGAGATGCTGCCGACGATGTAACCGATCGTTCGGGTCATGGGGGCCTCTTTCGGGGTCGTGGGGGACGCGCCGCGTCCGGATGTATTCAAGTGCAAGTACCGGCATCCCGAAAACATTCCCGTCGCGCCCGCCCGCTCCACCGCTCTCCGTCGCAAGAGGGATGCCACGCGCCGAGTACCGCCCTACCGTGGGTGGATGGCCGCGACATCCCCTCGTGCGTCCCGTCGACTCGGGCGGCCGATCACGGCGTCCGAGCAGCGCCAGGACCTGCTGCTCGCCGCTGTCATCTGCGCCGGAGCGCTCATCAGTGCGGCGCTGTCCTCGGTCGCCGGAATGTACGGGTCGGAGCAGGCGGGAATGCCGCTCGCCGTCGGGTACGCGATCGCCGTCTCCGCGCCGCTCGCGCTGCGTCGGCGCTGGCCGTGCACGATGGCGGTCATCGTCGCCGCGGTCTACTTCCTGGCCGTCACGCTGCACGTGCCGGAACTGTACGCGGGGAACATCGCGGTGTTCATCGCGTTCTACACCGTCGGCGCATGGGCGGACGACCGCCGTCGCGCGGCGATCGTGCGCGTCGCGATCATCGTCGGCATGTTCTTGTGGCTGCTCGTCGTGACGTTCCGGGAGGCGACGGCGCCGACCGATGAGAGCGGCCTGTCGCGAGCGGGCGCGTTCTCGCCGTTCGTGGCCTACATGCTGCTTCAACTGCTGATCAACGGGCTGTTCTTCGGGGGCGCCTATTACTTCGGTGACCGGGCGTACGCGGCAGCCCGCCAGCGCATCGCACTCGAGGAGCGCACCGCCGAACTCGAGCGCGAGCGGGAACGCACCGCCGAACAGGCCGTCGCGCTCGATCGCATCCGTATCGCACGCGAGCTGCACGATGTCGTCGCCCACCACGTCTCGCTCATGGGCGTGCAGGCCGGGGCCGCCCGGGCGGTGATGGCGACGGATCCGGATGCCGCGCGCCGCACGCTCACGGCGGTGGAGGCATCCGCTCGCTCCGCCCTCGGCGACTTGCGCAGGCTCCTCGAGACGCTGCGCACGCCCTTCGCCGGCGACGCGGCGGCGCCGACGGTCCTCGGCCTCGACGCCCTGCCGGCACTCGTGGCACAGGCATCCGAGGGCGGGCTTCCCACCACCCTCACGGTCGTCGGCGAGTCGGTGCCGCTGCCCGAGACGGCGCGCGTGAACCTCTACCGCATCGCTCAGGAGGCGCTGACGAATGTGCGCCGACATGCCGGACCCGGCGCAACCGCCGACGTGCGGCTGCGCTGGAGCGGCGCCGCCGTCGAGCTCGAGGTGACCAATACGGGCCGGCGCGTTACCGCGGCCGACCCGGGCCTGGGGATGCTCGGTATGCGCGAGCGCGCCGCGGCGTCGGGGGGCCGCATCGAGTTGGCGCCGCGCAGCGAAGGCGGTTTCCTCGTGCGGGTGAATGTGCCGACGAGCGCCGACGCGCGTGTCTGATCCGATCCGGGTCGTGCTGGTCGACGATCATGCGATGATGCGCGCGGGGTTCCGGATGATCCTCGAAGCGGCAGACGGCATAGACGTCGTGGGCGAGGCTGGAACCGGAGTCGAGGGGGTCGCCGCCGTGGCAGCGGTGCGCCCCGACGTGGTGTGCATGGACGTGCAGATGCCCGACATGGACGGGCTCGAAGCGACGCGCCGCATCGTCTCGGATCCGGATGCGACGACCGCCGTGCTCATCGTGACGACGTTCGACCGGGACGACTACCTCTTCAGCGCCCTGGACGCCGGCGCCAGCGGGTTCCTGCTGAAGAATGCCGGACCGGAGGAACTGGTGTCCGCCGTCCGTGTGATCGCGGGAGGTGACGCGCTGCTCGCGCCAGAGGTGACGAGGCGGGTGATCTCACGGTTCGCCCGGGGCGGCCCGGCGATCAGACCCACCGCGGCGGGTGGGACCGGTGTGCCCCTCACCGAGCGCGAGGCCGAGGTGCTGGCACTGATGGCCGAGGCGATGAGCAACGCCGAGATCGCCCAGCGCCTGTTCATCGGCGAGGCGACGGTCAAGACCCACGTGTCGAATGTGCTGGCCAAGCTCGGCGCCCGAGACCGCGTGCACGCCGTGGTGCTCGCGCACCGCCTCGGCCTCGCCTGACGCGCACTCCCCCGCGCGGCGGACATGAAGAAACCCGTCGCGCGGCGGATGCACCCGGCCCGGCCGCTCCGTAGCGTCGTACCGACACCCACCAGGAGGACGGATGCTCGAACTGCAGGGGATCACCAAGAGTTACGGCGGGCAGCGGGTGCTCGATGATGTCGGCTTCGACGTGAAGCCGGGGCGGCTCACCGGTTTCGTCGGCGGCAACGGCGCGGGCAAGACGACCACGATGCGCATCGCACTCGGCGTGCTGGCCACAGACGCCGGCGAGGTCGCGCTCGACGGGTCGCCGGTGACTTCCGGCGACCGCCGCCGTTTCGGCTACATGCCCGAGGAACGCGGGCTGTATCCCAAGATGAAGGTCGGGGAGCACATCGCCTACCTCGCGCGGCTGCACGGGTATACGAAGCCGGATGCCGAGTCCGGCTCGACCGCACTGCTGACCGAACTCGGGCTCGGCGAAAGGCTCGGCGACAAGGTCGAGACCCTCTCGCTCGGCAATCAGCAGCGCGCGCAGATCGCGGCCGCGCTGGTGCACGAGCCGGAGGTGCTGATCCTCGACGAGCCGTTCTCCGGCCTGGATCCGATGGCGGTCGACATCGTCGCGGGCGTGCTGCAGCAGCGCGCCGCCGCCGGCGCCGCGGTGCTGTTCTCCTCGCACCAGCTCGATGTCGTGGAGCGGCTCTGCGACGACCTCGTCATCATCGCGGACGGCACGATCCGCGCCGCGGGATCGCGCGACGAGCTGCGAGCGCAGCACGCCAACCGCCGCTACCAGCTGGTCTCCCGCGGCGACGCCGGGTGGGTCCGCGACGCGCCCGGCATCACGGTCGTCGACTTCGCCGGCGGCGCGGCGACGTTCGACGCCGTCGACGACGAGGCAGCGCAGCGGGTGCTGCGCCGGGCGATCGAACGCGGAACCGTCATCAGCTTCGGTCCGCAGCGTCCATCCCTGGCCCAGATCTTCAAGGAGGTCGTCCGATGAGCACCACCACAACCCGCCGCGACACGGTCGCCGCGGGCAGGCCCGCCACCCCCGCCCCGCCGAGCACGTGGCAGAGCATCGGGCTGGTCACGGAGCGCGAGATCGCGTCGAAGCTGCGCAGCAAGGTATTCGTCATCTCCACGATCATCCTGTTCGCGCTCGCTCTGGTCGCGATCATCTGGGGCGGTTTCGCGGCGAAGTCCGACCCGACGACACCGGTCGCTGTCACCGCCGACACGGCCTCGGTCGTCGAGGGGCTGAACGGGGTGACGGCGACGACCACCGATTCGGCCGACGACGCCATCGCGCTCGTCCGAGACGGGAAAGCGGATGTCGCCGTCGTCCCGGATGCGGATCCGGTCGGTCCCTTCAGTTACGAGCTCGTCGCGAAAGATGCGCCACCCGACGCGCTGCTCCAGGCGCTGAGCGTGTCGCCCCACGTGGAGATCCTCGACACCGGCCAGACGAACTTCTGGCTGCGCTATTTCGTCGCCCTCGGATTCGGGGTGGTCTTCCTGATGGCCGCGAGCACCTTCGGCGCCACGATCGCGCAGAGCGTCGTGGAGGAGAAGCAGACGCGCATCGTCGAGATCCTCATCTCGGCCATCCCGGTGCGGGCACTGCTGGCCGGCAAAGTGATCGGCAACACGATCCTCGCGATGGCTCAGATCGTCGGATTCGTCGCGATCGCGATCGTCGGGCTCACCGTCACCGGTCAGAGCTCGGTGCTGACCGGGCTGGGAGCGCCGCTGGTGTGGTTCGCGGTGTTCTTCTTCTTCGGCTTCGTGCTGCTGGCGTCGCTGTTCGCCGCGGCCGGGGCGATGGTGTCACGTCAGGAGGACGTCGGCTCCACGACGGCGCCGCTGACGCTGCTGATCATGGCGCCGTACTTCCTCGTCATCTTCTTCAACGACAACCCCGTGGTGCTCGCGGTGATGTCGTACGTGCCGTTCTCCGCACCGGTTGCCATGCCGCTGCGCCTCTACCTCGGCGATGCGCAGTGGTGGGAGCCGCTGCTGTCGCTGCTCATCCTCGTCGCGACGTGCGTCATCGCCATCGGTGTGGCATCCCGCATCTATGGCAACGCGATCCTGCGCATGGGCGGGCGGGTCAAGCTCGCCGAGGCGCTGGCATCCTGACGCGGCGTCGGGTCAGTTCTTCATCACCGAGAGGACGTTGCCCGCGGGGTCGCGGAACCAGGCGATGTCCGGTCCCTGGCCGTTCCCGCGGGCGATGCCCTTGGCATCCGTGGGCATCTCGTCGTCGCTGTAAATCTTGGTGACGACACCCTTGGCGTTCAGCTCGTCCACGGCGGCGTCGAGGTCGTCGACGGGGAAGTTGAGGATCGTGAAGCTCGCCGGCTCGTGATTCGGCTTGGTGTATGCCAGGACGTGCGCGCCCGAGCCGAGCACGAGCTCGATGAAGCCCATGTCGTTCTCGATGACCTCGACGCCGAGCACGTCGGCATAGAACTGCCGGGCCGCCTCGCCATCGTCGATGCTGAATCCGCTGAACGCGTGCTGCGCGGAAAACGATGCCATTTCGACTCCTTTCAGGCGCCGATCACTCTAGACGCAGCCCGGTGTTGTCGCCACCTATCGCCACGACCAGCGCCGGTCTGCCTAAGGTGGACCATGGCCGCCAGCATCCTCGCCATCGGTACGGCGGTGCCTGCGCTGCGGTTGCGCCAGGCCGACATCCGCGACCTGTTCGCCGCTCAGCCGGGTACCGATCGGATGACGCGCCGCCTGGTGACCGCCGCATTCGACGCCGCTCACATCGACTACCGGCACACCGTGCTCGCCGATCTGGCCGGTGCACGGACCGACATGCCGGTCGTCTCCGCCGACGGCCGGCTGCTGAACCCGACGACGGGTGAGCGCAACGAGCAGTACCGCCGCCTGGCCCCCGCACTGTTCGCCGAAGCGGGTCGCTCGGCGTTGACCGAGGCCGGGATGCCGGCATCCGCCGTCACGCACGTGATCACCGTGTCGTGCACCGGGCTCTTCGCTCCCGGCCCGGACTTCCGCCTGGTGCGCGACCTCGGGCTCGCACCCACCGTCGAGCGCTACCACCTCGGATTCATCGGGTGCGCCGCGGCGCTACCGGGTCTGCGTGCCGCCGCTCGCATCAGCGCCGCGCAGCCCGACGCCGTCGTGCTCGTCGTGTGCGCGGAGCTGTGCTCGCTGCACCTGCGGGTCTCGGACGATCCGCAGCAGGTGGTGGCGGCATCCGTCTTCGCGGACGGCGCGGCCGCCGCCATCGTCGCGGCGAAGTCGTCGGCATCCGGACCATCCCTCGAACTCGACCGATTCGGCACGACGATCACCGGCGAGGGCGAGTCCGACATGGTGTGGACCATCGGCGACCACGGCTTCGAGATGACGCTGTCGGCCGAGGTGCCGCGAATCATCGGGCGCGAGATCCGCGACGCCGTGGTCGGATTCCACCGCGGCGCGGGCGCGCCGGACGTGTGGGCGGTGCATCCGGGCGGGCGCAGCATCCTCGATCGCGTCGAGCAGGGGCTGGATCTGGATGCCACCGCCCTCGATGCGTCGCGACGGGTGCTGCGCGAGTACGGCAACATGTCGAGCGCGACGATCCTGTTCATCCTGCGCGACATGATGCGCGACGCGACCCTCGCCGACGGTGCGCGAATCGCGGCGCTGGCGTTCGGGCCGGGCCTGACGGTGGAGTCGGCCCTGCTGACCCTGCGCGCCGGACTGCCCGACGATCCGCTGCAGGACACGGCGCAGCTGGTGCGCCACGACGGAGTGCCGGTGTGAGTCTGCGGGCACGCGACACGGATGTCGTCGAGCTCATGGACGATCCGGCGTGCGACCCCGACCGACTCGCGGCCACCCTGCGACGCTTCGGCGTCGTCAACCGCCTCGTGTCGGGGTGGGGGTCGGTGTACCGACAGCACCTGCGTCCCTACCTGTCCTCGCTCGCGCGGCCGGCGCGGGTGCTCGACCTCGGATCCGGCGGCGGTGACGTGCTCGAGCGGCTCGCGTCCCTCGCGACGCGCGACGGCCTGGACGTCTCGTGGCTGGGCATCGACCCCGATGCGCGAGCTCTGGCCGTGGCGGCCGAGCGCCGGCATCCGGATGTCTCCTTCCGCTGCGCGTCGACGTCGGATCTGCGCTTGGAGGGCGCCGCGTTCGACGCCGTGATCTCGAACCACGTGCTGCACCACCTCGACGGCGACCAGCTTCGAGCGTTCGCGGCCGACTCGCTCGCACTCTCGCGCGGCCCCGTGCTGCACGCCGACATCGCGCGCGGGCGTCTCGCGTACGCGCTGTACACGGTCGGGATCACACCGTTCGCGGCGGGCACGTTCCTGCGCACCGACGGGTTGCGGTCGATCCGTCGCAGCTATCGGCCGGGCGAGCTGGTTGAGGCGCTCGGCGGTGCGGGCTCCTGGACCGTCACCCGGCCGGCGCCCTTCCGCCTCCTGGCGGTGGGCTCGTCGTCGTGACCGACGTCATCGTCGTCGGTGCCGGACCGGTGGGCACGCTGCTGTCGGGCGAGCTGGCTCGGCGCGGGGTGGATGTCACGGTGCTCGAACGTCGCACCGAGCGGGGATACGGCACTCGGGCGATCGGTGTGCACGGGCCGGTGCTGTCCGCGCTCGAGCCTTCGGGGATCACCGAGCGGCTTCTAGACGGTGCGGTGCGGGTACATCGCGGCGAGGGTCGGTCCGGCGGGCGCACACTCGGCACGGTGCGTTTCGACCGGCTCTCGACGCGATTTCCGTTCGTGGCGACTCTGCCCCAGTCCAACACCGAGACCGCCCTGGCGCTGCACGCGCCGGCAGCGCGGCGCGGCGTCACGGTCACCGGCATCGCGGCGCAGGATTACGGCATCCGCGTGTCGACGGTGTCGGAGGAGTTCGCTGCGCCCCTCGTCGTGCTGACCGGTGGGTGGGCGGGCCGCGCGTTGGCGTACCGACCCGGGGCCGTGTCGGTGCGGGAGTATCGCGATCGGTACCTCATGACGGATGCCGCCGTGCCGCCGGGAAACGACGAGACGCTGGCCGTGGTGCATCTGGATCGCGGCGGTGTGCTCGAGTCGTTTCCGCTGCCCGGTGGCCGGCGCCGGTTCGTCGCGTGGGACCAGGCGCCGTCCGACGAGGCGACCCGGGTGTCCCGGCTGCGAGCGGCGGTGGCAGCGCGCGGTGAGGCGGCCGATGCGGTGACGTCCGCGACCTCGTTCCGGGTGCGTCGTGTCGTGGCGCCGAGGCTGCGCCGGTCGAGGATGTTCGTCATCGGCGACGCCGCGCACGAGGTCAGCCCGATCGGCGGCCAGGGCATGAACCTCGGGCTGTTGGATGCGGTGACCCTGGCGCCGCTGCTCGCCGAGTGGGTGCGCAGCGGCGCGGCGCCCGAGCCGGCGTTGCGCCGGTGGGAACGACGCCGCGTCGCCTCGGCGCGCACGGCAGCGGTCATCGCGACCGCCAACACGGCGCTCGGCCGGCCGATGGGGTTCTCGGGCGACGCCGCGCGTGGGGCGGCGCTGCGTCTCGCGCTGGCGCCCCCGGTGGGGGGCCTCTTCGCGCACGCCTACGCGATGGGCTTCGACCGCGACGCCTGAAGCGGCGGGCGGCCAGCGGGTCACGCGGCCAGCGCGCCCCCCGTCGCCACGAGCTGTGCGGCCAGCAGCAGCGCGGCGAGCATCACGAGGCGGAACACCGCCCGACCCGGCGGCCGCGCCGTCGCGATCACCAGCGCCGCTATCGCGACCACGACCACGAGGCCGAAGAACACCCACGCGATCGGGGTGACGGCACCGATGTCGCCGCCGACCGACCCGAGCAGCACCGCCACGGCTCCCCCGACCACCCCGATCGTCGCGAGCACGGCCGAGATGCGACCGCCCAGCCGGTGCGGCAGGCCGCGCACCCCGGTGCGCCGATCGTCCTCGAGGTCGGGCAGCACGTTGGTGAGGTGGATGGCCGCCCCGAGCGCGGCTCCTGCGACCCACGCCCACGGCGCCGCCACCCGCGGCTCGGCGGCGGACAGCGTCGCGAGTGACGGGAAGATCCCGAAGCTCACCAGGAACGGCACGAGTGAGAACGGCGTCGACTTGAGCCCGGCGTTGTACGCCCACGCCGACGCGAGGAAGAAGGCGTGGGCCGCCAGCATCCCCGCGCCCAGCGGCACCGACAGCAGCAGCGCGAGGGCCACCGTCACCAGCGCCGCCGCCCACACCGTGCGCTCGGCGACGTCGCCGCGGGCCACCGGCTTGTCGTCGCGGCCGACCGCGCGATCGCGGCCCGCGTCGATCGCGTCGTTCGACAGCCCGACCGACAGCTGATTGCAGAAGACGGATGCGGTGAGCAGCACGAGGCGCCACGGCTCGAGTCCCGAGGCGACGCCGAGGGCGAGCGCGAGCACCGTGACGACCACGGTGGGCCCGGGATGCGTCGATCCCCACAGGCCGCGCACGACCCTGCCGAATCGCCGCATCCTCAGACCGTACCGTGCCCACGATCCGCGGTCGGGTGACGCGTAAGGTCGGAGATCCGCAGTTTCGCGGAGCGGCGGGGGGAATTCCTCCGAAGAACTGCAGATCTCCGACGAAGCAGCCGAGCCGCGACGGGACTCAGTCCTCCAGGATCGCCTCGATCACCTCGTCGTCGCCCAGCGCCTCCGAGTCGGAGACGGATGCCGCGGCCGGGCCGTCGCTCGTCAGGACGAGGGACGACCCGTCGGCTGCGACATCCACCCGCACCACGTCGCCGTCGCGCACGCCGCCGGCGAGGATCGCCATTGCGAGACGGTCCTGGATCTCGGACTGGATGAGCCGTCGCAGCGGCCGCGCGCCGAACACCGGGTCGTACCCGCGCTCGGCCAGCCACGCCCGCGCGTCGGGCGTGACCGCGAGGGTGAGCCGGCGGTCGCGCAGCCGACGCTGCAGCGCATCGACGGCGAGCTCCACGATCTGCGCGAGGTCGTCCTCGGTGAGCGCGGAGAAGATCACGATGTCGTCGAGCCGGTTGACGAACTCGGGCTTGAACGCCTCACGCACGAGCGCCTGGACCGTCTCGCGCTTCTGGTCGACCGACAGGGTCGGGTCGATGAGCACGGGCGAACCGAGGTTCGACGTGAGGATCAGGATGACGTTCTTGAAGTCCACCGTGCGCCCCTGGCCGTCGGTGAGCCGCCCGTCGTCCATCACCTGCAGCAGCACGTCGAACACCTCGGGGTGCGCCTTCTCGACCTCGTCGAGCAGCACGACGCTGTACGGACGGCGTCGCACCGCCTCGGTCAGCTGGCCGCCCTGCTCGTACCCGATGTAGCCCGGAGGGGCTCCGACGAGACGCGAGACGGTGTGCTTCTCGCCGTACTCCGACATGTCGATGCGCACCATGGCGTGCTCGTCGTCGAAGAGGAACTCCGCGAGCGCCTTGGCCAGCTCGGTCTTGCCCACACCGGTCGGTCCGAGGAACAGGAACGAGCCGGTCGGCCGGTTCGGGTCGCTGATCCCGGCGCGGGAGCGGCGAACGGCATCCGACACCGCCTTGACGGCCTCCTTCTGCCCCACGATCCGCTTGCCGAGCTCGGACTCGAGGTGCAGCAGCTTCTCGGTCTCGCCCTGCAGCAGTCGACCGACCGGGATGCCGGTCCACGCCGCGATCACCGAGGCGATGTCCTCGTCGGTGACCTGGTCGTTGACCATGCGGCCCTCGGGGTCCTCGGCGCGCTCGGCCGCGATCAGTTCCCGTTCCAAACCGGGAATGTCGGCGTACAGCAGCCGCGACGCCTTCTCGAGGTTGCCCTCGCGCTGAGCGCGCTCGGCCTCGCTGCGGGCGGCGTCGAGCCGGGTCTTGAGGTCACCGACCCGGTTCAGCGACGCGCGCTCCCGTTCCCAGCGGGACTGCAGCTCACCCAGGCGCTCCTGCTGCGTCGCGAGGTCGTCGCGCAGCGTCGTCAGACGCTCCTTCGACGCGGCATCCTTCTCCTTCTTCAGCGCGAGTTCCTCGAGCTTCAGTCGGTCGACGTGGCGGCGCAGCTCGTCGATCTCCAGCGGCGCCGAGTCGATCTCCATGCGCAGCCGCGACGCGGCCTCGTCGATGAGGTCGATGGCCTTATCGGGCAGCTGCCGCGACGGGATGTAGCGATTCGACAGGGAGGCCGCCGCCACCAGCGCACCGTCGGCGATCGCCACCTTGTGATGCGCCTCGTAGCGCTCCTTCAGGCCGCGCAGGA
>CAXTES010000087.1:0-12184 GCA_964243215.1 uncultured Microbacterium sp. | reverse complement strand
AGGCGAATCGGGTGGTGGTGGGATACCCGCACGACCCGAAGACCGAGGTCGGCGCGCTGGTGCATCCGGAGCACTACGACAAGGTGATGAGCTACGTCGAGATCGGCAAGTCCGAGGGGCGCCTGGTCGCCGGCGGCGGCCGGCCGGACGGGTTCGACGAGGGCAACTTCATCGCCCCGACGGTGTTCGCCGATGTCGCGCCGGATGCCCGCATCTTCCAGGAGGAGATCTTCGGCCCGGTCGTGGCGATCACGCCGTTCGACAGCGACGAGGAGGCGCTCGCGCTCGCGAACGACACGAAGTACGGGCTCGCGGCGTACGTCTGGACGAACGACCTCAAGCGCGCCCACAACTTCGCCCAGGCCGTCGAGGCGGGCATGGTGTGGCTCAACTCGAACAACGTGCGCGACCTGCGCACCCCGTTCGGCGGGGTGAAGGCATCCGGACTCGGACACGAGGGCGGCTACCGCTCGATCGACTTCTACACCGACCAGCAGGCCGTGCACATCACGCTCGGCGCCGTGCACAACCCGACGTTCGGCAAGCAGGAGCACCCGCACCCCGACCCCCGCTGACGCCCTCCCACTCCCCCGCCCCGCCTTCCCGCGAGACTTCACGAATGTCACCGAAATGGCCAGATTTCCGAACATTCGTGAAGTCTCGCGGCAGAGGATCCCGACCTGATTCCACGAGCAAGGACGCTGACATGACCGTAAGCGATGCGACGACCCCCACCTCCTCCGGCTTCTTCGTGAGCCAGGAAGCACCGATCCGCGCGTCCGATCCCATTCCGACACCGTCGTCACCGCCGCCGGACGTGCTGCGGTGCGCGTACATGGAGCTCGTGGTGACCGACCTCGCGGCATCCCGTGCCTTCTACGTCGACGTGCTCGACCTGGTCGTCACCGAGGAGGACGAGAACACCGTCTACCTGCGGTCGATGGAGGAGTTCATCCACCACAATCTCGTGCTCCGGCGAGGGCCGATCGCGGCCGTCGCGGCGTTCTCGTACCGCGTGCGCACGCCCGAGGACCTCGACAGGGCGGTCGCGTTCTACGAGGAGCTCGGATGCCGCGTCGACCGCCGCGCGGATGGGTTCACGAAGGGCATCGGCGACTCGGTGCGCGTCGAGGACCCGCTCGGTTTCCCGTACGAGTTCTTCCACGATGTCGAACACGTCGAGCGCCTCGCGTGGCGGTACGAGCTGTACACGCCCGGGTCGTTGGTGCGCCTCGACCACTTCAACCAGGTAACGCCGGACGTGCCGCGGGCCGTGGCGTACATGGAAGACCTCGGCTTCCGGGTGACCGAGGACATCCAGGACGAGGAGGGCACGGTGTACGCGGCGTGGATGCGGCGCAAGCCCACCGTGCACGACACGGCGATGACCGGCGGTGACGGACCGCGGATGCACCACATCGCGTTCGCGACGCACGAGAAGCACAACATCATCGCGATCTGCGACAAGCTCGGGGCGCTCCGCCGCTCGGATGCGATCGAGCGCGGACCCGGCCGCCACGGAGTGTCGAACGCGTTCTACCTCTATCTGCGCGATCCGGACGGGCACCGCGTCGAGATCTACACGCAGGACTACTACACCGGTGATCCCGACAACCCGGTCGTCACCTGGGACGTGCACGACAACCAGCGCCGCGACTGGTGGGGCAACCCGGTGGTGCCGTCGTGGTATACGGATGCATCCCTCGTTCTCGACCTCGACGGCGAGCCGCGGCCGGTGATCGCCCGCACCGACACTTCCGAGATGGCAGTCACAATCGGCGCGGACGGCTTCTCGTACACCCGCAGGGACGACGAGCCCGACGAGCTGCCCAGCTGGAAGCAGGGCGAGTACAAGCTGGGCGCGCAGCTGTGACCGGCCCTATCCGCCGCGCCCCGGCCCGGCCCCGGCCCCGGCCCACCCGACTTCGGCTCTGGCCCTGGCATCCATGTCCCGAAATATCGGTTGCATGTCCCGAACTTCGCCGAAAATGAGCCCGTAATCGCCAAACTTTGGGACATGGTTCGCTGAGGAGACAGCGGCCTAGGAACAACACAGTCGCCTAAGAACACACAGCGGCCGAGGAACAACACAGCGGCCGAAGACCACACAGCGGCCTATGACCACACAGCCGCCGAAGAAGGAGAGTGGATGCTGCCCCCCGAGACGATCTCCGCGATCGCGGACGAGCTCGCCCAAGCCGAGCGCGACCGCACCACCGTGCCGCTGCTGACCGCGCGGTACGCGGGCATGACCGTCGAGGACTCCTATGCCGTGCAGAACGAGTGGCGCCGCCGCGGCACCGCGGCGGGACGCCGGCTCGTCGGCCGCAAGATCGGGCTCACCAGCAAGGTCATGCAGGCCGCCACGGGAATCACCGAGCCCGACTACGGCGCGATCTTCGCCGACATGGTCTTCGAGAACGGCGCCGTCATCGAGCACAGCCGGTTCTCGAACGTCCGGATCGAGGTCGAGCTCGCCTTCGTGCTGACCGAGGCGATCGACGGTCCGGATGCCACGATCTTCGACGTGCTGCGCGCCACCGAGTATGTGGTCCCCGCGCTGGAGATCCTGTCGAGCCGCATCGAGATGCAGGGGCGCACGATCGTCGACACCATCAGCGACAACGCAGCGATGGGCGGCATGGTCTACGGCGGCAACCCGATGACCGTCGCCGAGATCGACCTGCGGTGGGTGTCGGCGCTGCTGTACCGCAACGAGACGATCGAGGAGTCCGGTGTCGCAGCCGCCGTGCTGAACCACCCCGCGACCGGCGTCGCGTGGCTCGCGAACAAGCTCGCCCAGCACGGCGACCGGCTCGAAGCCGGCGAGATCGTGCTGGCCGGATCCTTCACCCGCCCGATATGGGTCGAGCCCGGCGACACCGTGCTCGCAGACTACGGACCGATGGGAACCATCTCGTGCCGCTTCGTCTGACCCCGACCCTCCGCGACCGTCTCGGCGCGGCATCCCACCCGCTCGCCGGTATCTGGGTCTGCTCGGGCAGCCCGCTCGTCGCGGAGATCTGCGCGGGCGCCGGGATGGACTGGATGCTGATCGACATGGAGCACTCCCCCAACGGGCTCGAGTCCACCCTCGCGCAGCTGCAGGCGGTCGCCGCCTACCCGGTCACGCCGGTGGTGCGGGTGCCGATCGGCGATGTCGTCACGATCAAGCAGGTGCTCGACATCGGAGCGCAGAACGTGCTGGTGCCGATGGTGTCGACGGCCGATGAGGCGCGCAACGCCGTCGAGGCGGTGCGGTATCCACCGCGCGGGCGCCGCGGCGTGGGCTCGGCGCTGGCGCGCTCGGGCCGCTGGAACCGCGTGGACGACTACCTCGCGAACGCCGACGCTTATGTGTCGCTGTTCGTACAGGTCGAGACGGCCGCGGGCGTCGAGGCTGCCGGCGATATCGCGGGTGTCGACGGCATCGACGGGGTCTTCGTCGGCCCGTCGGATCTCGCCGCGAGCATGGGCGTACTCGGCGAGCAGTCGCATCCGGATGTCGTCGCCGCCGTCCTGCGGACCTTCGCGGCCGTTCACGGCGCGGGTAAGCCGGTCGGGGTGAACGCATTCGATCCGACCGTGGCGCAGTCGTACGTGGATGCCGGCGCCGACTTCGTGCTCGTCGGCGCCGACGTGTCGCTGCTCGCGCGCGGATCCGAGGCCCTGGCCGCCCGGTGGGTGCCCGCGGCGGACGACACAGACCGCGCGTCGTACTGACCGGGGGCGCGAAAACGTAACACCGCCGAAGTCTCCGACACGTCAGAATGACGCCATGTGGACGTGGGACCTGCCGATCTGGATCGAACTTCCGCTCTTCGTCGCGCTCTTCCTCGCCGTCTCGTGGGGGATCCTGCTGGCGATGCGCCGCTGGGTGGAGCGCACGTCCAGGGGCAGTACCGAGTGGGATCGGGTACTCGCCTACGCCATGGCCGCGTACGGCGTGCTCTACGGCGTGACGCTGGCGATGATCGCGGCGGGGGCATACGAGAACAACCGCGACGTCGACCAGATCGTGCTTCGGGAATCGTCCAGCGTGGCGGTGCTGTACCGGGATGCCACCGGCTTCACCGAACCGGAGCGATCGCGACTGCAGGAGGATCTGCGCAATTACGTGATCGAGGTCATCGACCATGACTGGCCCCAGCAGGCCGCCGGCATCCCACCCGAGGACACGGTCGAGGAGGTCGACCGGATTCAGGACGTCATCATGACCTACGAGGCAAAGAGTCCGACGGAGGTGCAGAAGCTCTCGCAGACGATCAGTGCCTTCAACGAGTTCATCGGCGACCGACGGGCGAGGATCGCCATCACGCAGCTGCACCTGCCGTGGGTGCTGTGGGTGGTGATGGGCGTCGGAGCGTTCCTGAACGCCCTGCTGATCAGCCTCATCGAAGTGCGCTCGCTGCGCGTGCACCTGATCATGGCGGGACTGATCGCCGTCTACGTGTCGCTGCTGATCTACACGATCGCAGGCTTCGACAACCCGTACTCCGGGGCGGTGGTCGTCGGTCCGGAGTATTTCGAGGAGCTGCTGGTGAAACTCATGCCGGGAACCGGCTGACGTGCGCCCGCGCGGCGCATGACAGGCTGGTCGGATGAGAAGGACCGTCACCGCCCGTATCACCCTGACCGTCACGGAACCCGCCGAGATGGTCTTCGCCGTCGCGATCGCGGCCGAGTACGCTCCGACGAACGAGAGGCTCGACGTCACCCTGAACGGGCAACCCGTCGAGGTGGCCGAGCTCCTGGACCAGCACGGCACGCGACTTCACAACGTGAAGGTCGCCACGGGCGACTTCGTGCTCGACTACGAGGCGACGATCGACGGTCAGGTCGAGCCGCAGCCCTACGACCGTGCCGACCTCATCCGCTACCTTCGGCCCAGTCGCTACGCCGAGTCCGATGCCCTCGCCCCCACCGCGGGCGCGGAGTTCCGCGGCATCCGAGGGGCGGCGCAGCTGCTCGCATCGGTGTCGTCGTGGGTCGGCACCCGCCTGGCGTACGTGAGCGGCTCCAGCCTGCCGACCGACGGCGCGATCCGCACGCTGCTGCAGCGTCAGGGAGTGTGCCGCGACTACGCGCACCTGACGGTGGCGCTGCTGCGGTCGCTGAACGTTCCCGCCCGCGTGGTCGCGGTGTACGCGCCGGGCCTTCACCCGATGGACTTCCACGCGGTGGCCGAAGCGTTCGTCGACGGGGCGTGGCACGTCGTGGACTCGACGACTCTGGCGCCGCGATCGACGCTGGTGCGGATCGCGACGGGTCGGGATGCCGCGGACACGGCGTTCCTGACCACGATCTCAGGTCGCATCGAGCTGAGTCGCATCATCGTCACCGCGGTCGCCGACGTGCTGCCCGACGACGATGTGATGCAGCTGGCTCGCATCGCCTGATCCGCTCGCGCCGTAGCCGGGCGCGTGCGACGCTGGACGCATGAGAAAGTGGATCGTCCGGTTCGTCTCGCTGCTGATCTTCAACATCATCGTGCTGCTGCTGATCGGCTTCCTCACGCCCGCCCGGGTCGGCTGGGCCGCGCTGTGGGCGGGCATCGTCATGACCGCCCTGGTGATCTTCGTCAAGCCGCTCATCGAGAAGGCCTTCCGGTCGATGGCGTCCAAGTCGGCCGGGCAGCGCACCCGCGCGGGTGAGGCGGTCGTGCAGTTCCTGATCGTGATGGCCGTCGCATTCATCGTGTGGATCCTCACCGTGCTGCTCTCGCGCGTCTCGGTCGGCGGATGGTTCTGGGGCTACATCCTGCCGCCGGTGATCATCGCGATCGGGTGGGCCGTCTACGCGGCGATCGACGACCGCGTCGAGACCCGAGCGGAAGCGTTGTACGACCGCGCGACCGGAACGCGGGTGACGACGGATGAGGCGAGTTCCGCTATCCCGGCACCGTCGAACGACTCGGGGCGCCGCGTGGTGAAGGACGGCCACACCGACGAGCAGCGCCGGATGCTCGACGAGCTGTAGCGCGGTCGTTGTCGATCGCGGCATCCGTCGATCGTCATTCCGGTGACAGCGGCATCACACGACCGGAAGGAACGAACCTATGCGTTATACGCTTCTGCTGCACTACCCCGAGATGAACCCCGCCGACGTCGGTCAGGACGGGTGGGAAGAGGGCATGCGCGCCTTCGACGAATACGCCAAGGCACTCGATGCCGCCGGCGTGCTGCAGTCCGCGGAGGTGCTGCAGCAGACCGGTTCGGCGACGACCGTCCGGGTGCGCGACGACCAGCTGCAGGTGCAGGACGGACCCTACGCCGACACGAAGGAGCAGCTGGGCGGCACCTTCGTCATCGACGTGCCCGACCTCGACGACGCTATCGAGTGGGCACGTCAGGCCCCGCCCGTCGCGTGGGGCGGGGTGGAGATCCGTCCGACGGCGACTCGGTTCGTCGACGGCGAATGGCGCGGCACCGTCCTGCGGTGACGCCTCCCGAAGAGGCGCGCGCCGCCGCCGAACGCGCGGCGCGCGCCTCGTACGGCCGGCTCGTGAGTGTATTGGCCGCCCAGACCCGCGACATCGCGCTCGTCGAAGACGCCCTGTCGGACGCGTTCGAGCGGGCGCTGCGCAACTGGCCGGACTCTGGAATCCCGCGCAATCCCGAAGGGTGGCTGCTCACCGTGGCTCGCAACCGTCTGCGCGACCTGCTCGGATCCGCCGCGCACCGCACGAGCGTCCCGCTGGAGGACGTGTTCGCGGCGGACGATTCCGCCTTCGACGCCGACGCGATCCCCGACCGTCGGCTCGAACTGCTGTTCGCCTGCGCGCATCCCGCGATCGACGCGGCGACTCGCACGCCGCTGATGCTGCAGGTGGTCCTCGGATTCGACGCGGCGCAGATCGCCGCCGCGTTCGGCACCGACCCGCGGACGATGGCGCAGCGGCTCGTGAGGGTCAAGCGCAAGATCCGTGTGGCCGGCATCCCGTTCGCACTGCCGACCCGCGCCGACATGCCGGCGCGCCTCGCCGCGGTGCTCGAGGCGATCTACGGCGCGTACGCCATCGACTGGCTCGAGCAGGGCGAGAACATCCGCGAATCGGTGGCGAGCGAAGCGTGCTGGCTGGCGATGCTCACCGCGACGCTGCTGGAAACCGAACCGGAGGCGTGGGGGCTGGCGGCGCTGTTGACCTTCGCGCAGTCGCGCGCCCCCGCCCGCGTGGGCGATCCCTGGCCGCCGCTGAGCGAACAGGACACCGCGCTGTGGTCACGCGACCTCATCACCGACGGCGAGCGGATGCTGCGGCGAGCCGCCGCGCTCGGTGCGCCGCTCGGCCGGTTCCAGCTCGAAGCGGCGATCCACTCGGTGCACTGCGACCGGGCCCGCACCGGTCTCGTCGACGAGGATGCCCTCCTCGGGCTGTACCGCGGTCTGGTGGCCGTCGCGCCCACGACCGGTGCGCGCGCGGCACTCGACGCCGTGCTCGCGCGCCGATCGACGCTCCGGTAGACCTCACTCGTCGAAGAGCGCGGCCTCCGCCTCGGCCGACGTCACCTCGAGCCGCGTACGCACCACCATCGCGTACGGCACACTGAGCCGCTGCAGCAGGATCTGCACCTGCGGCAGCAGCCACCACTGCGACTGCAGCGCCACCCGCTCGAGTTCTGTGCGGGTCCGCAGCCACACCACGGGCGAGCCGCTGCGATCCGGTAGCCAGTGCGCCTCCTCGACCCCCCACGCGCCGATCGACTTCACCATCGGCAGCATCGCCGCATCCACCGCCTTGCGCAGCGAGTCGTCGCTCACGCCACCACGGTAATCGAGTTGGGCGGCCGCGGGCCCGTAACAAAACGACGCGGGCGGTCGCCGCATCCCGGACCGGCGGGACAATGACACGCCGGCGTCCTGCCCGTGAGACGCTGATCGCAGCATCCGCACCCGGAGGACTCCATGCCGCGCACCCGCCTGATCGCCGCGCTCGCCGCGACCGCCGTCGCCCTCACCCTCGCCGGCTGCGCCGGCAGCGGAGGCGGCGGCACGACCTCGGGCGCGGCCGCCGACGAGGGCTACATCACGGCCGGCAAGCTCACCATCGCCACCGGCGAGCCGGCCTACTTCCCCTACGTCATCGACGACGACCCGGCCAGCGGCAAGGGCTTCGAGGCCGCCGTCGCATACGCCGTCGCCGACCGGCTCGGCTTCGCGAAGGACGACGTCGAGTGGGTGCGCACCGGATTCGACGAGGCGATCGCGCCAGGACCGAAGAACTTCGACATCAACATCCAGCAGTACTCGATCACCCCCGATCGCGAGCAGAACGTCGACTTCTCGACCCCGTACTACCAGGCGAGTCAGGCCGTCGTGACGATCAAGGGGTCCAAAGCCGACGGAGTCAGGACGATCGCCGGATTGAAGGATCTCGTGCTCGGTGCGATGGTCGGCACCACCAGCGCCGAGACCATCGACGAGGCGGTCGCCCCGACCACCCCCGCGGCCATCTTCAACACGAACGAAGACGCCAAGCTCGCCCTCGAGTCCGGCCAGATCGACGGGCTGGTCCTCGACCTGCCGACGGCGTACTACACGACCGGCGTCGAGATCGAGAACAGCGTGATCGTCGGGGAACTGCCCGCGGCCGGCGTTCCCGACCAGTGGGGCATCCTGCTCGAGAAGGATTCGCCGCTGACCGCGCGGGTCAGCGACGCGGTCGACGCGCTGCGCGACTCGGGTGAACTGCAGAAGATCACCGACCAGTGGCTCGGTTCGGGCGCGGGCGTCGTCAAACTCACGTGACCGCCTCCGCCGCGCCGTGACCGTCGCGCACACGCCCAGCACCCTCGAGCTCGAACGGCGCACCTACCGCCGGCGGCAGTCGACGCGATCCCTGCTCGTCGCCGTCGTTTCGACCGTCGCGGTCGCGGCGATCGTGTGGATCGCGCTCGCGCTCTCACCCGGCACCGCGGCGGTGCAGGCGGCGTTCTTCGATCCGCAGACCTTCGTCTCGTCGCTGCCGCGCGTCTGGGCGGGCTTCGTCGTGAATCTGCAGGTACTGGGCCTCTCGGTGGTGACCGTGACCGTGTTCGCGACGCTTCTGGCCACGGCCCGGACGCTGCGCGGCCCGGTGTTCTTCCCGCTGCGGGCGGTGGTGGCGGCGTACACCGACGTGTTCCGCGGACTGCCGCTGATCATCGTGCTCTTCCTCGTGGGCTTCGGTGTCCCTGCACTGCTGAACGCCCGCATCCCGCCCGTCGTGCTCGGCACGGCCGCGCTCACCCTGACCTACTCGGCATACGTGGCCGAGGTGTTGCGCGCCGGCATCGAAGCGGTGCACCCCTCGCAGCGCCAGGCCGCGCGGTCGCTGGGCCTCAGTCACGCGCAGTCGATGCGACTGGTGGTCGTGCCCCAGGCGGTGCGCAAGGTGACGCCCGCCCTCATGAACGACTTCGTGTCCATGCAGAAGGATGTGGGCCTGATATCCATCCTCGGCGCCGTCGACGCGGTCCGGGCGGCCCAGATCGAGACCGCGAAATCCTACGACTTCACGCCGTACATCGTCGCCGGCATCCTGTTCATCCTGCTGGCGATCCCGACGATCCGGCTCACCGACTGGTACACCGCGAGGGTGCGCGAGCGCGAGCAGATCGGGGGGATCGTGTGAGCGTGCCGGTGCTTCACATGACCGACGTGTGGAAGTCGTTCGGCGAGCACCCGGTGCTGCGAGGCGTCGACCTCGCGGTCGACCGCGGTGAGGTGGTCGCGGTGATCGGTGCGTCGGGGTCGGGCAAGTCGACGCTGCTGCGCACGATCAACCTGCTCGAGCCCATCGACGACGGGCGCATCCGACTCGGCGACACCGACATCAGCGACCCCCGCATGAACGCCGACAGAGTGCGGTCGCGCATCGGCGTCGTGTTCCAGCAGTACAACCTCTTCCCGCATCTGAGCGCGCACGACAACATCACCCTCGCCCTCCGGCACGTCAAGCGCATCCCCAAGCGCGAAGCGGATGCCACGGCCACGGCGCTGCTGGAACGCGTCGGCCTCGCCGACAAGGCGCGCATGCATCCCGACCGACTCTCGGGCGGTCAGCAGCAGCGGGTCGCGATCGTACGGGCACTGGCCACGGACCCCGACCTGTTGCTGCTGGACGAAGTCACCTCGGCGCTGGATCCGGAGCTCGTCGGTGAGGTGCTCGAGCTCGTGCGAGACCTCGCGCGTGACGGCATGACGATCGTGATGGCGACGCACGAGATGGCGTTCGCGCGCGACGTCGCCGACCGCGTGGTCTTCCTCGACGGCGGTCGTGTGCTGGAGTCCGGCACACCCGCGCAGGTGTTCGGCGCGCCGCGCGAGGACCGCACGCGCGAGTTCCTCACGCGCTTCTCGACGTGATGTGAGGTTTGCCAGCCTCGTGGCATCGTGCCCTCGGTGGAAGCTTTAGTGACTAAACTACTTCGATGACCACCGTGGCTCTTTTCGGTGCGACCGGCAAGACCGGTCGGCGTGTTCTGGACCGGCTGCTCGCCGGCGGCTTCCACGTGCGCGCGTTGGTGCGCGACCCCGGCAAGATCGACACGTCAGCCGGCGGCAGGCTGACGATCCTCACCGGATCGGTCCTCGACCGCGACGCGGTCGACCGCACCATAGCGGGGTCGGATGTAGTGCTCAGCCTCTTCGGTCACGTCAAGGATTCGCCGCCCACCCTTCAGACCGACGGCACGCAGCTCATCGTCGACGCGATGAAGCGGCACGGCGTCAGGCGCATCGTGAGCCTGTCCGGCGGCGGCCTGAGCGCCGACGGCGTCGACCAGCCGAAGGCGGCCGATCACATCATCCGCTTCCTGTTGCGAGTGCTGTCGGGCAAGATCCTCGCCGATGCCGAGGGCCACCTGCGGGTGCTGCAGGAGTCCGGTCTGGACTGGACGGTCGTGCGCGCCCCCCGTCTGCTCGACACGCCCGGAGTCGGCCACTACCGCGTGGGCTGGGTCGGCGTCAACGGGAGCACGAAGATCAGCCGCGACGACTTCGCCGATTTCGTGGTCACTCAGGTCCACGACCGCACCTTCGTCGGGCAGATGCCGTTCGTGAGCGACTGATGCTCGCCGGGCACACGCGGTCATCGGCCATCGCAGACGTGCTCGAATCGGTGGCGACGGTGGCGCGCCGCATGACCGCGACGCGCTCGACCCCGTTCGGCGCCACCCGACTGACCCGCTCGCAGGTCGATGCTCTCTTCCTGCTCGCGCACAGCCGCGGACAGGTCACCCCGGGCCTTCTCGCTGCGAGCTTGGGCCTGACCGCCGGCGCCGTCACCCAGCTCGTCGACGGGCTGCGGGCGGCCGGGCTCGTCGACCGCGTCGCGCACCCCTCGGACGCCCGTCGTCGGATGCTTCAGCTCAGCGCCGGCGCGCGCCGCCACGTCGATCGGTTCGAGCGGGATGTCGTCGATCGGGTGTCGCCGCTGTTCGACGATCTGTCCGACGACGAGGTGCGCGCCCTTGGGGTGCTGCTGGCGCGCGTGCAGCGGCCGGGCTGAGCGAGCCGGCGCGGTGCTGAGCAGTGAACGACGACGACTCAACGACGCCGAAATTACGGAATCGATAGAGACGGACATGTCAGTCGCCGAATCCTGGTGCGTACCGGTCAGGCGGTCAGAGTCCGAGCTGCGCTGACCGGCTGGCGTTGTCTTCGACGCCGCCCACGCTCTGCAGGCGCCCGTCGATGACGTGGAAGAAGTACAGCTCGTCGACGTTCTCGAAGCGCGCGCCGGTTGGCTCATGCCCGCGCCACGCGCCGAGCAGCGTGCCGGAGCATCGGAAATGCGCCGCGACCCTGTCCCCGTCTGCGATCACCGCGACGATCTGCATCTGGATGTCAGGGAAGGACTGACGGAACGGCGAGATCCAGCGCCGCATCGGCTCCACCTGATCTGCGACGACCAGCTGCGGAAGCAAGTCGAGGTCGCCACCGACCATCACTTCGCCGACAAGCCGGCGCACCAGCATGGTGGCATCGCTCGCGACGGTGCCGCCGGGCGTTGATTCGTCGCGTTCTTCTGACATTCCGCCGAGCGTACGCGGTGTATACGACGCACGACCCGTGGCACTTCGACAGAAATCCATGGCAACGGAAGCCGACCCGGGTGAATGGGCGCCGCACCCTGCGGCTTGATCGATCTCCGTTCTGTTACGCATTCGTTACCCGATGAGCCCGGTTAGCGGGCCGAATT
>CAXTES010000086.1:0-12295 GCA_964243215.1 uncultured Microbacterium sp. | reverse complement strand
GTCAGTGACGCGCGACGATGGCCGCGGCATCCGCGCCCCGCGGCAGCACACCGTACTGCGTGCTCCGATCGGGTCCGAGCCGGGCGCGGATGAACACGTCGGCGTCGGGCGACGGGGCGTGACGCAGCATCAGCGAGGCCTGCAGCGCGAGAGCCAGGTCCTCCGCCAGCCGTCGCGCCTGCGGCTGCGCGTCGGCGGCCGACGCACCGGCCAGGTCGTCGAGCAAGCGCAGCGTCCGCTCGACATGCGCGTCGAGCAGCGCCGATGATCCCGTGGTGGTGGCGAGCTCCTCGGCGAATGCCGCCGCCGACTCGGGGTCGCGGGTGAGGGCGCGCAGGACGTCGAGCGCGATCACGTTCCCCGAACCCTCCCAGATGGCCATAACGGGCTGCTCGCGATACCGGCGCGCCAGCGGGAACGCTTCGGTGTACCCATTGCCGCCCAGACACTCCAGCGCCTCGTACGCGTGCTGCGGTCCTCGCTTGCACACCCAGTACTTCGCGACCGGCGTCGCGATGCGCCGGAAGGCGATGTCGTGGTCGGAGGCATCCGAATCGAACGCCTGAGCGAGCCGCAGTCCGGTCAGCATCGCCGCCTCGTACTCGAGGGCGAGGTCCGCCAGGACCGCCGTCATCGCCGGCTGATCCACCAGCAGTGACCCGAAGGCGCTGCGGCCACGCGCGTGCCACACCGCCTCGGCGACCGCCTGGCGCATGCCCGCCGCCGTGCCGAGCACGCAGTCCAGGCGGGTCCGCTGCACCATCTCGATGATCGTGCGCACACCGCGGCCGGGTTCGCCCACCAGGGTTCCCACGGTGCCTTCGAACTCGACCTCGGCCGACGCGTTGGAACGGTTGCCGAGCTTGTCCTTCAGACGCTGGATGCGGAACACGTTGCGCCGGCCGCCGCGCAGCATCCGCGGCACGAACAGGCACGACAGGCCCTCTTCGACGGGGCCGTGCCTGGTTTGAGCGAGGATGAGGAAGCCGTCCGACATCGGCGCTGAGCAGAACCACTTGTGACCGGTGATCGAGTACGCCCGGCCGCCCATCGCGGTGGCGACGGTGGTGCTCGCACGCACGTCCGAGCCGCCCTGCTTCTCCGTCATGGCCATGCCGATCAGCGCGCTGGATTTCTCCTCGGCCGGCAGCAGGCGCGGGTCGTACTCGCGCGAGTACATCCGCGGCAGCCACGTGTCCGCGATCCACGGCGATTCGCGCAGGGATGCCACGGCGGCGTGGGTCATCGACACCGGGCAGGCATGGCCCGGCTCCACCTGGGCGAACAGCATGAACATGGCCGCCCGGGCCACGCCGGCGCCGGGGCGCGGATCCGCCCACGCCGACGTGTGGGCGCCGCGGGCGATGGCGGCGGCGAGGACCCGGTGATACGACGGGTCGTACTCCACCTCGTAGAGCCGGAAGCCCCACCGGTCGTGGGAGTGCGCCACCGGCGTGTGGGTGTCGGCGAGATGGGCGTCGCGCTGAAAGTCGAGGGATCCGACCAGGGTTCCGGCCTCGCGGAGGTCGTCATCGGCCCACGCGGCCCCGAAGCCACGGACCGCATCGACCAGCGGCGCGTTCATCCCGTATTCGTCGATGTCCACGCGCCACGGCGGCTGATTGTCCACGTAGTGCGTCGCGGGACCGATGAGCCGCTGGCCGCGGGCGAACGACGTCACGGCTGCCCGGCGGCAGTCGGAAACAGACGGGACGGAAGGCACATGGCCCCAGTTTAAGAGCGGCACCTCTCAAGGATCTCTTCGATGTTTGACAGTACGAGATCTGACAGTTATAGTTCTAACTATGCAGGATGCCGAGAACGGTTCGCTCAGCACGCTGGATCTGCTGCGCTGGATCGGATGGGCGCAGATGATGGCGGGTCAGGACTGGGTGCGAGAGCGTGACCTCACGCGCGAGCAGAGCTTCGTCCTGGGCTACCTGGTGCAGAATCCGGGTTCGATCCAGCGCGACATCGCCCGGGTGAGCCGCACCAGTGCGGCGAGCGTCTCGAGCCTGCTCCAGGGTCTCGAACGCCGCGGACTGATCGAGCGTCGCACCGAAACCGGCGACGAGCGCAGCAAACGCGTCTACGCCACCCCGGCTGGCACCGCACTGATAGCCGGATTCGACGACGCGATCGCCGCCGTCCAGGACACGATCCTCGCGCCTCTGGACGCCGCCGAGCGCAAGGCCCTGCACGCCCTGCTGACGAAGATCACCGCACAACTGCCAGAACCCACCCGGTCCTGACATCGATGCGCGGCGCGGCCGCCCATCGCATCCCCCACCGCCGCGCCGGCGTCCGTCGGCGTGCGCTCGAACCTGCCCGGAAAGGAGCAGTCATGAGCAACTCGAACCAGAACCGGCCCGCCGACGCCGTCGGCACCAACCGGTGGTATCTCTCCGCCGCCCCGATCGTCCGCGCGCTCGTGCACCTGTGCGTGCCGATGGCTGCCGCGATGATCGTCGGCGCCGTCTACAACGTCATCAATGCCGGCTTCATCGGCTCGCTGCACGACGCCACCCTGCTGGCCGCGGTCACCTTCGGCACGCCGTTGCTCGGGCTGGTCATGGCCGTCGGCGGGGTGTTCGGCGTCGGCGGCGGCGCCCTGATCTCCCGACTGCTCGGCATGGCCGAGAACGATCCGGCCCGAGCCGCACAGGTCAAGCACGTCTCGTCGTTCGCACTCTGGGGATCGATCCTCGCCGGCGCCGCGCTCGGCGGCGCCGGCCTGCTGCTGCTGCATCCGCTCGTCGGGCTCCTCGGTGCGGATGCCGCGGCGGCGGCGGCCACGAGCGGTTATGTCGCCGTCCTGCTGGTCTTCGTTCCGGTGCTGGCCGCGGCGTTCTGTCTGGAGCAGATCGTGCGGTCCGAGGGCGCTGCGCGTCAGGTGATGATCGGACTGATCGCGTCGACGGTGGCGAACATCGCGTTCGACATCCTCTTCATCCTCGTGCTGCGCTGGGGAGTCGCCGGCGCGGCACTGGCGATGGGCCTGTCGAACCTCGGCGTCGTCGTCTACTTCGCCACGTGGCTGCACCGGCACAGCGAGCACGTGAGTCTCGCGCCGCGGTGGTTCACGCTCTCGCCCGCGGTGCTGCGCCCCGTCTTCGGCGTCGGCGTCGGCGAGCTGCTGCAGGCATCGTTCCTGATCGTCACCTCCCTGGTGCTGAACAACCTCGCCGTCGCGTACGGCGACAGTGCGCTGGCGGCCATGGGCGTCGCGGTGCGCATCGCACAGGTTCCGGAGTTCCTCGTCATGGGCGTCACGCTGGGCGTGCTGCCGCTGCTGGCCTATTCCTACGGCAAGGGAGACCGACGGCGTCTCGGATCGGCGGTGCGGGCATCCGCGATCACCGTCGGCGGCATCGGCATCGTCTCGGCTGCGACGGTCTTCGTGTTCCGTGAGCCGCTGTTCTCAGCCTTCGTGTCGGATCGCTCGGTCCTCGCGATCGGCGCCACGATCCTGACGGCGCAGCTCGTCGCGATGATCGCGAACGGTTTCGCCGGACTTCTGACGTCGCTGTTCCAGGCGACGGGCCGGGCGGTGCCGGCGATCGTCATGTCGATCGGGCAGGGCATCCTCTTCATCCCGATCGTGCTGCTGGGCAACGCCTGGTTCGGCCTGGCGGGCATCATCTGGTCGCTGACCGTGAGCGAGGGCCTTGTCTTCCTCATCGGCATCGGGATGTGGCTCGCGGTCCGCCGCGGGATCGACCGGGGGCTATCCGAGGGCAGTTCCGAGCGCGCCGAACAGGCTCTCGAGCAGGCCGCGGCCTGAGCCGTCAGCGCGCGAGGTCAGACCGGATCGGCCTGCTGCGGCATCGCCAGCGCCACCTGCTGTTCGGTGGTCAGCGGCGCCCGCGTCACGAGGTCGTGCACGAAACCGAGCTTGCGGGCCACCGGAGCGACGATGTCGAACGGATACAGGTCGCCGAAGCCCATCGAGCGATTGATGCGGTTGAACGCCTCCGACATCCACCCCCAGTCCGCCAGCAGCAGCTGCACACCGACGTCGCGGTAGGAATCCAGCGGGACGACGTCGGTGTCGCGCAGATTCGACACTCCGGCATCCAGCCGGATGCCGATCGCCGCGGCGGTCTGCAGGGTGCCAGTGATGTGCAGGTAGTGGGCGAACGTCTCGGCGAAGTCCTCCCACGGATGCATCGTGGCGTACTCCGAGATGAACGACTCGCGCCAGGTGTCCGGGGCGCCGGTGGCGTAGTGACGCGCGAGCGCGTCGCGATAGCTCGCCCGCTCGTCGCCGAACAGCTCCCGGCACCGGGCCCACGTGGCATCGTCGGTGACCAGCACGTTCTGGTAGTAGTGACCGACCTCGTGGCGGAGGTGGCCGAGCATCGTGCGGTAGGGCTCCCCCAGCCGCACCCGCAGTGCCTCCCGCCGGTCGTCGAGGTTCTCGGCCAGATCGAGCGTGATGATGCCGTTGGCGTGCCCGATGGTCACCCGCCGGCCCAGCGAGATGCTCGACAGCAGGTCGAACCCCAACCCGCCCGACTGCACGTACCACGGCACGATCGGCAGCCCCAGGTCGCCCAGCTGCAGGACGAGACGCCGCTTGGCCTCCTCGGTCTTGGCGAGCTTCTCCATCGCGATGGTGTCGCCGGGGTCCGGGGCGGTGCGGGTGAGCCGGCACGAGAAGCAGCGGCCCGCCGGTGCGTCTTCGCGCACCAGCCAGTTGCATCCCCAGCCCCGGTTCGAGCAGGTATACCAGGTCGCACCGTCGATGACGACGCGGTTGTCGCGGACCGCGTAGAACCGGCGCGTCAGCAGTTGGAATCCCAGCTCGGTCCCGCAGTACTCGCAGACGAGCGTGTCGAGGTACTCGAAGTGGCGGCACGTCGGGCACCGGGGCGCGGGGGTCACGCTCTCACCGTATCCGCTGACCCACTCAGCGGCCGGTGTCCAGCGGCAGCCGCAGGAGCACGTCGTCGCCCGCGCGCGGCGATCCGCGCCCGTCGGTGTTGTTGGTCAGCACCCACAGTGCACCGTCGGGCGCGCGGACGACATCCCGCAGCCGGCCCTGACCGGTCAGCACCTCCTCCGGCGACCCGGTGGCGGCACCGCCGGCGACGTCGACCGCCCACAGCCGCTCGCCGCGCAGGCCCGCGATGAACACCGTCGCGCCGACCACCGCGATCCCGCTGGGGCTGGCGTCGCTAGTGGCCCATGTCGCCACCGGATCGACGAAGCGCGGGTCGCCCGCCGTGCCCTCCACGATCGGCCAGCCGTAGTTGCCGCCCGGGACGATGCGGTTCAATTCGTCCCAGGTGTCTTGCCCGAACTCGCTCGCCCACATCGTGCCGTCGTTCGACCAGGCGATGCCCTGCACGTTGCGGTGCCCCAGCGACCAGACGGCGTTGCCGTAGGGGTTGCCCGGCGCCGGGGCGCCCTCCGGGGTGAGCCGGAGGATCTTGCCGTTCACGGAGGCGGGATCCTGCGATGACGGGCGATCGCCGGCGTCGCCGGTGGTGACATACAGGAAACCGTCCGGCCCGAACGCGATCCGTCCGCCGTCGTGGTTCTGCGCACGTGCGATGCCGGTGAAGATCACCTCGGGCGCGCCGAGACTGTAGGTGCCGGCGGCGCCGTGAAGCGGCATCCGCACCACCCGGTTGTCGTCGGATGCCCCGTGATACGCGTACAGCCACGTGCCGCCGTCGCCTTTCCAGACGGCGAGCCCGTTCAGCCCCGACTCGCCGCCGGAGACCACGTCGGGCACGACGCCTGCGGTGCGGACCTGCCCGCCGGCCGACATCTCGAGCACCGTGCCGTCACCGCGCTCACTGATGAGGGCGCCGCCGTCCGACAGTGGTGCGACCGACCATGGCGCGGTCAGGTCGCCGATCACCGTCTGCGCCTCCCCCGACGGCCGAGCCGGGGATGCCGCGACCGTCGGCGTCACGGTCGCGGTGGGCGTCGCGGCGGGGGTCGTGACCGGCGGGGAGGCGACGGCGGTCGGCTCGGCAGTGCACGCCGTCACGGCGAGCAGGGCGGCGGTCAGGCACGCCGCGATGACGATACGGGGAGCCGCTGCCGGGGGCGCCGGCGTCGTCGAGCGCCTTTTCATCCGGTCCAGCGTCCCTCCCCGCCGTGGCCGACGCAAGGGGTCAGGGACCGTGCCGGACGATCCCCGGCGGTGGCGTCCCGCCGAACAGCGTGTCGATGGTGACCAGGGCGAAGCCGCGATCGTTCAGGCCCGCCACGACGTCCGGGAACACCCGAGACGTGACCGGCTGAATGTCGTGCATGAGCATGATCGTGCTCGGCGCCGGCGTGTCGATCGCGTAGCGCAGCAGCGTGGCATCCGCCGGGCCGGCCCAGTCGCGGGTGTCCACGCTCCACAGCACGGCGGTCTCGCCGGCGATCGCCAGGACGTGGTCGTCGATGAAACCGCCCGGCGGACGGAAGGTGGTCACCGGCTGCCCGGACAGATCCCGCAGCACCTGCGCGGTGGATCCGAGCTGCGACCGTATCGCCGCGTCGTCGAGCTTGGTCAGGTACGGATGGTTCCAGGTGTGATTGCCCACCTGGTGACCCTCCGCGGCCACTCGACGCACGGTGTCGGGGTGGCGTTGCGCGTTCTGGCCCAGCTCGTAGAAGGTGGCGGCGGCGTGCTGATCGTGCAGCACGTCGAGGATGCCCGGGGTGTAGTCGGACGGCCCGTCGTCGAGGGTCAGCGCCATGCAGGGCATGAGATCGCAGTCCACGCGGTCGAACCCGGCACCCGCACTCGCGGTGATGGTGGTCGGGCCGGCGGCATCGGCGACGGCGAGTCCGAGCGGCGAGAGGGCGTCGGCGATGGCATCCGTGTCGAGGGCGACGAACACGGGCTTGTCGGGCGTGGATGCCGGTACCCCGGCGAGGTCGCGCAGGGCCGGCGCGGTGAATCCGACGGGCAGCTGAAGCACGAGCTGGCTCGCGCCGAATGTCGCCGAGTCCAGCGCCGGCGCGAGCGAAGCGAGGTCGTCGGCGGTCGGGGCGTCGGGGGTCCGGACGCTGAGGCTGCCGGCATCCCTGCGCAGCACTTCGATGAGGTCGTCCCAGAGCTTCCCCACATCGGCGAACAGGTCGTGCGCGGTGCCGACCTGACCGGAGCCGATGTCGGTGTACACGATCGTCGTGGTGTCGGACTGCACAGCGGATGCCGAGCCCTGCACCACGCGCAGTCGTTCGCCGAACACCGCGCCCGAGGCGCGGACGATGTCGCACACCACCACCGCGTGCACGTCGGTCGCCGCGCCGAGCAGGTCGGCCGCCGAAGCGGCGGTGGCGTCCTGCACGCAGCCGCGGTCGCCCAGTCCCGCCCCGGCGGCATACGCCTGCGGGTGGTACGGGATGCCGGACGCCTGCGACTGCGCCGCCACCGCTCCGTGGACCACCTGCGAGATCACGCCGTTGACCGGTTGCGTGCCCGGGAGGTAGGCCCACCGCGCCTCGATCCGCACGTCGTCGTTGCGAAGTCGCTGGCCCGCGGTCGCCACCGCGGTGGGAGCGACGGTGGTAGGCGCTTCGTCGACGACCTGACCGTAGACGGGCCACTGCACCGGCCGCCACGACGGGTCGTGCTCGGGCGCGCAGCCGGACAGCACGACCAGCATCGCGACGGCTGCGGCCACGAGTGCGGCTCGGGCTCTCACGGCGGGAACGCGATTCCGTCGAGAAGATGGGCAAGCTCGGCGTCGTAACCGGGCGACGGCGTCGACGAGAACGCGACCGCGACATCGCCGCCGTCGAGCGACCCTGCGACCGTGTCGCCGGCGGTGGTGCGGGCATGCACAAGTTCGCGACCGGCGCCGTCGGGCTCACGCACCTCGTCTCCGAGAGGATCCGACACCAACGCCCGCGCGGTGGCTGCCGCATCCGTCGCCGTCGTCAGCGCGAACTGCACCGTCATCTCGCCGTCGGGACTGCTCAGCCCGACCCGTGAGGCGTCGTTGAACGCCGGATGCACCGACCAGCCGGCGGGCACGGCGACGGTCGCGTCCGCGGTGCCGGACAGCAGCACCACCGTCTCGTCGGTCTCGGCGGTGTGCGTCATCGCCGCCGAAACGATGGGCGGGACGACGGACCACGCCAGCACGCCGGCACCGACGACCGCGGCAACGACGGCCGCGGTGATCAGCCAGCGCCGCACGACAACGCCCCGCTGCTGCCGCATCACTCGGCGATCATGTCAGACGGGGGTCCTGCCGCAGCGTCGCCACGGCGGCAGAACGGATGGTGGACCTGAGGGGACTCGAACCCCTGACCCCCTGCATGCCATGCAGGTGCGCTACCAGCTGCGCCACAGGCCCGTACGCCGCCCCGAACGGTACGGGGCAACCCGACAAGATTACTACATCAGGCCCGGGTGCTTTGTGAGATGGGCACCACCGGGCAGTCCTTCCAGAGCCGCTCGAGCCCGTAATACACCCGCTCGGACTCGTGGAACACGTGCACGACGAGATCGCCGAAATCCAGCAGCACCCACCGCGCCTCGGCGCGGCCCTCCCGGCGCAGACGCTTGACGCCGGCCTCGAGCAGCTTCTCCTCGATCTCATCGGCGATCGCGGCGACGTTGCGCTCGCTGCGCCCGGTGACCAGCAGGAAGATGTCCACGAGCGGCAGCGGGCCCGACACGTCCAGCGCGACCAGATCCTCCCCGCCGGTGGCCTCCGCCGCATGCGCGGCGATCTGAAGCACATCCACGGCCTGTGGGGTTGCCGTCACGAAAACACTCCGGTCACGAAGGCCAGGATCAGCACGCCCACCAGTGCGAGCGCGAGCGCGCTCGCGGTGATGGCCAGGGTGAGCATGAGCTTGCTGCCCTTCTCGGGTGCGGGCGGACGGATGATCTCGCCGTCGGTCTTGACCGTGCTGATCGCGGCGCTGGCGGCGATGGGCGTCGGCGACGAGTGGGCCGGCAGCTCGCCGTCGACGAGCACCGCGTCGACCTCTTTGCCGTCGGCGACGCCCGGCGCGTGACCGGTGGACCCCAGGCCTTCCGGCAGGTCGTACGAACCGGTGACCAGCACCTCGCCCGTCGAGGCGATCGGGCCCGTCAGCGGACCCGACGACGGCGTCTGGGACAGGATCAGCGCGTTCGGGGTAGCCACCGAACCCGCCGAGGCGGTGTCGCGCGAGATGAGCTGATCGAAGGTGGGCGGCAGTTCGGTCTTCGCCGGCTCCCCGGCGAGCAGTTCCGCCCCGAAGTCGGCGGCGACCACAGGGCGATCCTCGGTTGCCTCATCCTCGACGTCCGCGACCTGCACGAGCGTCTCGCCGGCGCCATCCGCGTCGTCGACAGCGGTGGTCGACGCGAACTGCGCGGCCAGCTCCGGGGTGATCACCGGAACCGATGCGGTGCGGATCCGCTCCTGCTGGCGCGCCTGGCGCCGAGTCAGCGGCGAGACACCCAGGTCGACGCTCGCGTCGGGAACGGGTGCCGGCGGAACGGCGACGGGCACAGCGGGCTTGGGCAGCACCGCGACGGGTGCGGGCTGTTCGGCGGATGCGCCCTGCGTGGCCGTTCTGCTCGGGCGCTGCACGACGAACGTGTCCTCCTCAACGCCGGGCTCCACGCCGTCGATGGGGCCGACGACGGGCGTCGCGCCGGTGTTACGGATCTCGCGCAACTGCCGTCGGGTCAGCGGCGGAGTGTTCGGCTGCTCGGGTGTGCTCATGCCTGGCTCCGATAGAGGTGATGCTTCGCAATGTACTGGACGACCCCGTCGGGAACGAGGTACCACACAGGGTGGCCGTTATGGACGCGATTCCGGCAGTCGGTGGAGGAGATCGCGAGGGCGGGGATCTCGAGTTGACTCACGCCATCGCTCGGGAGGCCGGCCGTGCTGAGCACGTGACCCGGTCTCGAGACCGCGACGAAGTGGGCGAGTCCCCACAGTTCATCATGGTCTCTCCAACTGAGAATTTGCGCTACGGCATCCGCGCCGGTGATGAAGTACAGTTCCGCGTCGGGATGCTGGGCCTGCAGATCCCGCAGCGTGTCGATCGTGTACGTCGGTCCCTCCCGATCGATGTCGACCCGGCTCACCGTGAATCGCGGGTTGGATGCGGTGGCGATCACCGTCATCAGGTACCGGTGCTCGCTCGGGCTGACCTCGTGCTTCTGCCACGGCTGGCCGGTGGGCACGAACACGACCTCGTCGAGGTCGAACGACTCGGCGACTTCGCTCGCGGCCACCAGGTGACCGTGGTGGATGGGATCGAACGTCCCGCCCATCACCCCGATGCGCGGGGGGCGCGTCACCGTCATGCGGTGGGCTTAATGCCCGTGCCCCGCCCGCTCGACGTCGGTCTCGTGAGTGCGTGCGTACGCGTCGGCCTTGTTCACGTGACGGTTCGCGACGTTCCGATACGACACGGTCACCAGAGCCAGCAGCCCGAACACGCTCAGCGCGATGATCGGGAACACGATCGTCTCGAGCGCCGTGTTGCCCGAATGCTCGGTCTCCCCCGTGGCGAGGGCGATCAGCGTTGCGAGGGTCATCGGGACTCCGTTCGAGTGGTTCGTCGTCGGCGCGCAGCAAGTCTATGGGGTCAGTCCCGCACTTGTCCGGATCCCCGGGCAAGCCACTTGCTGCTGGTCAGTTCGGCCAGTCCCATCGGTCCGCGCGCGTGCAGCTTCTGGGTGGAGATGCCGATCTCGGCGCCGAAGCCGAACTCGCCGCCGTCGGTGAACCGTGTCGACGCGTTGGTCATCACCACGGCGGAGTCCACCTCGGCGAGGAACCGCTCGGCGTTGCCGGCATCCTCGGTGATGATCGATTCGGTGTGATGCGTGGAGTAGCGCCGGATGTGATCGAGCGCGTCATCCAGATCGTCGACGACGCGCATCGACAGGTCGAGGCTCATGTGCTCGGTGGCCCAGTCGTCGTCCGTTGCCGGCACGATCGCGGAAGCGAGGGATGCGACGGCCGCGTCGCCGTGCACGGTCACGCCGGATTGCTGCAGCGCGGCGACGACGGGACCGACGAGCCGGTCCGCGGCGTCGCGGTGCACCAGCACCGTCTCGACGGCGTTGCACACGCTCGGCCGCTGCACCTTGGCGTTCACGACGATGTCGCGCGCCCAGTCCAGGGGGGCACTGGCATCCAGGACGATGTGCACGACGCCGGCCCCGGTCTCGATGACCGGCACCGACGACTCGGTGACGACGGTCTCGATCAGCTGCGCGCTGCCGCGCGGCACGAGCACGTCGACCAGCCCGCGCGCCGCCATCAGCTCCCTGGCTCCATCGCGCCCGAAGTCGTCGACGGTCTGGATCGCCTCCGGGTCGACCCCCGCGTCGACCAGAGCGCCTCGCATCACCCGCACCAGCGCCGCATTCGTCGACTCGGCGGCGGAACCGCCGCGCAGCACGACCGCGTTGCCCGAGCGCAGTGCGAGCGCGGCGATGTCGACGGTCACGTTGGGCCGCGCCTCGTAGATGGACCCGACGACGCCGAACGGCACCGAGACCTTCTGCAGCGAGACGCCGTTGGGCAGAATGCGCTCGTCGAGGATGCGCCCGACCGGGTCTGGCAGCTCGGCGACGTCGCGGACCGCCGCAGCGAGCGATGTCACCCGCTGCGGGTCCAGCCGAAGCCGGTCCAGCAGGGCGTCGGACAGCCCGGTCTCGCGGCCCCGGTGCAGATCGTCGGCGTTGGCTTCGACGATGTCGACGGTGGATGCGTCGATGGCGTCGGCGATCGCGCGCAGCGCATCGCGCTTGGCCGCGTCCGAGAGCAGGCCGACACCCCGCGAGGCATCCTTGGCCCGTTGCATCCGCTCCCGCGCGGTCGTGGCGGTCGTCGTCATCCGCTCAGTTTATCGACGGGCGATGCGGTCGCAGGGGTCGGCGCCGGTTCGGTCGCGACGGCGCGAGCAGGTGCGGTGTCCGGTTCGAACCAGGTCCCGATCCGGTCGCCGGCCAGCGCGCGGTCGATGAGGTCGGCGCTGGTGACGAGCACCCCCGCGCCGGATGCCGCGGCCATCCGCGCCGCCGACACCTTCGTGGCCGCTCCCCCGGTGCCGAGGCTGTTGACGACCACCGAGCCGAACTCGTAGCCGTGCAGGTCGTCGCCGAACGCGATGTGGTCGATGGGTTCGGCGCCGGGCAGGTCGGGAGGCCGCGTGTACAGCGACTCGATGTCGCTGAGCAGGATGAGAGCGTCCGCGCCGATCAGCTCCGCGACCAGTGCGGCGAGCCGGTCGTTGTCGCCGAAGCGGATCTCATGGGTGGCCACCGTGTCGTTCTCGTTGACGATCGGCAGGATCCGCAGCCCCAGCA
>CAXTES010000085.1:0-12308 GCA_964243215.1 uncultured Microbacterium sp. | reverse complement strand
ATGTCGGCCAGGTTGCCGCGAGAGGGAGAGGCGCGCTTCACCTCGGCGATGATCTTCACGTGGTCGGCCGGCGCCAGGGCGGCGAGCGCGTCACGCGCGGCGGGGCGGGCGGCAGCGGCTTCTTCGACCGCTGAGTAGGGGCGTGCGGATGCCCGCTCCCGGGCGTCCTGGACGGCGCCGGCCGTGAGGTCGGCGAGCATGCTCGGGCTCGCCGAGCCTCGCTCGGTGCGCGTGCTCAATGCTCTTTCGGCGCGGACTTGGCCCCGTTGACGCCGTAGCCGGCCTTGGCGAGCGCCCACCCGACGATGAGCCCCACGACGATCAGGGCGGCCGAGGTCCACACGAGCCACTCGATCCCGATGAAGAACGCGAACGTGCCGACCGCGATGGCGACGAGCATGATCACGACGGCTGCCCACGATGCCGTCGAGTGTCCGTGTCCGGGGTCGCCGATCGGGTTGCTCATCAGTCTCCTTCGAGGTGGCGCCGCGAGGCCGCGCATTCCGGCGACAGTCTAGCGGGGCGGCGCCCCGGCGGTGGGATCGTCGCCCCGGGACAGGCCGTCCCAGGAATCGACCGCGTCGAGGGGTCCGGATGCTTCGCCCGCGGTCGGCGCGGGCCCTGCGTCCTGGCCCGGCGAAGCCGTGGCGTCGGTGCGGAACCGACGGCCGGCGCCGCGCCACCGCCGGGCGGTGATCAGGGTCAGCACCCCCGCCGCGACGAGCACCACCCAGCCGGCCAGCGCGATCACCGGCCACGGGGTCGGTGTGACGTCGCCGACGAGGGATGCCACGGCATCCGCGCCGGTGATGCCGGTGGCATCCGTCACCGCCGAGGCCACAGCCGACACCGGGTGGCCGACCGCGACCTGCCCGGTGACGACGACGAGGAGGACTCCGATCGCGATGCTGAGCACACCGAAGACGTAGCGCAGCACGATCCCGACGATCGACAGCGCCAGCCCCAGCGCGAGCACCGCGAGGCTCAACGGTGCCAGCACCGGCACGGCGGTGGCTCCGGGCACGGGCAGCGCGTCGACCGCGACCCCGACCAGCGTCGCCACCAGCCACGTCTGCGTCGCCGAGATCACCCCGAGCCCACCCGCCGCGACGGTGGCGACGACGGCGATCAGCCGCGCCCGCCGGATCATCGCGGCGGACCGGCGACCGGCTCTAGATCGTCGCTGTCGAAGCACGTCCGGGTGCCGGTGTGGCAGGCCGGCCCGATCTGGTCGACCGTGATCAGGACCGCGTCGCCGTCGCAGTCCAGGCGTGCGCCGCGCACGAGCTGGACGTTGCCGGACGTGTCGCCTTTGCGCCAGTACTCCTGGCGCGACCGCGACCAGAAGGTGACCCGGCCGGTGGTCAGCGTGCGACGCAGCGCCTCGGCATCCATCCACCCCAGCATCAGCACCTCGCCGGTGCCGTCCTGCTGGATGATGGCGGCGACCAGGCCGCGGTCGTCGAAGGCGACACGGCCGATGCGCTCGTCGATTGGCTCGGTCATTCGCGGACCTCGATTCCATCGTCGGTCAGGGCCGCCTTGACGTCGGCGACGGTGAGCTGTCCGGAGTGGAAGACGGATGCCGCGAGCACGGCGTCCGCGCCGGCTCGGATCGCCGGCGGGAAATCGGCGGCCTCGCCCGCGCCGCCGGAGGCGATCACCGGGACGCTGGACAACTCGCGCATCAGCGCGACCAGTTCGAGGTCGAATCCCGACCGGGTGCCGTCCGCGTCGATCGAGTTGACCAGCAGCTCGCCGGCACCGCGCTCGATCGCCTCGCGCGCCCAGTCGAGCGCATCCAGCGCGGTCTCGACGCGGCCGCCGTGGGTGGTCACGACGAATCCGGAGCGCGTCGCGTCGGAGCGTTTCACGTCGAGCGAGAGCACGAGCACCTGTGCGCCGAAGCGGTCGGCGATCTCGTCGACGAGCGGCGGTCGGGCGATCGCGGCGGAGTTGACGCCCACCTTGTCGGCGCCCTCGGACAGCAGGCGGGCCACATCATCGGCGGTGCGCACGCCGCCGCCGACCGTGAGCGGGATGAACACCTCTTCGGCCGTGCGGCGCACGACGTCGTACGTCGTCGCTCGATCGTCCACCGTTGCCGTCACGTCGAGGAACGTCAGTTCGTCGGCACCCTGCTCGAAGTACCGCCGGGCGAGCTGGACCGGATCGCCCATGTCGCGCAGGTTCTCGAAGTTGACCCCTTTGACAACGCGCCCCGCGGCGACGTCCAGGCACGGGATGACACGGCACACCAGGGTCATGTCACAACCTCGCCGCGTGGATCTCGGTGACCAGGATCGCCCGGGCGCCGATCGCGTACAGGGCGTCCATGACCTGATTCACGCCCTCGCGGGGGCTCATGATCCGCACCGCGACCCACGCGGGGTCGCGCAGCGGCGAGATCGTCGGCGACTCGATGCCCGGCGCCACCGCCACCGCCTCGTCGACGAGGTGGGCGGGCAGGTCGTAGTCGATCAGCACGTAGCGGCGTGCCACCATGACGCCGCGCAGGCGCCGCAGCAGCGTATCGGTGCCCTCGACGTCGTGCGGTGCGCCGATGAGCACCGCCTCGGACTGCAGCAGCACCGGCCCGAAGATCTCCAGCCCCGCCTGGCGCAGGGTCGTGCCGGTCGAAACGACGTCGGCCACGGCATCCGCCACTCCCAGCTGCACCGCCGACTCCACCGCGCCGTCCAGGGGCACCAGGTCGACGGCGACGTCGTGCTCGTCGAGGTAGCCGTCGACGAGTCCGGGGTAGGCCGTCGCGACCCGCACACCGTGCAGGTCGGCGAGCTCGCCGAACCGCCCCGGGGGCCCGGCGAACCGGAACGTCGATTCGCCGAAGCCGAGGGCTTCGATCTCGCGGGCGCCGGGCATGCGGGCGTCCAAGAGCAGGTCGCGGCCGGTGATGCCGACGTCCAGCGCGCCGGAGCCGACGTAGGTCGCGATATCGCGGGGGCGCAGGTAGAAGAACTCGACGTCGTTGTGCGGGTCGGACGCGAACAGGTCCTTCGGGTCGCGGCGTCCGGTGTAACCCGCCTCGGCGAGCATCTCGGCGGCGGTGTCGGCCAGCGAGCCCTTGTTGGGCACGGCGATTCGCAGCATGACGTGCTTTCGGTGTCGGTGCGGACGGTGACGGGGCTGCTCAGAGATGTCGGTAGACGTCTTCGAGCGTGAGGCCCTTGGCGAGCATCAGCACCTGGAGGTGATACAGCAGCTGCGAGATCTCGGCGGCCGCGGCATCCGACGACTCGTACTCGGCCGCCATCCACACCTCGGCGGCCTCCTCGACGATCTTCTTGCCGATGGCGTGCACGCCGGCGTCCAGTTGCGCGACGGTGCCCGACCCCGCCGGACGCTCGTGCGCGGTGCCGGTCAGCTCCGCGAACAGTCCGTCGAACGTCTTCACCCAGCCAGGGTATCGAAACCGACCCGGCCGACGGGTCAGTGCACGATCGCACTGAGCGCGATCACCAGCAGTCCCAGTGTGATGGTCGACAGCATGCCGGCGATGCGCCACGGCCACGTGCTGCCGTTGCGGATCGCATTGCCCAGGCCGATGAGCGCCAGCAGCACCACGCCGCTGGCCAGGGCGAGGTAGTACGCGGTGTATTCCTCGACCCACCCGAGGACGGCGAGCAGGAGCAGCAGCGCCGGGATCACCATCGCGATCACCATGCCGGACGTGTGCGCGACGCCGTGCCGCAGCGAGGCCAGCAGCGGCGGCGTCGGGTGATCGGCCCGGCTGGCCACGACGGCGGCGTAGATGTGCGCGAGCCAGAAGACGCCGACCGAGCCCAGGACGAACAGCAGCACGTCGAGGTCGGTCTCGTCCTCCCAGCCGACGGCTATCAGCGCGGTCACCAGGACGATGCCGTACACGGCGTGTTCGCCGCTGTAGGCGCTGAGCACCCGACGCGTCTGACGCCCCGCGACCTGGCGGATGCGGTCCGTATTCGTCGGCGGACGGGATCGGTCGCTCGATGTCATGCTGCACCCCCGGATGCGACGACCCTACCCAAGCGGGATGCTCGGCGTCATCGGTGGCTGTGGCGAGCCGCCTTGTCGCGCAGGGCGCGGATGGCGGCATCGGGATCCTCCGCCCCGAAGACGGCCGACCCGGCGACGAAGGTGTCGGCGCCGGCCGCGGCGGCACGCCCGATGGTGGATTCGCCGACACCGCCGTCGACCTGCAGCCACACGTCCGCCTCGCGCCGGCACACCTCGTCGGCGAGGAAGCGCAGCTTCGGCAGCGTCTCGTGCTTGAACGACTGTCCGCCGAATCCCGGCTCCACCGTCATGACGAGCACCTGATCGAACTCGTCGAGCACGTCCAGCAGCCGGTGCACGTCTGTGGCGGGCTTCACCGCGACGCCCGCCCGCGCGCCCAGGTCCCGCAGCCGGCGCGCGAGCGCCACCGGGTCGTTGGTCGCTTCGAGGTGGAAGGTGACCGACGCCACGCCCAGTTCGGCGTATCCGGGCGCCCAGCGATCGGGGTCGTCGATCATCAGGTGCACGTCGAGCGGCACCGGGCTGGTGTCCTGGATGCGCTGCACCATCTGCGGACCGAACGTGAGGTTCGGCACGAAGTGGTTGTCCATGACGTCCACGTGCACGAAGTCCGCCGCCGCGATGCGCGAGAGCTCGGACTGCATGTTGGCGAAATCGGCGGCCAGGATGCTGGGATTGATGCGGATGCCGGGCACCGCTTCATTATCCCGGCGAAAGTCGACCCAGCCCGTACTCGAACGCCTCGTCGATGTCGCCCCCCATGCGGAACACTCCCGCGAGCTCCATGCTCACGAATCCGGTTGCCCACGCGGTGAGCAGCCGCGCTTCTTCGAGTGCGCGATCCGGCCCGACGGCGTCGCTCGCCGCCCGCAGCAGCGGTGCGCTGGCACGATCCATCGCCTCGGCGCCCCCGGCCACCGAGAACATGAGGCGGAAGCCCTCGGGATGCCGGTGAGCGAAAGCGCGGAACGTTCGGGCGAGGCCTGCCATCGTTCCGTCGGATGCTTCGAGCCGTGCGCCGAGATCGTCGGCGGTGGCCGATGCCACGAGGGCGAGTAGCGCGTCGCGATCGCGGACCCGCTTGTACAGCGACGGGGCGCGGACACCGACGCGCTCCGCGACGGCCTGCATGGTCACCCTGGCAGGGCCGCCCTGGTCCAGGAGCGCCCGTCCGGCTTCGACGATGGCCGCCAGTGACGTCCTGTCCGGGGTCGGCATGATCCTCCGCGATGGCTATTGACGTAAGCCATGATGGCTACGTAGGATAGCCACTATACCCACTCGAACGGAGACCACGATGCAACTCGGACCGCATCTTCACCGCATCGGCAACGACATCGTCGCCGCGTACCTGGTAGTCCTGCCCGAGGGGATCACCGTCATCGACGCCGGCCTGCCCGGCCACTGGCGTGATCTGCGACGGGAGCTGGCGTCCATCGGGCGGCCGGTCGACGACATCCGGGGTGTGGTGCTCACGCACGGCGACAGCGATCACGTCGGCTTCGCCGAGCGGCTGCGCCGCGACCACGGCGTACCCGTGTACGTCCACGCCGCCGACGCCGACCGTGCGCGTGGCGGCGACAAGCCCAAGACGCCCATGGGTTCGATGCGCCTGGGGCCGCTCGTGACGTTCTTCGCCTACGGGCTGCGCAAGGGCGGGATGCGTGCCACGTACCTGACGGAGGTCGTCGAGGTGGCAGACGGCGACGTTCTGGACCTCCCCGGCTCGCCGCGCGTCATCGGCCTGCCCGGGCACTCGCCGGGGAGCATCGCGCTGCAGGTGGCCGTCACCGACGCCGTCTTCGTGGGAGACGCTCTGACCACGCGCAACGTGCTGACCGGCAGACACGGCATCCAGCCCGCGCCCTTCACCGACGACCCCGAGGCCGCCCTCGATTCCCTCGGGCGACTCGCGGGCGTCGAGGCGTCGTGGGTGCTTCCCGGTCACGGTGAGCCGTGGCGGGGTTCGCCAGCGGAGGTCGGCCTGCGGGTTCGTGCCGCAGCGCAGCAGCACTGAGGTTCACAGCCGCCGCAGCAGCGAGATGAACATCGCGTCGGTGCCGTGTCGATGCGGCCACAGCTGAGCGCGGCCCGAGCCGTCCGCCGGCGGGGGCAGATCCAGCGGCGTGCGCGCCACGCTCTGCACGACGGCGCGGGCGTCGAGCTCCTCGACGCGACCGTGCCAGTCGCGTCGGACGTCGGCGAGCACACCCGCCGTTTCGCCCAGGTGCGGCGAGCACGTGACGTAGGCGACGATGCCTCCGGGCCGCAGCGCCGCGATCGCGGCATCCACGAGTCCTCGCTGCAGGGCCACCAGCTCGGGAACGTCTGCCGCGGTCTTGCGCCACCTCGCCTCGGGGCGGCGGCGCAGTGCCCCCAGGCCGGTGCACGGTGCGTCCACGAGCACGCGATCGAAGGTGTCGCGGGCGGCCATCGCGAGCAGCCGTCCGTCTTCCTGGGTGACCGGAACGTCGAGCGGCACGGCGGCGAGCGCGCGTCGCACCAGGCCGGCACGCGCGGCCGACAGCTCGTTCGCCTGCAGCGAGGCGCCGGTTCGGAGTGCCTCCGCGGCCAGCACCGCCGACTTGCCCCCCGGCCCCGCGCACAGATCCAACCACCGTTCGCCCGATCGCACCGGCTCCGCGCGCGTGAGTGCCAGGGCCGCCAGCTGCGACCCCTCATCCTGCACCCGCAGCCGACCGCCCGATTCGCGCACCGCGGGCTCGGGATCGCCGGGCCTGGCGCGGAACCCGATCGGTGAGTAGGGGGTGCGGTGCAGGCCCGGGGGCATCGTCGCGAGGCCCGGCAGCGCCGCCATCGTCACGCGCGGCGCGTCGTTGTCGGCGGCGAGCAGCGCATCCAACTCCGCCGCGCGGCCCTCCGCGGTCAGCGCGCGACGGAAGGCACGCACCACCCACACCGGGTGCGCGGTCTCCAATCCGATGCGCTCATCGTCCGACCGCGCCGTCTGCCCGATGTGCCCGAGCCACTCCCCCGGGGTGTCGCGCGAGATCCGCCGCAGCACCGCATTGACGAAACCCGCCGCGGCCCGGCCGCCGACGGTGCGGGCGAGATCGACCGATTCATGCACCGCCGCGTGCGAGGCGATCCGCGTCGACAGCAGCTGATGCGCTCCCAGCCGCAGCACGTCCAGCGCGGGCGGGTCGATCTCGTGGATGTCGCGTCCCGCGGCGATGCGGATGACCGCGTCGTACGTCCCCTGCCGTCGCAGGGTCCCGTAGGTCAGCTCTGTCGCCAGCGCGGCATCCTGCGGGGTGAGTCCGGCGCGGGAGATGCTCGTCGGCAGCAGGAGGTTGGCGTAGGCGTCGGACTCGTGCACGGCGCGCACCACGTCGAACGCGACGGTGCGCGCCGTGGCGCCGCCCGTCACGGCTGGCCTTCGGCGCCGCGTGTCATCGCCCGGCCATCGGCTCGGCGACGCGGAGTCCGCGCCACCAGTCCGCCGCGGCCATCGCGCCCCGGCCGGCCGGCTGCACCTCGACGAGCGCGATCGGCTCGCTCGCCGTGCCCACCAGCACCTCCCGGTCGATCGCTCCGATGCGCCCGGGACCGAGCGCGATGTCGCGGTCGGCCCGCCGCATCGCGAGCACGTTCAGGCGCGCGCCGCCGACGAGGGTGTGGGCGCCCGGCTCCGGAGTGACACCGCGGAACCGCGCGAGCACCGCGTCGGCGGGCTCGTCCCAGCGCAGCGTCGCGTCCTCCGAGGTCAGCTTCGGCGCGTAGGTCGCCGTGCCCTCCTGCGGACGGGCCGTCGCGGTGCCGTCCGCTATGGCGTCGACGACACTCGCCAGCAGCACGGCGCCGCGATGCGCGAGCGCGTCCAGGACGTCTCCGGCGGTCGCGGTCGGCGGCACCGGATACCGCAGCTCGTCGTAGACGTCTCCGGCATCCAGGTCGGCGACGAGCGAGAACACCGACGCGCCGGTGACGGCGTCCCCCGCGATGAGCGCGTGCTGCACGGGAGCCGCCCCGCGCCAGTGCGGCAGCAGCGAGAAGTGCAGGTTGATCCAGCCGTGCGCGGGCCGCGACAGCAGCGGTTCGCGCACGAGGCCGCCGTACGCGACGATGACGCCGAGATCCGGATGCAGCGCATCGATGGCCGCGGTGGCGTCGGCGTCCAGCCGAGTGGTCTTCAGCGTCGCGATCCCGATCTGATCTGCTGCGCGCGCCACCGCCGACGCCGTGATGACGCGCCGGCGTCCGAGCGCGGCGTCGGGGCGCGTCACGACGACGGCGACCTCGTGAGCGGATGCCGCCAGAGCTCGCAGCGACGGCACCGCCGCCTCGGGCGTCCCCGCGAAGACGAGGCGCATCGGTCTCCTCACAGGTCCAGATCGGGCACGTCGACCCGGACTCTGAGTGTATTGCGGACCCCCGCCGGCTGACCCTTCGAGGGTCGGCGCCCTCGCAGCGCCTCGGCGACGAGAGCCGCCCGCAGCGACTCGGCGACCAGACGGCCGGAGTTGTAGTCGAACCGCACGAGTGCTCGCGCGGCGCCGTCGGAGCCGACCGGCACCGGTCCGAGCACCCATCCGTCGTCCAGGGCCGGCACCGCGTCTCGTACTGCGGCGACCGCTCGGTCGACCGCGCGGCGCTCGCCCTCGACCTCCGCGACCCGCACGGCCGGCGGCATCCGCAGTGTGGCACGATCCGCCAGCTCGCTGCGCGCGAAGGCGGGCTGGGTCCAGGTCGCGAACGCCCGCGCCACCGGACCGGCGACCCCGACCAGGTGCACGGGAGCGTCGGATGCCGCCAGTGCGGCGGCGTTGGACCACCACCGCAGGCACGACTCGCCGATGCGCAGGTCGTCCGCCAGCAGCATCCGCTCGCCGTCGAGGAGGATCACTGCCCGGTATCCGTCCTCGGCCACGGGCTCGGCGCCCCGGGTGGCCACCACGAGGGCCGGACGCGCGTCGACGCGGGTGACGGGGTGTTCCCCGTCGGCGATGACGACCCTGACGCCGGGGAACGCCCGGCCGAGGTCCTCCGCGGTGCGCTCGCTGCCGGCGGACGACATGCGCACACGGTCGGAGGAGCAGTGCGGGCATACCCACCCGGTGGCGGCGCGTCCGCACCAGCCGCATGTGGGCACGTCGCCGGCTCGGCGGGCGTGCAGCGGCCCGGCGCAGAAGGTGCAGCGCGCAGGCCGGCGGCACTGCGCGCACACGAGCGTCGGCGCGTACCCGGGTCGGGCGACCTGCACGAGCACCGGGCCGGATGCGAGCGCCTCGCGCGCGGCGGCGAACGCCGAGGACGGCACGCGAGACCCTCGCGACTCGCCCTCGCGCGTGGCGCTCAGCACGATGCGCGGCGTCACCCGGCGGGCGGGTGGGACCTCGCGCACCCATCCCAGACCCACGAGGCGCTCGACATCCGTCGTGCGGGTGTGACCGGCCAGCAGCAGCGCGCAGCCGTCGAGTTCCTGCCGCACGAGCGCCGCGTCCCGCGCGTGGACGCCGGGACTGAGCGGCTCGGCCAGCAGCGGGTCGCCGTCGTCCCACAACGAGAGGAGGCCGAGGTGGGATGCCGGCGCGTAGACGGCGGAACGGTTGCCGAGCACCACGCACGGCGCGTCGTCGAGGGTGCGCAGATACGCGGCGTACCGTGCCGGTCCCGGCCGCCGGGCGTCGTCGCGCACGAGCGCACCCGCGGGCAGCCGCGCGTCCAGCACGGCCTCGACCTGCTCCCGGTCGCGGTAGTCCGGCACCACCACGATCGCGCTGCGGCCGGCTGCAAGGCAGCGCACCGCCGCCGCGGCGAGCAACTCCGCCCACGCCCCCACATCGGTGCCGTCGTCGAGCCGTGCCAGCCGCGGGGGCGCGTCAACCGCGACCCGGGCGGTGCCCGTGACAGCGTCGGCGAGCCCGGGATAGGCGCCCAGGACGCCGTCGGCCCACGCGGCGGAATCCCCCGTCACGACGGGCGGTGTCGGACGCGGCGCGGCGACCCAGGTCTTCTCCGCCCGCACCATCCGCTTCGGGATGGCCAGGCGCAGGATGTCGCCGGCCGACCCCGCGGAGCGATCCGCGAGTCTGCGCGCGAGCGCGTAGAGCGCGGCCGGCAACACCCGCACCGGCGACACGACGGCGTCGAGCGCGGACAGCGGCCGCTCGGTGGCATCCGGCTCCCCCACCTCGACGAGATATCCGTCGACCACGCGCCCGGCGCTGCGCAGCGGTGCCCGGACGCGGACTCCGGGCACCGCGACGGACGTCAGCGCGTCGGGTATCTCGTAGTCGAAGAGGCGATCCAGTTGCGGCAGCGGCGAGTCCAGGAGCACCCGCGCGACGCGCGACCGGCTCACGCTACAGTCCGGCGGCCGCGCGGAGTTCGTCGACGCGGTCGGTGCGCTCCCACGTGAAGTCGGGCAGTTCGCGGCCGAAGTGCCCGTACGCGGCCGTCTGCGCGTAGATCGGCCGCAGCAGGTCGAGCTGGTCGATGATCGCCTTCGGACGCAGGTCGAACACCTCCCGGATCGCGCGGGCGATCGCCTCATCCGAGGTGTGGCCGGTGCCGAACGTCTCGACGTACAGACCGACCGGGTTCGCTTTTCCGATCGCGTAGGCGACCTGCACCTCGACGCGGTCGGCGAGGCCCGCTGCCACGGCGTTCTTCGCCACCCAGCGCATGGCGTAGGCGCCCGAGCGGTCGACCTTCGAGGGATCCTTGCCGCTGAAGGCCCCGCCGCCGTGGCGGGCGGCGCCGCCGTAGGTGTCGATGATGATCTTGCGGCCGGTGAGTCCGGCATCCCCCTTCGGCCCGCCGATCACGAACGGGCCGGCCGGATTGACGTAGTACTTCACGTCGGATGCGTCCAAACCTGTCGACTCGAGCACCGGATCGATGATCTCGGCGCGCACGGCCGCGCGCAGCGCCTTCTGCGAGATGTCGGGATGGTGCTGCGTCGACAGCACGACCGAGTCGACGGTCCGGGGCACCTGCCCTTCGTAGCCGAGCGTGACCTGGGTCTTGCCGTCGGGGCGGAGGAAGGGCAGCTCCCCCGATCGGCGCACCTCGGCGAGGCGCTCGGCCATGCGGTGCGCGGTCCATGCCGCCATGGGCATAAGCTGCGGGGTCTCGGTGGTGGCGTAGCCGAACATGATCCCCTGGTCGCCGGCGCCCTGCTCGTCGCGCGGGTCGACCGAGCCGTCCTCCCGCCGCTCGAACGCCTTGTCGACGCCCGCGGCGATGTCGGAGGACTGGGCTCCGATCGAGACGCTCACCCCGCAGGAATCGCCGTCGAATCCGGTGTCGCTCGAGGTGTAGCCGATGCGGTTGACGACCCGCCGCACGATCGCCGGGATCTCGACGTACGCCCTCGTGGAGACCTCGCCCGCGACGTGCACGAGCCCGGTCGTGACGAGCGTCTCGACGGCGACGCGTCCCTGCGGGTCGTCGGTCAGGATCGCGTCGAGGATGCTGTCGGAGATCTGGTCGCAGATCTTGTCGGGATGGCCCTCGGTGACCGATTCGGACGTGAACAGGCGAAGCGCAGTCATCGAGCCGCGTCTACTCGGCGGAGCGCAGGCGGAGCTTGTCCTCGTGGATCTCGTGCAGCGCGATGGTCAGCGGCTTGTCCTCGACCGACGAGTCGACGAGCGGGCCGACGTTGTCGAAGAGGTTGCCCTCGTGCAGATCGGAGTAGTAGTCGTTGATCTGGCGGGCGCGCTTGGCGGCGTAGATGACGAGCTGGTACTTCGAGTCGACCTTCTCGAGAAGGCTGTCGATGGGCGGCTCGATGATGCCCTGATTGGTTCCGGCCATGGCGGGACCTCCTGGTTCGAGGGTGAAGACGGTGGCGCGCGACGCGCGCGGACGCATCCGATCATTCTACCCGGTCGGCATCCGCTCCCTGCTCCGCCGCCATGTCCCGAAGTTCGCCGCCTGGCGTCGTCCCAGCGACGAACTTCGGGACACGCAGCCGTGATTTCGGGACATGTCCACCCTGGGTCAGCCCGATACGAGCGAGACGACCTCGGCGGCGGCGCGGTCGACGTCGTCGTTGACGACCCGGTAGTCGAACTCATCTTGAGCTGCCAGCTCCCGCCTGGCGGTCCGCAGCCGCAGTGCGCGCTCGTCGTCGGTCTCGGTGCCGCGCCCGACGAGGCGGTGCACCAGCTCGTCCCAGCTCGGCGGCAGCAGGAACACCAGCGTCGCGGCGGGGTCGGCGTTGCGCACCTGCCGCACGCCCAGGCCGCCGATCAGCAGGACCGCGGTCTTGCCCACCGGCACCTCTCGCTCGTTCACCTCGCACGCTGCCGCCGAGCTGC
>CAXTES010000084.1:0-12349 GCA_964243215.1 uncultured Microbacterium sp. | reverse complement strand
CAGCGGGTGGAACGGCCGCAGCGGGTGGAACGGCCGCAGCGGGTGGAACGGCCGCAGCGGGTGGAACGGCCGCCGGCTAGAACGGCAGCAGCGGGTCGATCGCGATCGCGACGAACAGCAGCGTCAGGTACGTGATGGATGCGTGGAACACGCGCATCGGCCGCGGCTCGGTGCCGCGCAGCGCGCGGTTGTACAGCCGGTGCGACTCGTACACGAACCAGCCGCCGAACACGACCGCCGACACCGAATACAGCAGCCCCATGTGCGCCACCGGGATCAGCAGCAGCGAGCAAGCGACGGTAGCCCACGCGTACAGGATCACCTGCAGGCCCACCTGCGATCCGCTGCGGGTGGCGCCGAGCATGGGCACATCGACCAGGTCGTACTGGTGGCGGTACTTCATCGACAGCGGCCAGTAGTGCGGCGGGGTCCACAGGAACACCAGGGCGAACAGGATCATCGGCGTCCACGACAACGAGCCCGTCACCGCGGTCCAGCCGATCAGCACGGGGAAGCATCCGGCGATCCCGCCCCAGACGATGTTCTGCTCGGTACGGCGCTTCAGGATCATCGTGTAGATCACGACGTAGAAGCAGATCGCGGCCGCCGACAGCGTCGCCGCGAGCCAGTTGGTGGTGAGCCAGAGCCAGAGAGTGGATGCCACCGCCAGCGCCCAGGCGAACGTCAGCGCCCCGCGCGGAGACACTTCGCCGGTGACCAGCGGCCGGTTGCGCGTGCGCTGCATGTGAGCGTCGATATCGCGGTCGAGGTACATGTTGAACGCGGCGGCCGATCCGGCGCTCATCGATCCGCCCACCACGGTGGCCAGGACCAGCCAGAGGTTCGGCAGGCCGTTCTGCGCCAGGATCATCACCGGCACGGTGGTCACCAGCAGCAGCTCGAGCACGCGCGGCTTGGTCAGCGCGATGTACGCACGCACCGTGCGCCCTGCCGAGTGTGGTGCGGCGACGGGACCGGGGGTGTGCGACGTCGCGGTGATGTCGATCGCCCCCTCGATTGCCGGCACAGTCCGACGCAAGTCTAGAGCAGGCGTCACATCGGCAGACCCACCCCCTCGCGACGCGACCGCTCGCTATGCTGAAAACGCACGCGCCCGACGCCGGCTCCTCCCGTGGTGACGCGGTCATGCGACCGGCTCCCGCGGGCGCACCCCCCACGTCGAGGAAGGCGGTCCGGGTGTCGGATCTGCAATGGGATGACATCGATCGGCGCGCCGTGGACACCGTCCGCGTGCTCGCAGCGGATGCCGTGGAGAAGGTGGGCAACGGCCATCCGGGCACCGCGATGAGCCTCGCCCCGCTGGCTTACCTGCTCTACCAACGCGTGATGCGCATCGACCCGGCGGATCCGACGTGGCTCGGCCGCGACCGGTTCATCCTCTCCGCCGGCCATTCGTCGCTGACCCAGTACATCCAGCTGTACCTCGGTGGGTTCGGGCTCGAGCTCGAAGACCTCGAAGCCCTCCGCACGTGGGGTTCGCTGACGCCGGGTCACCCCGAGTACCGACACACGAAAGGCGTCGAGATCACGACGGGGCCGCTCGGGCAGGGGCTGGCGTCCTCGGTCGGCTTCGCGTACGCCGCCCGGTTCGAGCGCGGACTCTTCGATCCGGATGCGCCCGCCGGCGAATCGCCCTTCGACCATCGCATCTACGTGATCGCATCCGACGGCGACCTGGAGGAGGGCATCACGAGCGAGGCGTCGTCGCTCGCGGGCCACCAGGAGCTCGGCAACCTGATCGTCTTCTACGACTCGAACCAGATCTCCATCGAAGACGACACCGATGTGGCATTCACCGAGGACGTGGCGCGCCGCTACGAGGCGTACGGCTGGCACGTCCAGACGGTCGACTTCAAGCGCACCGGGCAGTACGTGGAGGACGCTCCCGAACTGTACGAGGCGATACAGAAGGCGCAGGACGAGACCGCGCGCCCGTCCATCATCATCCTCAAGACGATCATCGGATGGCCCTCCCCCGGTAAGCAGAACACCGGCAAGATCCACGGGTCCGCGCTGGGCGCCGACGAGGTCAAAGCCGTCAAGGAGGTGCTCGGGTTCGACCCGGATGCCTCGTTCGCCGTGCCCGACGAGGTGCTCGAGCGCACGCGGCAGCTCGTGCAGCGCGGCGAAGCCGACAAGGCGCAATGGCAGCAGGGCTTCGATGCGTGGGCCGAGAAGAATCCGGAACGCAAGGCCCTCCTCGACCGGCTGCTGGCCGGCGAGCTGCCCGACGGCATCGTCGACGCGTTGCCCCGGTTCGAAGCGGGCAAAGAGGTGTCCACCCGCGCCGCGTCCGGACAGGTCATCAACGCGCTCGCCGCCGTGATGCCCGAGCTGTGGGGCGGCTCGGCCGACCTCGCCGAGTCGAACCTGACCACCATCAAGGACGCCACCTCGTTCATCCCGACGGAGTGGTCGACCCACGAGTGGACGGGCGACCCGTACGGGCGCGTGCTGCACTTCGGCATCCGGGAGCACGCGATGGCGGCCATCGTCAACGGCATCGTGCTGCACGGCCCGACCCGCGCCTTCGGTGGCACGTTCCTGATCTTCAGCGACTATCAGCGGCCCGCCCTTCGCCTGTCCGCCCTGATGAACATCAGATCCCTGTCGGTGTGGACGCACGACTCGATCGCGCTCGGCGAAGATGGACCGACCCACCAGCCGATCGAGCAGCTGGCGACACTGCGGGCCATTCCGAACTTCACCCTGGTACGACCGGCCGATGCGAACGAGACATCGGTCGCGTGGCTTGAGCTGCTGCGGCGCCAGGGCGGACCCGCGGGCATCGCGCTGACGAGACAGAACGTGCCGGTGTTCGAGCGCGGCGACGGCGAGGCGTCGGGCGACACGTTCGCCGCGGCATCCGGCGCCGCCCGCGGCGCGTACGTCCTCGTGGACGCCCCCGGAGGCACACCGGATGTGCTCCTGGTCGCCACCGGCTCCGAGGTGCAGCTCGCGGTCGACGCTCGCCGCATCCTCGCCGAGGGCGGCGTGAACGCGCGGGTCGTCTCGGCGCCGTCCCTGGAGTGGTTCGCCGAACAGGACGAGTCGTACCGTGAGAGCGTCCTTCCGGCAGCGGTCCGCGCGCGCGTATCGGTGGAAGCCGGCTCCGCCCTGACCTGGCGCAGCATCGTGGGCGACGACGGACGATCCGTCGCGATCGACCACTTCGGGGCATCCGCGGACTACAAGACCCTGTTCGAGAAGTTCGGGTTCACCGCCGACCACGTGGTCGCCGCCGCCCGCGAGTCCATCGCCGCCGTCGCGGCACACAGCAAGGAGAAGTCATGAGCACCCCCACCGAACAGCTCGTCGAGGCGGGCGTGAGCATCTGGCTCGACGACCTGTCGCGGCAGCGCATCGAGTCCGGCGGCCTCGCCGACCTCATCGAGACACGCAACGTCAGCGGCGTGACGACCAACCCCACGATCTTCGCCGGCGCGCTGGCCAAGGGCGAGGACTACCAGTCGCAGGTCGACACACTCTCGGACGGCGGGGCGGACGTGAACACCGCCATCTTCGACATCACGACCGACGATGTCCGATCGGCCGCCGACATCTTCCGGCCGGTCTTCGACCGGACCGGCGGGGTGGACGGCCGGGTATCGATCGAGGTCTCCCCCGACCTCGCCCACGACACCGAAGCGACCGTCGCCGAGGCCAAGAAGCTGTGGGAGCGGGTGGACCGGCCGAACATCCTCATCAAGATCCCCGCCACCAAGGCGGGGCTGCCCGCGATCACCGAGGTGATCGGCACCGGCATCTCCGTGAACGTCACGCTCATCTTCAGTCTCGAGCGCTACGCCGATGTCATCGACGCGTACCTGAGCGGGATCGAGAAGGCGAAGGATGCCGGCATCGACGTATCGGGTATCCAGTCGGTCGCGTCGTTCTTCGTATCCCGGGTCGACACCGAGGTCGACAAGCGGCTCGCCGCGATCGGGACGGACCAAGCCGCCGGGCTGAAGGGCTTGGCGGGAGTGGCCAACGCGCGGCTGGCCTACGAGCTGTACCAGAAGCGGTTCAGCGACGAGCGCGCCACGGCGTTGACGGATGCCGGCGCCACCGTGCAGCGACCGCTGTGGGCATCGACGGGAGTCAAGGACCCGTCGCTTCCCGACACGCTCTACGTCACGGAACTGGTGGCACCGGGCACCGTGAACACGATGCCCGAGAAGACGCTGCAGGCCACCTACGACCACGGCGTCATCGCGGGCGACTCGGTGACCGGCGCATATCGGGGCGCCCACGATGTGTTCGATCAGCTCGCGGAGGTCGGCGTCGATTTCGCCGACGTCACGCAGGTGCTCGAAGACGAGGGCGTCGACAAGTTCATCGCGTCGTGGCACGAACTGCAGGACACCGTGTCCAAGGCCCTGCAGACCGCGCCGCGGTCCGTGCAGGAGGCCGCCCGATGAGCTTCGAGATCCATGTCACCGGCCACGTCAAATCGGTGGTGGACGAGACGCTGCCGGGACTGGTCGCCGACCTCGTCGCGTCCGGCATTACAGCCGGCGATGCGTCGTTGTGGGGTGATGCGGCCGAGGAGGAGGCATCCAAGCGGCTCGGCTGGGTGCAGGCGGTCAGCGTCTCGCGGCCCCTGGTGCCCGAGATCGAAGCGCTGCGCCAGGACCTGCTCTCGAAGGGGGTCACCCGGGTGGTTCTCGCCGGCATGGGCGGCTCCTCGCTGGCACCCGAGGTGATCGCCCAGACCGCCGGGATCCCCCTCGTCATCCTCGACTCGACTGCGCCCGGACAGGTGCTGGCCGCGATCGACGGCGACGCGGAGTCGGGCGGACTGCAGCAGACCGCCCTCGTGGTGTCGTCCAAGTCCGGGTCCACCGTGGAGACCGACTCGGCGAAGCGGGTGTTCGAAGCGGCCTTCCGCGACCTCGGCATCGACCCGACGGAACGGATCGTCGTCGTGACGGATCCGGGGTCGCCGCTCGACGAGTCCGCGCGCTCCGACGGGTTCCGCGTGTTCAACGCCGACCCGACGGTCGGCGGTCGCTACTCGGCGCTCACCGCGTTCGGACTGGTACCCGCCGGGCTCGCCGGCGTCGACATCGCCGAGCTGCTCGACGAGGCGGAGGCGACGCTGCTGGAGGTGGCCATCGACAGCCCGGACAACCCGGCGCTGGTGCTGGCGGCCGCCATCGCGGGCGGCACGCCGCGCCGCGACAAGCTGGGCCTGGTCACCGACGGCACCCACATCGTCGGGCTGCCGGACTGGATCGAACAGCTGATCGCCGAGTCGACCGGTAAGGACGGCACCGGCATCCTCCCGGTCGTGCTGCTGCCGGTATCGCCGGAGGTCGAGAACCGCCCGGCCGATCTGCAGATCGTGCGTCTCGTGGACGAGGCCGATGAGTTCCACCTCTTCGACCGGCACGAAGGGGAGGTGCTCGTCAGCGGCTCGCTGGGCGCCCAACTGATGGTGTGGGAGTACGCGACGGCCATCGCGGGACGGATGCTGGGCATCAATCCGTTCGACCAGCCCGACGTCGAGTCGGCGAAGATCGCCACCCGGGGACTCCTCGACAAGCGTCCCGAACCCACCGCTGCAGCTTTCACGGCGCAGGGTGTCGAGGTGCGGGTGTCCGACCCGGAGCTTGCGAGCGCCGGCACGGTCGCCGGTGTCCTCGACGCGCTCTGGTCCCGCGTCCCGGACGACGGGTATGTGTCGATCCAGGCATACGTCAACCGCCTGGAACTCCCCCAGCTCGCGGGGCTGCGCGAGATGGTCGCCGCCGACTCGGGGCGCCCGACGACGTTCGGGTGGGGGCCGCGGTTCCTGCACTCCACCGGCCAGTACCACAAAGGCGGCCCGCCCACGGGTGTGTTCCTTCAGATCCTCGAGGGCACGGACGTCGACCTGGAGATCCCGGGGCGCCCGTTCACCTTCGGACAGCTGATCCAGGCGCAGGCCGCCGGGGATGCCAGCGTCCTCGCCGAGGGGCACGGCCGCCCCGTGGTCACCCTCACGCTCACCGACCCGCAACCCGAGGTGCTCGCGCTCTTCGAGGCCGCCCAGTAGGGCGCGGCACCGCCCGATGACCGTCGAGATCTCGCGCGGGCACAATCCCCTGCGCGACCCGGATGACCGCCGCCTCAACAGGATCGCCGGCCCGAGTGCCCTGGTGATCTTCGGTGTGACCGGCGACCTGTCGCGCAAGAAGCTCATGCCCGCCGTCTACGACCTCGCCAATCGCGGACTGCTGCCGCCCGGGTTCGCCCTGGTGGGGTTCGCGCGTCGCGACTGGGACGACCAGGACTTCGCCGAGGTGGTGCACGAGGCGGTCAAGGCGCACGCGCGCACCGAGTACCGCCAGGAGACCTGGGAGGAGCTGCTCGAGGGCATCCGCTTCGTCAGCGGCGAGTTCTCCGACGACGACGCGTTCCGGCGGCTGCGCAAGACGGTGGAGGAGCTCGACGTCGAACGCGGCACGATGGGCAATCACGCCTACTACCTGTCGATCCCGCCGAAGGACTTTCCGATCGTCGCCGAGCAGCTGAAGAAATCGGGCCTCGTCGACGACACCGCCGATCAGCCCGACCGCTGGCGCCGGGTGATCATCGAGAAGCCCTTCGGCCACGACCTCGCCTCGGCGCGCGCGCTCAACGACGCGTTGCGGTCGGCCTTTCCCGCCGACTCGATCTTCCGCATCGACCACTACCTGGGCAAGGAGACGGTGCAGAACATCCTGGCGCTGCGCTTCGCCAACGAGCTGTACGAGCCGATCTGGAATCGCAACTACGTCGACCACGTGCAGATCACCATGGCGGAGGACATCGGCGTCGGCGGGCGCGCCGGCTACTACGACGGTATCGGCGCGGCGCGCGACGTCATCCAGAATCACCTCCTGCAGCTGCTCGCGCTGACGGCGATGGAGGAGCCGATCTCGTTCAACGCGAAAGATCTGCGTGCCGAGAAGGAGAAGGTCCTCGCGGCCGTCACGCTGCCCGCGGACCTGGGCCGCACCACCGCGAGAGGACAGTACGCCGGTGGCTGGCAGGGCGGTGAGGAAGTCCGCGGCTTCCTCGAGGAGGACGGGATGGATCCTCGCTCGACCACCGAGACCTACGCCGCCGTCAAGCTCGACATCAACACCCGGCGCTGGTCCGGGGTGCCGTTCTACCTGCGCACGGGGAAGCGCCTGGGCCGCCGGGTGACCGAGATCGCCGTCGTCTTCAAGCGGGCGCCGCAGCTGCTGTTCACGCGCGCTCAGACCGAGGAGCTCGGCCAGAATGCGCTCGTGATCCGCGTGCAGCCCGACGAGGGCGTCACGATCCGCTTCGGATCGAAAGTCCCCGGCGCCGGCGGCGAGGTGCGCGACGTGACGATGGACTTCGGATACGGCCACGCCTTCACCGAGGCGAGCCCGGAGGCGTACGAACGGCTGATCCTCGACGTGCTGCTCGGGGATCCACCGCTGTTCCCCCGCCACGAGGAGGTCGAGCTGAGCTGGAAGATCCTCGACCCCATCGAGGACTTCTGGACGCAGGCCGGCGGCCCGCTCGAGCAATACTTGCCCGGCTCGTGGGGTCCGGCATCCGCCGACCGCATGATCGAGGCCGACGGCCGCACCTGGAGGCGCCCGTGATCATCGACCTGCCCGACACCACCGTCAGCAAGATCTCCCGCGAGCTCATCGATGTTCGCGAGGAGGGTGGCGCGGTCGCTCTCGGACGCGTGCTCACCCTCGTCATCTCCACCCGGCACGGCGCCCAGGAGGAGGTCATCGAAGCCGCCAACGACGCTTCGCGCGAGCATCCGATGCGCGTCATCGTGCTGACACTCGATGACGGTGAGGAGGACCCACGTCTCGACGCGCAGATCCGCGTCGGCGGCGACGCCGGGGCGAGCGAGGTGATCGTGCTGCGCGCGCACGGTGCGGCCGGCTCCAACACCGAGAGCCTCATCACCGGGCTCCTGCTCCCCGATGCCCCGGTGGTCGCCTGGTGGCCACAGGAGACGCCCGACGAGCCGTCCACCTCCGACATCGGCAAGATGGCGCAGCGACGGATCACGGATGCCGCAGCCCAGCCCGACCCGGAAGCCTTCGTGATGGGACTCGGCGCGCGGCACGCCCCGGGCGACACCGACCTGGCGTGGACGCGCGTCACCCGCTGGCGTGAGCAGTTGGCCGCCGTCCTCGATCAGCCGCCGTTCGAGCCGGTGACCGGCGTCGAGGTGCTGGGAGCGTCGGACTCACCCTCGACGGCGCTGCTGGCGGCATGGCTGCGCCTCAAGCTCGACGTGCCGGTCAGATGGCGGTACCTCACGGCCGACGAGTGGGCGAGCGGCATCAAGTCGGTGCGCCTCGAGAGGGCCAGCGGCGAGACGCTGCTCGAGCGCCAGTCACCCGAGGTGGCTCTGCTGACCCAGCCAGGTCAGCCCTCCCACGACCTCGCCTTCCCGCGGCGGTCGCTGCGCGAATGCCTCGCGGAGGAGCTCCGGCGGCTCGACCCGGACCTCCTGTATGGTCGAGTGATCACCGAGGGCGTGCAGCTCTTGGAGTCGCAGACGACGCGGGAGTCGAATGGCTGAGGTCGTCCAGAAGCGGGTGGTCGTCCGGCCGGATCCTGCCGCTCTCGCCGATGCCGTTGCATCCCGATTCCTGCAGCGCACCGCCAAGCGCACCGCCGCCGGTAAGACGGCCCACATCTCGCTGACCGGCGGATCGATGGGGTCGAAGGTCCTGGATGCCGCGGCGCAGCATCGTCGGCTCGGCGAGGTCGACTGGTCGTTGGTGCACTTCTGGTGGAGCGACGAGCGTTTCGTGCCGGCCGGCGATGCCGACCGCAACGATGTGGCCGCCGACACCTTCTTCGAGCGGATCGACGTGCCGGTGGGCAACATCCATCGGATGGCCGCCAGCGACGAGGGAGTCGATCTGGATGCCGCCGCCGCGGCGTACGCGAGGGAGCTCGCGCGGTTCACTGCATCCCCCACTGCCGACACGGCCGAGATCACGGGGCCGTGGCCGACCTTCGATGTGTGCTTCCTCGGCGTCGGGCCCGATGGGCACATCGCGTCGCTGTTCCCCGACCGTCACGAGATCCAGGTGACCGACAGGGCAGCCGTACCGGTCCGCGACTCCCCCAAGCCCCCGCCCGACCGGATCACGCTGACCCGCCCGGTCATCAATTCGTCGCGCCGCGTGTGGCTCGTGCTGACCGGAGCCGAGAAGGCATCCGCGCTCGGTCTCGCACTGGCCGGAGCGAGCTACGCGAGCGTGCCCGCGGCGGGGGCGAAAGGGCGCCGCCGCACGGTGTTCTTCGTCGACGATGCTGCTGCGGCCCAGGTGCCCCCCGAACTCATCGACGGCGACTACTGACCTCTGCGGTCCCGTAACTGCTGCAGCGCATCGTCGAGCAGGGCTTCGGCCTCCGCCTCGGTGCGCCGCTCCTTCACGTACGCGAGGTGAGTCTTGTAGGGCTCGGTCTTGCCGAGCGCCGGAGGGTTCTGCCGATCGCGACCCGCCGGAAGCCCGGAATGCGGCGAGTCGATCGTGTCGGGGATCTCCTCCTCGGGAATGCCCGCGGCGAAGTGACGAACCGTCTCATTGCCGAGCGCATCCCAGTACGAGATCGCGATGCGATCGGCGTGGAACCCGTGATCCTGCTCTCCCATGGGCCCCGCGCCGACGCGCGTCCCGCGGATCGCGTTTCCTCCGGTGGCCATGTCAGATCCCCTGCAGCTTGGTGATGAGCCCCAGCGCCACGATGGAGACGAACCATGCCAGCGCGAGGATGACGGTGAACCGATTGAGGTTGCGCTCGGCGAGACCCGACGAGCCCAGCGACGAGGTGAGCCCGCCGCCGAACATGTCCGACAGTCCGCCACCCCGTCCCTTGTGCAGCAGGATCAGCAGCGTCAGCAGCAGACTCGTGATGCCGAGCAGCACCTGGAGCACGAACTCGAGGATTTCCACAGAACTAGCCTTCCAGCGCGCCCCCGCCGGGGCACACGAGCCACAAGTATATGCGAACGGCTGCGCGCCACCCTCACCGAGACGTACTCCCGATTACACGCCGACGTGCTTGGGGAACTGCACGATGGCCGCGAACTCGTCGACCACCAAACTCGCGCCGCCCACGAGGGCACCGTCCACGTCGGCTTCGCGCATGAAGCTCGCGATGTTCGACGACTTCACCGACCCGCCGTACAGGACGCGGGTGCGCTCGGCGGCATCCGTGCCCAGCTTGTCGGCCACGACCTGCCGCAGCCTCGCGCAGACGTCCTGCGCCTGCTCGGGCGTCGCGGCCTGTCCCGAGCCGATGGCCCACACCGGCTCGTAGGCGACGACGATGTCGGCGTCGGATGCCACGCCCTCCAGTGCCACCTCCAGCTGGCCCACCGGCACCGCGCTGGCTCCGAACTTCTCCAGGTCGTCGGCCGTCTCGCCCACGCAGATCACCGGCACGAGGCTGTGGCGCAGCGCGGCCTGCACCTTGGATGCCACCACCTCGTCCGTCTCGTCGTGGTACTGACGTCGCTCGGAATGGCCGATGATGACGTACCGGCAGTCGAGCTTGGACAGGAAGGCTCCGGAGATCTCGCCGGTGTATGCGCCCGAGTCGTGCGCCGACAGGTCCTGCGCGCCGAGGCCGAACGCGATCCGGTCGGCGTCCAGCAGCGTCTGGACCGTGCGCAGGTCGGTGAACGGTGGGAAGACCGCCACTTCGACGGATTCCTCGCCGTGCTTGGCATCCTTCAGCGTCCAGTGCAGCTTCTGCACGAACGCGATCGCCTGCAGGTGATCGAGGTTCATCTTCCAGTTGCCCGCGATCAGCGGGGTTCTCACGGCGCCCATCCCAGTACCTCCAGTCCCGGCAGCTTCTTGCCCTCGAGGAATTCCAAGCTGGCGCCGCCTCCGGTCGAGATGTGCCCGAACTGGTCGTCGGAGAAGCCGAGTTGACGCACCGCGGCCGCCGAATCGCCGCCGCCGACGACGCTGAGACCGTCGACCTCGGTCAGTGCCTGCGCCACCGTCTTGGTGCCGGCTGCGAACGGTGCCATCTCGAACACGCCCATCGGCCCGTTCCAGAACACGGTCCTACTACCTCGGATGGCGTCGGCGAACTGCTCGGCTGTCTTCGGGCCGATGTCCAAGCCGATTCCCGAGGCGCCGAACGGCGTGTCCTCGAGCTTGTCGGCGTCGGCCACGACGTGGTCGGCGTCCGCGCTGAACGACGCTGCGACGACCGCGTCGACCGGCAGGACCAGTTCCACGCCCTTCTCCTGCGCGGTGGCGATGTATCCCTTGACGGTGTCGAGCTGGTCTGCTTCGAGCAGGCTTGTGCCGACCTTCGAGCCTTGCGCCGCCAAGAACGTGAACATCATCCCCCCGCCCACGCACAGTTTCTGAACCCGAGGCAGCAGGTGCTCGATGACGCCCAGCTTGTCGCTGACCTTCGAGCCGCCCAGCACCACGGTGTAGGGGCGTTCGGGGTTCTCGGTGAGGCGGTCGAGCACGTCGACCTCCTTCTCGATGAGGTAGCCGGCAGCCGACGGCAGGATCTCGGCGAGGTCGTACACCGACGCCTGCTTGCGGTGCACCACGCCGAAGCCGTCGGACACGAGGGCGTCGCCGAGCTGCGCCAATTCCTCGGCGAACGATCGACGCTGCGCGTCATCCTTCGCCGTCTCACCGGCATTGAACCGCAGGTTCTCGATGACGGCGACATCCCCGTCATCGAGGCCGGCGACGGCATCCCGCGCCGACTCGCCGACGGTGTCGCGTGCGAACGCGACCGGCTTGCCCAGCAACTCGGACAGGCGCTGGGCGACCGGCTCGAGGCTGTACCTCGCATCGGGAGCGCCCTCGGGGCGGCCCAAGTGGGAGCACACGACCACGCGCGCGCCGGCTTGGATCAGCGCGTTGAGGGTTGGCAGGGATGCTCGCACGCGACCGTCGTCGGTGATCGCACCGTCCTTCAGGGGCACGTTGAGGTCACAGCGGACGATGACCCGCTTGCCTGCGAGCGACCCCAGCGAATCGAGGGTGCGCAGAGCCATGTCGGCGGCTTAGAGGCGCTCGGCGACGTACTCGGTCAGATCGACGAGCCGGTTCGAGTAGCCCCACTCGTTGTCGTACCAGCCCGAGAGCTTCACCTGGTTGCCGATCACGCGCAACAGGCCCGCGTCGAAAATGCACGAGTGCGGGTCGGTGACGATGTCGCTGGAGACGATCTCGTCCTCGGTGTAGACCAGGATGCCCTTGAGCGGCCCCTCGGCGGCGGCCTTATAGGCCGCCTTGATCTCGTCGGCGGTCACCTCGCGGCTCGCCTCGACCGTCAGGTCGGTGATCGAGCCGGT
>CAXTES010000083.1:0-12474 GCA_964243215.1 uncultured Microbacterium sp. | reverse complement strand
TCGGCAACGCGATCGCCCGCGCGCTGGGCCGGCGTCCCCACGAGCAGCCGTTCTCGCGCGACCGGGTGTGGCGGCTGATGCAGGACGCTTCGTCACCGTCACGTGCCGGCCGGTCCGATGGATGACACCACCCGCGCCGAGTTCGCCGCTCTGCTCGTCGCTCGTCGCGCCGAGCTCGAGGCGTCGTCGCGGGCGCGTGCCGCTTCCGCCGCGGAATTACTCGCCGCCCGCGGCGCGGACAGCGCCGACGACGAGCACGATCCGGAAGGGTCCACCCTCTCGGCGGAGTGGTCGATGCTCGAGGGTGTCCGAGCGGGGGAACGGCACGAGCGGGACGAGATCGACGACGCGCTCGCACGACTGGATGCCGGAACCTACGGCGTATGCGCCCGCTGCGGCGACGACATTCCGCTGGAACGGCTCCGCATCCGTCCCACGGCGACCACCTGCGTCCCGTGTGCTTCCAGGTGACCGGTCGAGCGGTCAGGCGCGCGCGGACAGCCGGTCGATCAGGAACTCGCGGACGTCGGCGATCGCCCACGGGCTCGCGTCGCGGCCGGTCAGCACGGAATGCTTTCTGGGGTTCGGCTCGTCGAGGGTGAAGACCTTCATGCGGTCGGAGCCGAGCAGGTCCTGCGCCGCCTGGAGCTTTCCGGGCGGCGAGCCGGGATCGTCACGGAACCGGTAGCCGCGCGCGCAGAGTCCGTCGCGCGAGGCGAGGTCCGCGGCATCCGTCGGCGACAGCCCGAGCGCTCGACGACCGATCGGTTGCGCCGGTTCGGCGACCACCGCCGCGGGAACACGCGGGTCGACGGCCAGCGCGAGGGCGAAGTTGCCGCTGAAGCACATGCCGATCACCCCGTACGACCTGCCACCGGCGGCCACGTGCGCGTCGACGAAGTCGCGCAGCCAGCCGACCGACCGGCTCACGCCGTCGCGGGCGAGGATGTGCACCTCGCGGCGTACGCAGATCTGCTTCATGATCAGCGCGGGCGACGCCGCCCCCGGACGCCCGACGATCGATGGCACGAACACCCGGAAGTCCCGCGCAAGGTCGTCCGCGTAGGCGACGAGGTTGTCGTCGATGCCGGGCAGCTCGTGCATCAGCAGGACCCGCGGCGCGTCGTCGGTGCCGGTGCGGTCGACGGTGAAGAACGGATGCTGGTGGTTGTCGTGCGGAAACGTGCCGCGATCCCACCCCGGCGGACACCACGGGCGCAACTCGGACTCAGGTGATCGGGTGGTCACGGCATCCTCTTTCGGGTTATGGCGCGAGGCTACCGCACCCGCACCGCGCGGGATCCGCGCGGCTCAGACGCTGCGCTGCGGGTGCATCCCCATCCGGGCCAGCACGACATCCTCGACGATCTGGATCACGTTGTAGAGGATGAGCGACACGGCGGTCACCGCCACCACCGACGCCCACAGCGCGGTGAACTGCGCCTGCGGGATGAAACCGCCGATGGAGCCGCCGATCCCGCCGCCGACTGCGAGCCACTCCGCCAGCAGCGCTCCCGTGATCGCGCCGGGCACCGAGATGCGCACCGCGGCGAAGAACGCCGGCAGCGACGAGGGCATCGCGATCTTGCGCAGCTTCGTCCACGAGCCGCCGCCGTACACCTCGACGAGGTCGTTCATCTGAGCGGATGCCGACTTCAACCCGAACGAGATGTTAACCAGGGCCGGGAACAGCACGACGATTCCCCCGATCACCGCGACCGTCCACAGGTCCCGGCCGAAGATGAGGATGATCACCGGGGCCATCGCGATCAGCGGCACCGACCGCAGCAGCATCGCGACGGGCATGAGGGCGTGCTCGACCCCCCGGCTCAGCTGGAACGCCGCCGCGCCGAGGAGCGCGACCACGAGCCCCGCGACGAATCCGATCACGGCGTGGCCGAGCGTCACGACCAGGTTGCCGCCGATCAGCGCCCGGTTCGCGGCCGCCGCGGGCACGGTGAAGAAGTAGTTCCAGACATCCACCGGTCCCTTCGCGATCAGCGGCGAGATGTGCAGGATCCACAGCACCCCCACCCACAGCACCCCGACCGTCACGAGGGTCAGCAGGAAGGTCAGGATGCTCCAGCCCAGCGCCCGCAGCACGGTGCGCGTCGCCTGCCGCTGAATTCGCGCATTGAGCGCGGCGAGCGACTCTGCGGCGGCCGACCCGATCGCCGGAGAGGCGGCATCGAGAGTCGTCATGACACCGTTCCCTTCGACCACGGCGCGACCGCGCGCGCGATCAGTCCGACGAGGGCGAAGCCGATGAGGGCCACCGCACCGCTCGCGAGCGCGAGCGCCCAGACCCGCGCGGCATCCGAGTTCTGCTGCGCGAGGATCATCGCAAGCCCCACGCCGACCTCGATCTTGCCGAAGAACTCGCCGAGGACGGCGCCGAGGAACGCCGCCGGCACCGCGATCTGCAACGCGTTCAGGATCGCCGGCAGCGCCGCGATCAGGCGCACCTTGATCAGCTGCGTGAATTTCGAGCCGCCGTACACGGTGATCAGGTCGAGGCTCGAGGTGTCGGCCGACTTCAGGCCGAGGAGCGCGCCGACGACCGTCGTGAAGAACACCGACAGCGCGGCGAGGAACACCGCCGTGCCGCTGGGCGCGCCCACCGCCGGCGGGGCGATGACGACCACGGCCAGCAGGCCCACGGCTACGATCGGGATGCAGTACGTGATGATCGCGAGCTGCATCGCGACGCCTTCCAAGCGCGGCACGATGAGCACGAGCGCCGCGAGGATGAGGGCGAGCCCGTTGCCCCACAGGTACCCGATGCCGGCTTCTGCCAGCGTCACCGAGAAGTTCTGCGCGTAGTACTCCCAGCCGCTGTCGAGGTAGCTGGCGATCACCTGCGGGGGCGTCGGGATCGCCTGCACGCCGGACGGACCGACGTTCGAGAAGACCGTGGCGGCGAGGATCCACCACAGCGCGATGAGCGCGACGCCGCCGATGGCGCCGATCGACCACGGCGGCATCCGGAACCCCGTGCCGGTGCGCACCGTCTCAGTGGTCATCGGCGGCCGCGCCTCCCGCACCGAAGAGGAGCTCGGATGCCTGGTCGACGTACTCGTGGAACTCCGGCGTGCGCATCATCTCGGGCGTGCGGGGTCGAGGAAGGTCGATCGTCATGACCTCCTTCACCCGGCCCGGCCGCGGGCTCATGACCGCGACCTGATCGGAGAGGAAGATCGCCTCCGAGATGCCGTGCGTGACGAGCAGGGTCGTGGCCGGCTTCTCGGTCCAGATCCGCAGCAGCTCGAGGTTGAGCTTCTGACGCGTCATGTCGTCGAGCGCGCCGAAGGGCTCATCGAACAGCAGCACCTCGGGTTTGAGGATCAGCGAGCGGGCGATCGACACGCGCTGCCGCATCCCGCCCGACAGCTGCGCCGGCTTGGCCTTCTCGAATCCGGTCAGACCGACGAGGCGGATCATCTCCGAAACGTAGGCGTTGTCGACCGGGCGACCCGCGATCTCGAACGGCAGCCGCACGTTCGACAGCACGCTGCGCCACGGCAGCAGGGCGGAGTCCTGGAACGCGATGCCGAGCCTGTTCTCGCGGCGCAACTGCCTCGGGCTCTTGCCGTCGACGCGCGTCGAGCCGCTCGTGGGCTCGTCGAGCCCGGCGAGGATCCGCAGGATCGTCGATTTTCCGCATCCGGACGGTCCGAGCAGCGACAGGAACGTGCCCTGGTCGGTGTGCAGGTCGGCGTCTTGAAGGGCGACGACGCTCTTGCGGCCGCTCGTGAACACCTTGTTCAGGGCGGAGATCTGCAGGCCGGTGCCCAGGGAGGTTCCCTCGGCACCGGCCTGGATGACGGATTGCGTCACGGTGTGCGCTCCCGGTTCGTGTCTGTCAGCTCGCGTACTTCACGAGCGCAGGGTTCTCGTCGTAGACCTCTTTGAGCAGCGAGAGATCGAACAGGTCGGATGCCTGCAGGTCGATGCCCGCACCGGCAAGGCTCGCGAGAGTGGCCTTCTGCAGGTCGTCCGAAATTGTGAACAGCCCGTTCTTCGCCGTCTCGTCGGACACCACGAGCTCCTCGGCTTGGGTCGTCGCGCCGGCGACGGAGTTGTCGAGGTTCAGATCGAGGTCCTTGCCGTAGGTGTCGACAGCGAGCTTCGCGCCGGCTTCCGGGTCCTTGACCGCATCGGACCAGCCCTTGATCTCGGCCACCAGGAACGCCTTGAGCTTCTCGCGGTTGTTCGCGATCATGTCGTCGGTCACCGCGACCGTCTCGGCCACGAACGGAAGGCCGTTGTCGGCGAACGGCAGGTTCGTCGTCTCCACCCCGGATGCCGCGACGGTGATCGCCTCGTTGGTGAGGTAGGCGATGAACCCGTCGACATCACCGGACAGCAACGGCGCCGGGTCGAACTGCACGGGCACGATCGTGACGTCCGACTCGGAGATGTCGTTGGCGGCGAGCAGGGCCTTGAACAGCGCGGTGTTGGAGTCCTGCACCCCGATCTTCTTGCCCTTCAGGTCGGCGGCGGTCTTGATATTCCCGCCGCTCTTGAGCGACAGCACCGTGAAGGGGTTCTTCTGGTAGGTCGTGCCGATGATCTTCAGCGGTGCACCCTCGGATGCCACGACCGACCCGATCGACACGGCATCCGACAGCGCGACATCGGCGGCGCCCGAGATCAGCTCGGCGGCGCCGGTCGAGGGGCCGGGGGTCATCGTGACGCTGTCGAAGCCGGCGGCGGTGTAGTAGCCGTTGGAGTCGGCGAAGAACTCGCCCGAGAACTCCTCGTTCTTGATCCAGGACAGCTGGACCTTGAGGTCGCCGAAGCCCGCGGCATCCCCGCCGCCGGATTCGGTCGTGCCGCCGGTGCTGGGGGAGGCGCACCCCGAGAAGGCGAGCGCGGCGACGGCGGCGGTGGCCAGTGCCACGGCCGCACGATGTGCAAAACGTTTTGCAGGGTTCATGGGATGCGGTGTCTCCAGGGGCTGTGGTGCATTCGGGTGATGTCGGCGCCCGCGAGCTCGCGGAACCGCGGAAGCTCGAACGTGCGCTGTCTCCGACGGTAGGCGACCGGTGTTTCGCGAAGTCGGCGGCGGATGTTTCGACGGCGTTACGAGTTCCTCGACCCGCCCCGCGGGGACGACGCCTTCGTCGGAGATCTGCGGTTCGTCGGACAATTCGGCGCGCAGGCGTCCGACATTGTGCAGACCTCCGACTGCAGGAGGGTCTCCGACGCCGCGTCAGCGGTCGGCGGCCAGGTGCAGCACCGACTCGGCCAGGGCGCGGATGCCGAGCCCGACGTCGCGGGCGCTGACCGCCTCGTCGGGGTGGTGGCTGATCCCGTCGGGATTGCGCAGGAACAGCATCCCGACATCCGTGATCGCGCCGATCGCCATGCCGTCGTGGCCGGCGCGGCTGAAGATCGTGGCCGGATCGTCGGCGCCGGGCGGCCGGGTGGACAGGATGCCCTCGCGCACCACGTCGCGCAGCAGCGGCGCGCACATCACGGCGGCGGCGTTGTGCACTTCGCGCGCCCGCCACCGCAGGTTCCGGCGGCCCATGATCGCGTCGAGCTCGCGGGCGATCGCGTCCCACACCCGATCGCGTTCGCCGTCGAACTCGCCGCGCAGGTCGAGGCTGAACCGTGCCTCGCCGGGCACGACGTTGACTCCGCCGGGGAACGCTTCGAGCTGTCCGACCGTGCCGATGATGTGATGCTCGGCCCGGCACAGCCGCTCCACCGCGAGAGCCGCCTCGCTGGCGCCGAGCAGCGCGTCGCGGCGCATGTCGTACGGCGTGCCGCCGGCGTGCCGCGCCTCACCCTCGACGACGAGCTGGAATCGTCGCGCGCTCGCGATCGACGACACCACCGCGAGCGACTCGCCGCGGCGGTCGAGCTCGGGGCCCTGCTCGATGTGCGCCTCGAGGTATCCGGCCAGTTCGTCGGGACGACGGGATGCCTCGCCCACCCGCCCCGGGTCGAGGCCGAACTCGAGGAACGCCTGTCGTAGGGTCGTGCCGTCGGCGTCGGCCAGCATCCACCAGTCGTCATCCCAGGTTCCCGCGACAGCGGACGAGCCGAGCAGCGCCTTGCCGAAGCGCGTGCCCTCCTCGTCCGAGAACGCCATGACCTCGAGCGCGAACGGCAGCGGCGAGCGCCAGCCGCCGTCGGTCGGCGCGCGCAGCATCCGCACCACCTCGAGGGCCATCAGCACGCCGACGATGCCGTCGTAGCGGCCGGCGTCGGGCACCGTGTCGAGGTGCGACCCGAGGACCAGTGCTCGCCCGTGACGATCGGATGCCTCGAGCCGGCCGACCTGGTTGCCGGCGGCATCCTGACGCGAACTCATGCCGATCTCGCGCATCCACTCCGCGGCGAGGCGGTTGACGCGCGCGTGCTCGGGTGAAAGGTAGACCCGCTCGATCTCGCCGGGGGTCGCGGTCACGCGCGCGAGTTCGTCGCATCGCGCCATCACCCGCCGCGCGGCCGCTGCCAGCGCGTCGGGGGTGACCTGCAGGAGCGACATGCTCACGCCGGGGCGTACACGTCCGTCGCGGCCTCGACGCCGCCCGCGTGCGGCACCGCGGCGCCGAACCGGCGCAGCACCGCCTCGAGTGCGGCGAGGGTGGTCAGCACCGCATCCTGCCGGGCGTTGTAACCCATCGTGCCGATGCGCCAGACGCGGCCGTGCAGCGGTCCGAACGACGTGCCGATCTCGATGCCGAAGTCGTCGAGCATCGCCGCGCGCGCGGCATCCCCCGGCACGTCCCGCGGGATCTCGACCGCGACGACGTTGCTCATCTTGTGTGCGACGTCGCCGAACACCGCGAGGCCGAGGCCCTGCACGCCCGCGAGCATCGCGGCGCCGGCGAGGCGGTGGCGCTCGATGACGGCATCCCGACCCTCCACGAGGATCAGGCGGGCGCACTCGCGGGCGCCGTAGAGCATCGAGGTGGCTTCGGTGTGGTGGTTCAGGCGCCGCGGTCCCCAGTAGTCCAGGATCATCCCGAGGTCGAAGTAGTTCGACCGCACGAAGTCCGATGCGTCGGGGTCGCCGGGCTCGCGGATGCCGGCCTCGATCTTCTTGCGGGCGCGGATGACCTCGACGGCTCGGTCGCTCAGGGTGATCGGCGCCGACCCGGACGGGCCGCCGAGGCATTTCTGCAGCCCGGCGGTCGCGGCATCCAGCCCCCAGCCGTCCGCCTCGAAGGCGTTGCCGCCCAGCGACGCCGTGGCGTCGGAGTAGAACAGCACGCCGTGGCGCTCGCACAGCGCGCCGACCTCGTCGAGCGGCTGCAGCATCGTTGTCGACGTGTCGCCCTGCACGAGGGCGAGGAGCTTCGGCTTGGTGGTGGTGATGGCATCCTCGATCGCCGAGACGGGGAACACCTGGCCCCACTCGACCTCGATCGTGTGCACCTCGGCCATCGCCCGCTCGGCGATCTCGGCCAGCAGGTGCCCGAAGCGGCCGAACACCGGCACCAGCACGCGGTCGCCGGGATGGATGAGCGACACGATCGCGGCCTCGATGCCGGCGCGTGACGTGCCGTCCACCAGCAGCGTCGCGTCGTTCCGGGTAGCCCACACCCGGCGGTAGAGCTCTTGCGTCTCGGCCATCGTCGCGGTCATGAACGGGTCGTACTGGCCGACGAGCGGCGCCGCCATCGCCCGCAGCACGGTCGGGTACGCCGAGATCGGCCCCGGACCCATCAGCAGCCGGGGCTGCGGGTCGATCTCGCCGGGGATCGTCGTTTCGCTCACCTGGACCGCCTTCCGCCGCACGTCGCGGCGCCGAACCCGCACGCCCCTCCGCCGAACCCGCACATCCTCACCCAACCCGCACACTCTTTGCGCAAAACAGTGCGGGTTCGGCGACGGCGTGTGGGTTCGAGGATGCCAGGCGGCGAGGATCGCGTCATGGGATTCCCCCCGCGGCCGCGCCGAGGCGTCGGGCGAGCCGCACGAGCGCGATATCGGTGCCCGCCCGCGAGATGAGGCACACGCCCACCGGCGCGGGCCCGAGCTGCGACGGCACGGTCAGCAGCGGCACCGAGACCGCCGGCAACCCGCCGATGGCGGCGGGCGTCGTCATGCGCAGCGTCGCCTGCCGCACGTCGTCGACCCGCGAGCCGACCGCCGTGCGCATCGGCGCCGGCCCGGGCACCGTCGGCAGCATCAGCACGTTGTCGCGCACCGCGCCGTGCATGCGATCGTGCAGCACCGCCAGCGCCGAGCGAGCGGATGCCTCGGCATCCGCTGTCACCGCGGCGGCGGCGCGGAACCGCTCGGCGACGGCCGGCCCGACGGCACCGGGATGCTCGCGGAGCCACTCGCCGTTGTTGCGCCACGCCTCCGCGGCCTGCACGGTGCGGAACGGCTCGTAGTACTCGTCGAGCGAGCCGATCGGCACGCGCAGGAACCGCGGCGGATCATCGGATGCCGCGAGCCGGGCCAGCAGCGCGTCGAAGGCCGCACGGGTGTCGGGCTCGACCTGGTCGAGCACCTCGTCGGGGACGAAGAACCGCCACGGCAGGTCGGATCCCGACTCGCCGTACACGCTCTCGGTCGACTCGGATCCGTCGTAGCTGAGGCACCAGTCCGCGAGCCGCTGCAGCGTGTCGCCGTCGCGGGCGAGCCATCCGACGGTGTCGAACGACTGCGCGAGGGGCAGCAGCCCCTGGCGCGGCACCAGACCGTGCGTGGTGCGCAATCCCCACAGGCCCTGGTACGACGCGGGCACGCGGATCGAGCCAGCGGTGTCGGTGGCGAGGCCGACATCGGCCTGGCCGGTCGCGACGGCGGATGCCGGTCCGCTCGACGAGCCGCCCGGCAGTGCGCCCGGCAGTGCACCGTTGGGCGGCGTGCCGTAGTGCACGTTATCGCCGGCGATCGAATAGGCGAACTCGTCGGTGCGGGCGATGCCGCGCAGCGACGCACCGCCGCGCAGCAGGTCGCCGACCGCGGGCGCCGTGGTGGGCTCGGCCCGCGCGGCGTCGAGGTAGGTCGGGTTGCCCGCGCCGATGCGGTATCCCTTGATCGCGAACAGGTCCTTGACGGCAACGGTGAGTCCGGTCAGCGGCCCCTCCCACGCGCCCTGCCACAGCGGGTCGCCGACGGTGCGCCACACCGACCGGTCGAACGCCTGCGCACGCGGTGTGACGTGCGCCGCCGTGATCAGCCACCGGCCGTCGACGCGCTGCCATAGCTGCGTCTGCAGTCCACGGCCGCCGCCGTCGTAGACCGAAACCGACACCAGCAGAGCGGCGTCGTCACTGAGCGGCCGGTACTCGATCCGCTCGATCGTGCGCGCCGCAACGCCGCCACGCACGCCGCGGAACGCGCTGATCGCGTCGTGCCCGACGATCAGGCCCGCGCCGTCGCCGCGAAGCGTCTGCGGACCCGGCGCGAACGCGGCATCCAAAGCTTCCAGGTCATTGGCGAGGATCGCCCGCTCGTACATCTCGAACGCCGTGAACAGGTCGGCGGGGATGTCGTCCGGGATGCCGCTGGCATCCGCCGCACTCAGCTCCGTCACGCTTCACCCGCCGCCGGCTCAGGAGATACGACCACATCAGGCGGATTCGGCCCGGATTGTCCTGACCTCGTCGATTCTCCTGATCCGGTCGCCCCGGACGCGGATGCCGCGCGCAGCGGCACGCTCGCGAAGTCCGCTTCTCGGATGCGCGCATGTACCCCGCACACGATGTCGACGACCTGCGAGATGTCGAAGTCGGTCGCGGCCGACAGGTACGCGTAGGCGAGGTGCTCCTCGAGCCCCCACCGCGCTGAGATCAGCGCGATCGCGGCGCGCACGCACGCGCGCATCGCCTCGTTCAGGTCGGGGTCCAGGCCGGTCGGCACGAGGTACTCGTCGGTGCGCACCAGCGGCCCCCGCACCTCGCCGAACTGCGCGATCGCCTCGGCGCGCGGCACGACGTCGAACCGCAGCGTGGCACGCAGGGATGCCTCGAGTGCGGTCAACGCGACCTCGCCGTCGCCCTGCGCGAAATGGGGGTCGCCGACGTAGGCGAGAGCGCCCGGCACCTGCACCGGGAGGTAGAGCACGGCCCCCTCGGTGAGCAGCTTGATGTCGATGTTGCCGCCGTGGGGTCCCGGCGGCACGGAATGGGGGCGTTCGGAGCCGGCGACGGCGACGCCCATCGTGCCGAGGAAGGGCGCGAGCGCAAACTCGATGATCCCGCCCCCCGCCACCGGCAGCACCCCGACCAGCCCGTCCGTCCGCTCCTGCACCGGCGTGAACACGCACACGGTGTCGGGCGTGCGGGGCAGCTCGCCGGCGAGCGCGCCGCGGCCGTGCCGATTGGAGATCACGCCGTACGGCACCCGCGGCTCGAGCTTCTCGACGGTGATCTGCAGCAGGTCGCCGGGCGCGGCATCCCGCACGAAGATCGGGCCGGTGACGACGTGCGGGCCGTCCCGCGCCGGATCGCGGGACATCGTCGCGGCGATCGCCACCGCGTCGTCGAGCACGTCGCTCGGCGCCACGCCGTGCCCACCGAAGAACGCCCGCGGGTTCTTGCCCTGGTCCTCGAGGATGCCCTCGTGGCTGACGGTGTCGATCGTGACGGTCTCGCCGGACGCGATCGTCAGCACCGCCGCATCCGTCGCGCACGGCAGCCGCCCCCACAGCACGGTCTCGGCCGTCGCTCGCAGGTAGTGGTCGCCCGCGATCTCGCCGACATCCGGCTGCAGGATCCCGACGGTCACCGGCTCACCCGCTGTGCGGCCCGGGATGCCCCGGCACGAGCATGCTCGGACGCAAGCACCTCACGGCCGCCGCGTCGCAGCACGCCCAGGCCGCGCCGGAACGCCAGGGCGCCGTGGACGTAGGTCGCCTCGACGATACCGTCGAGCGCGGCGCCGTCCCACGGCGACATCGGGTTGCGGTACTCCAGGTCGTCCGCACGCACGGTGAACGAGGCCTCCGGCCGGAACACCACCAGGTGCGCCGGCTCACCCGGGGCGATGCGACCTCGGGAGCCGAGCCCGCCGATGCGCGCCGGCCCGATGGTCATCAGCGGCAGGATCGTCTCGAGTCCGATGCCGCGGCGCCGGGCCTCGGTCCACACCGCGGCCAGGCCGGTCTGCAGCCCGGAGATCCCGCCCCACGCGAGGCCGAAGTCGCCGCCGCCGCGCTGCTTGAGCTCCCTCGTGGACGGCGAGTGGTCGCTGACGATCGCGTCGATCGTGCCGTCGACGACGGCATCCCACAGCAGATCCTGGTTCGCGGCATCCCGGATCGGCGGGCAGCACTTGAACGAGGCATCCCCGTCGGGCACGTCCTCGGCGCGCAGGGTGAGGTAGTGCGGACACGTCTCGATCGTGATCCGCACGCCCTCGGTTTTCGCGGCACGGATGTCGTCGAGGGATGCCGCGGCCGACACGTGCACGATGTGCGCCTGGGCACTGGTGCGGCGGGCGGCCGCAATCACGGAACGGATCGCGGCGGCCTCGCTGCCGGGGGGACGCGAGCGCTCGAAGTCGCGGTAGCGCCGGCCGAGACGGCTGTCGCCGTGCAGGTGCGCGGGGTCTTCGGCGTGCACGATGAGCAGGCCGCCGAACGCCGCGATCTCCTCCAGCGCCGCCTCGAGCTGCGACGGGTCGAGGTGGCCGAACTCGTCGATACCCGACGGTGACAGGAAGCACTTGAATCCCGCGACTCCGGCCGCGGCGAGCGGATGCAGCGCGCCCAGGTTCTCAGGCACCGCGCCGCCCCAATAGCCAACATCGACCGCGAGCTTGCCCCGGGCAGCGGCGCGTTTGGCGGCCAGCGCATCCGGGGTCGTCGTGACCGGGACGCTGTTCAGCGGCATGTCGAGCACCGTCGTGACTCCGCCCGCGGCCGCCGCTGCGGTGCCGGTCGCGAAGCCCTCCCACTCGGTGCGGCCGGGTTCGTCGAGGTGCACGTGCGAGTCGACGAGCCCCGGGATGACGACGGCGTCGTCGGGCAGCACGACCTGGGCGGCGGAATCGAAAGGCTCGACGGCGGTGACGACGCCCCCGTCGACGACAACGGTTGCGGGGACGAACTCGCCGCCGACGTACACCCGCCGAGCCGCGATCGACCCCGGTGCGTCCGGCAGCGTCGGTGCCCGCATGGGTTCACGGTACGTGCCTCGCGTTTCGGACGGGTTACGGCCCGCAGGGGCCTCGCGCTCGCGGTTCGCCGAGAGTGCACGCCGGGGCGCCGAGAGTGCACGCCGGGTTCGCGAGAGTGCACGTCGGGTTCGCGAGAGTGCATCACGGGTCGCCGAAAGTGCACGTCGGGTTCGCGAGAGTGCATCGCGGGTCGCCGAAAGTGCACGTGGGGTGATGCGGCGAACCGGTAACGAGAGCCCGGAACCTCACGTGGGCGTCCCCCACCCCGCCTGACTCTTGTGAACCCGACGCACACGCTCGTGAACCCCACGTGCACTCTCGCGGCACCCCACGTGCACTCTCGCGCACCCCACGTGCACTCTCGCGCACCCCACGTGC
>CAXTES010000082.1:0-12607 GCA_964243215.1 uncultured Microbacterium sp. | reverse complement strand
GCGGAAAGCGGATGCCTCGACCGCCGACGCCGCACGGTGCGCCGGCACCGCCAGCGCCAGCACCACGAGGGCTGCGGTCGCAATGACCACGGCGATGCCGGACGGCTCCGTCACGGCCGCACCGAGCGCCGTCAGGACCAGCTGCAGGACCGACCCGATCATCCGCGCCGCCTCCTCACCGCTCGTCGCGATCCCTCACGGTAGCACCGGGCCGAAGCGGGCCGGGAGCACGCGGGCGAGGATGCCGCGCACGTCCTCGGGATCGAATTCGTCGGCGGAGGCGGCGAGCTCGCCGGGCGTGAACCAGCGCGTGTCGACGATGTCGTCGTATTCGCTCTCGGTCCAGCCGTCGTCGGCGACCTCGAACCGCGGGGTCCGCAGCAGGAAGTACGTGTCGTCGCGCTCGTCGTACTCGTGGCCTGCCGGCAGTGCCCACCGGTGGTGCCACACCGGCTCCCCGAGCCCGTCGACCCGCAGGCCCGTCTCCTCCCGGAGCTCCCGTACCGCGGCGGTGTGCACGTCCTCGCCGGCATCGACGCCGCCGCCGGGGGTCAACCAGCGCTCCGGCAGGATGCGCCGCGACCAGTGCGTCTTCATCAGCAGGACCGCGTCATCCTCGTCGAGCACGAGGATGCGCGCGGTGTGCCGAACAGTCGTCACGGCGGTCCTCTCGCCCCGCGGAGTCGAGGGTGACTCCCCGGATGCTCGGGATCCTACGGTGTAGCATCCGAGGGACGGCACCTGGACCCAGCGCCCCTGTCCTTCCGATGACGAATGGCTCCACCGATGGGCGCGACACCAGCACAGAATTGGCCTGACAGCTCGCACGAGCACGACTCCTTCGATCGCGCCGTCGCCCTGTTGACGACGGCCATCGGTCCGACCGACGACCTGTGGTCACCGTTCCTGCGTCCGACCGCCACGACGGGGGCGGTCATCTCCACCCTCGGCGACCCGCTGGGCACGCAGACGGTGGGCGCGACGGACGGTATCGCCGCCCGCATCGACGAGATCCAGATCGACCTCGGCGAGGGCCCGAGCTGGGAGGCGCTGCGACTGCGACGACCGGTGCTGACCGCCGACGTTCGTCTGGACGGCGAATCCGAGTGGCCGGCGGCGCGCGCGGCGCTGCGGGAACTGGACTTCGCGGCGCTGTACGCATTCCCGTTACGCGTCGGGCTGGTGGATGTCGGCAGTGTCGGCCTGTACGCCCACGAGGCGGGCGAACTGTCACCGCAGCTCATCCGCGGCGTGACGATGCTCGCGTCGATCGCCGCGCGCCAGGTGCTGCGCCGGGCGCTCGAGAAGCTCGGCGACGGCTTCGAGGTGTTCCACGACGGTCCCTACTCCCGGCGCGAGATGCATCAGGCGGCGGGGATGATCGCCGCGCAACTGTCCATCGGCGTCGACGACGCGTTGGTGGTGCTGCGCGGGCATTCGTTCGCCGCCGGTCGCAGCGTGCTCGATGTCGCCGCCGACGTCGTGGCTCGGCGGCTGGTATTCGATGCGTGATCGGGCCCGACGTTTTAAGATGACCTCGTGAACGCCCGCACTCGGGAGGACCAGCTCGTCGGCACGTTCGTGAAACTCGCCGACTCGCTGGTGGACGACTACGACGTGGTCGATGTGCTGCAGCGTCTCGTCGAGGAGTGCGTCACGCTGTTCGACGCCGTCGCGTCCGGCATTCTGCTCCTCAGCCCGGCCGGACACCTCGAGGTGATCGTGTCCACGAGCGAGCGCAGCGAGCTGGTGAGCCTCATGCAGCTGCGCGTCGGGGAAGGACCGTGCGTCGAATCGGTCGACACCGGCGCGGTCGTGTCGGTCTCGGACATCGCCGAGGTGGCCCACCGGTGGCCCGCGTTCGCCGAAGCCGCCCGAGCCTCGGGGTACGCCTCCATCCACGCCATCCCGATGCGGCTGCGACACTCGACCATCGGGTCGCTGAACCTGTTCCGCGATCGAACCGGCTCCATGAACACCGCCGATGCCATCGCCGCCCAGGCGCTGGCCGATGTCGCGACCATCAGCATCCTGCAGCAGCGCCTCGCGGAGGAGTCCGAGATCGCGCAATCGCAGCTGCAGCGGGCCCTGGACAGTCGGGTGATCATCGAGCAGGCCAAAGGCTTCCTCGCACAGCGGCGCGGGCTCGACATGGACGCGGCGTTCACGCTGATCCGCTCGCACGCGCGGTCGACGCAGAGCCGGCTGGGCGACGTCGCCGCCGACGTGATCGCCGACCGCATCCGGCTGTGACCACCCCGACGAGCCCGTGAGGGTCGCGATGCTGGGGCCGATCGCGTGGCGCACGCCGCCGCGCCACTACGGGCCCTGGGAGCGAGTCACGAGCCTGCTGACCGAGGGACTGGTGCGCCGGGGTGTCGACGTGACGCTGTTCGCCACCGCGGATTCGGTCACGGCGGCCACGCTGGAGGCGGTCGCCCCGCACGGATACGCCGAGGATCCGGCGATGGACGGCCGCGTCTGGGAGGCGCTGCACGTCGGTCAGGCGATCGCGCTGTCGGGCGGTTTCGACCTCGTGCACAACCACCTCGATTGGTTGCCGCTGGCCTTCTCAGACTCGTGGCGGGCGCCGATGGTCACCACGATCCACGGGTTCTCGGGCGGGGGCATCCTGCCGGCCTATCGACGGTCGGCATCCGCGTTCGTGTCGATCTCGGATGCCGATCGCTCCGCGGATCTGGATTACGTCGCCACCGTGCACCACGGCATCGACATGGCCGAATTCGACGACCTGCCCGATCCGGGCGACGATCTGGTCGTGTTCGGGCGAATCCATCCCGACAAGGGCACCGCCGATGCGATCGAGATCGCTCGACGCGCGGGCCGGCGGCTCGTGATCTGCGGAATCGTGCAGGATGCGGAGTACTTCGCCCAACGCGTCGAGCCGCACATCGACGGCGACCGTGTCGTGTACCGCGGCTCGGTGGGTCCCGCCGAGCGCGCCCAGGTGCTCGGCTCGGCGGCCGCGCTGCTGCATCCGATCTTCTTCGACGAGCCGTTCGGACTGTCGGTCGTCGAGGCCATGGCGTGCGGAACTCCGGTGATCGCGTATCGCCGCGGTTCGATGAGCGAGGTCATCGATGACGGCGTGACCGGTTTCGCAGTGTCCGGGATGGAGGACGCCGTCGCATCGCTGCCACGGGCGCTCGCCCTCGACCGCGGCGCGGTCCGATCCCGGGCGCGCGCCCGCTTCGACGTGGACCGAATGGTGGACACCTACCTAGGGGTGTATCGCGCCCTGGTGTCCGAGCCGACAATGTCAAGAGGCGATTAGCGGAAACATTCGGGTGGTGTAATAGCCAGACACGGTGCGGTGCGTCTTTTGGGAGAGCCCGCTCCCCGACCCTCGCATCCGCTCGGTGTTTCTGCCCCCGAGTTCACAAGGAGGGTCGTGATGACTCGATTCGGATTCCTCTCGACGTACCCGCCCACGCGCTGCGGCCTGGCGACGTTCACCGAAGCGCTCTCCGGCGCGCTCATCGCCAGCGGCATCGACACCGCGGCGATCGTCCGGGCACTGGACGCCCCCGTCGCATCACTGGAACCCGCGGTGGTGGGGCGGGCGATCGCGGCTCAGCTCATCGCCGGCGACCGGCCGAGCATGCGCGCCGCCGCGGCGGCGCTCGACGCGTGCGACGTCGCGATCGTGCAGCACGAATACGGCATCTACGGCGGAGCAGACGGCGACGAGGTCGTCTCGGTGCTCGAGAACCTCAGCGTTCCCGTCATCGTCGTGCTGCACACGGTTCTGCCGGCCCCGTCGGAGCATCAGCGGAGCGTACTGGAGGCGGTGTGCGCGGCCGCCGCGTCGGTCGTCGTGATGACAGACAACGCCCGGGACATCCTCCTCGAGACCTACACGGTGAGCCGGGCGAAGGTGGTCGTCATCCCGCACGGCGTGCCGTCGCATCACGCTGCCGCGGCCGGCAAACGGAACTCGCACACCAAGCGCGTGCTGACGTGGGGACTGATCTCGGCCGGCAAGGGTCTGGAGTGGGGCATCCGCGCGTTCGATCAGCTCCGCGACCTCGATGTGCAGTACGTGATCGCCGGCCAGACGCACCCGAAAGTCCTCGAGCACGAGGGCGAGCGCTACCGCGAGCACCTGCAGGACGTGATCCACGAGCTGGGTCTGGAGCACACCGTCATCCTGGACGACCGCTACCTCGACACCCGGCAGCTCGACACGCTCGTCGGATCCGCCGATGTCGTGCTCCTGCCATACGAATCGCACGAGCAGGCCACATCCGGTGTTCTCGCCGAGGCGGTCGCGGCCGGCATCCCGGTCGTGGCGACCGGCTTCCCGCACGCGGTGGAACTGCTCGAGGGCGGCGCCGGACTGATCGCCGGCCACGGCGACCCGGCATCGATGGCCACCGCGCTGCGCAAGATCCTCGAGACCGACGCGACCGCGCACGACATGCACGAAGCCGCCCTGCGTGAGTCGCTCCTGTCCACCTGGCCCGTCGTCGCCGATCGATACCGGATGCTCACCCGGTCGATCGCCGCCGTCCGGGCGGCATGATCGACCCGTCCGGCGCACCCGGGTTCGCGCACCTGCGGGCGCTGACCGACGATTGGGGCATCTTCGAGCACGCGCAGTTCGACGCGCCGCGGCGCGAGCACGGCTACTGCGTCGACGATGTCGCGCGAGCTCTGATCGTGCTGATGCGCGAGCCGTCGGTCGATCCCGATCTGGCTCGCCCGGTCCAGACCTACCTCCGCTTCCTCGAGCGCTCGATCACCCGGACCGGGCGAGCCCACAACAGGATGTCCACGCGGGGACGTTTCACCGATCGGCCCGGCGCCGGCGACTGGTGGGGCCGGGCGATCTGGGCGCTCGGTGTCACGGTCTCGCACGCACCGGACGCGGCAACCCGGCGTCGGGCGCTGACGGCGTTCCGTCGGGCTGCGGCCATCCGGTCCGCCGACATGCGCGCCATGGCGTTCGCCGCGCTCGGTGCCGCCGAGGTCTTGTCCGTCGAACCCGCAGACCCGTCGGCGCGTGCGCTGGCTCGGGACGGGGCGGCCGCCATCCCGAACGCGTCGGATGACCACTGGACGTGGCCCGAGCCGCGGCTGAGGTACGCCAATGCCGTGCTGCCCGAGGCGCTGCTCGCCGCTGGCCTCGCCCTGCACGAGCCGGACCTGATTGCGAGGGGCGTGCGGATGCTTCGTTTCCTGCTGGTCGTCGAGACGACGGCGGGACACCTGTCGGTCACCGGGATCGACGGTCGCGGGCCCTCGGACCGGGCCGCGCAGTTCGACCAGCAGCCGATCGAGGTCGCAACGATCGCGGATGCGTGCGCACGGGCGTTCGATGTCACCGGCGGTGACCGTTGGCGCGACGCCGTGGCGCGGGCGTGGGCGTGGTTCATCGGCGACAACGACACGAGCACCGTGATGTTCGATCCGGGCACGGGCGCCGGCTTCGACGGACTAACCCCCGGCGGTCGTAACGAGAATCGCGGCGCCGAGTCGACACTCGCCCTCTTGAGCACATATCAACAGGCTCGGCGGCTGGGAGTGCTCCATACTGTTTCAGCATGACGCTGAACGCGCACAACGCACATCTCGAGCACGATCCGTCACGGGTCGTCGCGCGGTTCTTCCTGCCCGGCGAGGGCACGCTGTCTTCGCAGTCGCGCATCGAGCAGATTGTCGAGCGCGTGCTGGCGATACCGGCGACCGAGGTGACCCAGACCGCGCGGAAGGTGCTGGCTGACTTCTCCGACCGGCACGCCGACGCGGAATCGGTGCTTATGGCGACCGCCGACGAGATGGCGAGCCGGATGGCTCATGAGCACACGATGACGCGGGATCAGAAGCTCGTACTCGGTTCGGCGTTCACCGCGGACTTCGCCGTCGAGGGTGCTGCGCTGTGCAATCCCAGCACGGTCGTCCACCCGTCCCAGGACGGTCTTGCACCGGGCGAACTGCGTGTCGCCGTGTCGCTGCGCTGCATCGGCGAGGGACACATCTCGTCGATCGGGTTCGCCGAGGCGGTGATCGGTGCGTACGACGCGTGGACGTTCGCCGACCGCGCCATTCCGCTGACCCGTCCCGCCATCGACGTCGGCTCGTGGTCGCGCGCGCACTTCCGTCGCGCGCTGGAAGAGTCGGCCGGGCTGAGCGATCTGGCGACCGCCGTGCTCGGTGCGCTGCCCGAACGCTTCACGTCGGTCGACCTCGAGCGTGCGATCGCCGAGCTGCCCCGTGCGATGGCGATGCGGCCGAACACGCGCGCGCCGCTGCAGATGCTGCGCGAGATGGCGGCCGCCGCCTACCAGGCGGAGTTCCCGCCCGCCTCGCCGCTGAGTTCGCGGATGTTGATGCCCGTGACCTCGGAGGAGGATCGCGGCGTCGAGGATGCCCGGTTCGTCCGGTTCACCCACCCAGACGGCACCACGCAGTACCGCGCCACGTACACCGCCTACGACGGGACGCACATCGCGCCGCGCCTCATCCTCTCGCCGGACCTCGTGTCGTTCTCGTTCCACCGTCTCACCGGCACCGGAGCCCGCAACAAGGGGATGGCGCTGTTTCCGCGGCTCGTGGGCGGGCGCCACCTCGCCATCAGCCGCACCGACGGCGAGAACATCACGCTCGCCGCGTCCGCCGACGGCCTCATCTGGCACAACGAAGGCATCATCCACACCCCAAAGGAGACGTGGGAGCTGATCCAGCTGGGCAACTGCGGGGCGCCGATCGAGACCTCCGACGGCTGGCTGCTGCTGACACACGGGGTCGGACCGCTGCGTACCTATTCGATCGGCGCGCTGCTGCTGGACCTCGACGATCCGTCGAAGATCATCGGGCGCACGACTGCGCCGCTGCTGCAGCCGCAGGGCGAGATGATCAACGGATACGTCCCGCGGGTGGTGTACTCGTGCGGCGGCATCGTGCACCGCGACACGCTCTGGCTGCCGGTCGGGGTCGGGGACAATCGCATCAGGGTGTATTCGTACCGGATTCCGGATCTGTGGGCCGCGATGGATCGCACCACGACCGCGATGCTGCCGGTCGGCGTCCGGCGCTGACGCTCACACCTCGCGGAACGGCCGGAAGAAGTCCCGCAGCTCCTGCGCGTACAGCTCGGGCTGCTCGAACGGCGCGAAGTGACCGCCTCGAGGCATCTCGGTGACGTGCACGGCGTTCGTCGTCCGCTCGATCCACTCCGTGGGCGGGCGGAGGATGTCGGCGGGGAACAGCGAGAAACCCGACGGCACCTCGACCCGTCGCAGCAACTGCGCGGGCGGAATGGCGGCGTTGGCCGCATACATGCGCATCGACGAGCCGATCGTGGCGGTGAGCCAGTAGATCGTGATGTCGGTGAGGATCTCGTCCTTCGTGAAGCAGCGCTCGACGTCGCCGTCGCAGTCGCTCCACGCGCGCAGCTTCTCGACGATCCACGCCGCGAGGCCGACCGGCGAGTCGGTGAGGCCGAAGGCGGCCGTCTGCGGCTTGGTCCGGTGCATCGCGGCGTAGGCGCCCTCCTTCGCCGCCCACGCGGCCGCGGCATCCAGCCACCGCTGCTCCCCCGGGCTCAGCTCGATGTCACCGGTGTGGGACGGCGGAAGCCCGGCATCCATCCGGTGCACCGCCACGACGCGCTCGGGATGCTCGAGCCCGAGGTAGCGGCTCACGCCGCTGCCGATGTCCCCGCCCGCCGCGCCGAACCGCGGATAGCCGACGGCGGTCATCAACTGCGCCCACATGTCCGCCACTTCGAGGGAGTTGAGCGGTCGGGCCGCCGGTCGTTCGGAGTAGCCGTACCCGGGCATGTCGGGCACGACGATGTCGAAGGCGTCCGCCGCATCCGCACCGTGCGCCGCAGGGTCCACCAGCAGCGGGATGACCTTCGTGTAGCGCCAGAACGAATCGGGCCAGCCGTGACACAGCACCAACGGCAGCACCGCACCGGCCGGGGCCGCCGCGCGGGCATGCACGAAGTGGATGCCGAGCCCGTCGATCGTCGCCGTGAAGCGCGGGTACCGTGACAGGGCCCGCTCCTGCGCCGCCCAGTCGAATCCGTCGATCCAGTAGTCGACGAGCTCACGCAGGTACGTCGCATCAGTGCCGAACGACCATCCCGACTCCCGCGGACTGTCGGGCCACCGGGTGAGGCGCAGCCTCGCGCGCAGATCGTCGATCAGCGACGGGTCGGTGCGAGCCGTGAACGGCTGCGGGAGCTCGTGTGACATGGTGCCGGATCCTATTCGCTGAGGAAGAGCACGCCGATCAGCATGGCGATGATGAACGTGCTGAACGCGAACGCGATCATCGTCTGTCCGGTGACGACCCGGCGGCCTTTCGTGGTGAGGATCGACACATCGGACGACGAGAACGTCGTCGCGATCTGCGCCGACAGGTAGAAGTAATCCATGAAGACCGGCCCGCTCGCCGTGCCGGGGAAATCGAGCGTCGGCTCCACGGCATCCAGTCGCGCGTAATGGACCGTGTAGGAGTACACCGTGGTGATCCAGGAGGATGCCACGACGACGAAGGCGAGTCCGTTGGCAAGCGGGCTCTCGACCAGGCCGGGCAGCAGTACCACCAGGGCGACCGCGATGATCGCCAGGACCGACCACTGGGCGTTGATGTTCGGCCCTGACCCGGCCAGCACGTCTTCGAGCACCTTCCGCCCCCGTCGGGGCGCGCTGGCGGTCATCCAGCGCTTCAGGGTCGCGTCATCGGCTCGCGCGAACACCGCGTGCGTGAGGATTGCGAACGACGCCGAGTAGACGATCCAGAAGACGAAGGCGCTCAACGCGACCGTGCCCGGTCGGAATCCGACCGTGACGAAGGCGCTGTACACCAGCACCGCGACGACGGTGACGACTGCGGCCAGGGCCAGCGCGATCCAGTTGCGCCGCGCATCCGAGGCCAGCGCCGGCGTGTCGGTGTCGGCCGATCGTGTCATCCGCACCCCCCGTCATCCCGCGGTGAACACTTCATCGTCATCCTGCCAGGACCCGGACGATAGCCTCGCAGGATGACCGACCCACGGCTCAGCCCCGCGGGCGCCGTGATGCAATTCGCCGTGCTCGACGCGCTGCTGGCCGGCGCCTACGAGTCCGGCATCACGGTTGCGCAGGTGTGCGCGGCAGGCGATGTCGGCATCGGATGCTGCGAGCACCTGGGTGGTGAGGTCATCATCCTCGACGGCGAAGCCTACGAATGCACCGTCGACGGTCCGGTGTCGCGGATGGATCCGCGGGAGACACTCCCCTTCGTCACCGTGTGCCAGGCCGTGGCCGTACCCGGTGCGCCGATCACCGACGCGGATCTCGGCGCCGTCACCAGGGGCATCGAGAACGCGCTTGTCAGCCGCAACCTGTTCCATTCGGTTCGCATCGACGGCGAGTTCGAGGCCCTGCGGATCCGCGTGACGCCCAGACAGGAGCTTCCCCTGCCACCGCTCGCGGAGGTGACGCGCCGCCAACGGGAGACGGTCCTCGCGAACGCACGCGGGACGCTCGTCGGCTTCTGGGCGCCCGGCATCTACCAGGGGATCACCGTCGCAGGCTTGCACCTGCACTTCCTCAGCGCTGACCGCGCCGTCGGCGGACACGTCCTCGACGTGACCGTCGGCTCGGCGATGATACAGGTCGCGGCGTATGCGCGCTTCGAGCTGCGCCTGCCCACCGACGAACAGTTCTTACGGACCGAACTCACCCACAACGACGACCACCGCATCGTCGCTGTCGAAGGCGGCGCCGTGCGGTGAACGCGCGGCCTCGCCTCGACACGACGTGTTCGATGACGTCGGCCCCGGCAACGCGAAACGCCGGTCCGACCGGACCGGCGTTCCCGTTGGTGACCCCAGCGGGATTCGAACCCGCGTTACCGCCGTGAGAGGGCGGCGTACTAGGCCTCTATACGATGGGGCCGGTCACACAACCGTTCAATTATGCCATGGCGCTACAGGCCCGCCCAAATCACTCCGGGCCTCGTTCACCGGGGTTGCCGAGGCATCCGCCGCCCTGTTGACTCGAGGGATGCGAGTCACCAAGCACGAACACGCCGCCCTGTTCATCGAGGATTCGGGCAAGGCGCTGGTGATCGATCCGGGGTCCTTCACGAATCCCCTCGACGGCCTGTCGAAGGTGGTGGGCATCGTGCTCACGCACGAGCATCCCGACCACTGGACGCCCGAACACCTCGACCGCATCCTCAAGAACAGCGCGGGCGTGCCGATCTACGGTCCGGAGGGGGTCGCCAAGGCGGCGGTCGGCTACGACATCACGGTCGTCAAGCCCGGCGACACCGTCACCCTCGACCCGTTCACGCTGCGCTTCTTCGGCGGCACGCACGCCGTCATCCACGAGACGGTCCCCGTCGTCGACAACGTCGGTGTGCTCGTCGACGAGGAGTTCTACTACCCCGGCGACTCGTTCGTGGTGCCCAAGGGCGTCAACGTGCAGCTGCTGGCCGCACCCATCGGAGCGCCGTGGCTCAAGATCGGCGAGGCCATGGACTTCGTGCTGGCGGTGAAGCCGCGCCGGGCGTTCGGCACCCACGACATGACGCTGTCGGTGATCGGACGCAACATGCACCGCGCCCGTCTGCAGTGGGCCACCGAGCAGGGCGGCGGCGAGTTCCTGCCGCTCGATCCGGGCGAGAGCGCCGACATCTGATCCGACAGTCGGCGGACCGCAGACGACGGATGCCGCGAACCTTCGGGCTCGCGGCATCCGTCGTTCTGCTGCTTACGGCACGGCGTCGAGATCGGTCTCCAGCAGTGCCTTCAACTCGTCGAGCGCCTGGTCGGCGCCATCGGCGTCGGACTTGAGCGTCACCACGGTGCCGTTGGACGCTCCCAGACCCATCAGCGACAGGATGCTGCCGGCGTTGAGGTCGGGGCCGCCTTGCACGGCGATCGTGATCGGGATCTTCTTCTCCTGCACCGCCTGCACGAACAGCTTCGCGGGGCGGGCGTGCAGGCCCGAGCTGGAGGCGATGGTCGCCTGACGTTCTGCCATGTGTGTTCTCTCCTTGGATTACGCGGGAACCGGCGCGGCCGAGACCTGGAACGACTCCTCGGCGGCCTTGAGCTCCTTCGGAGCCACGAACCGCTTCAGCGCGACGACGAGCAGCGCCGTCACGACCGTACCGGCTGCCAGAGCGAGGAAGAAGCCCCACACCGGGTTGATCGCGAAGAACACGAAGATGCCACCGTGCGGAGCCCTCGACTGCACGGCGAAGATCATGCTCAGCGCGCCGGTGACGGCGCCGCCGACGAGGTTCGCCGGGATGACGCGCAGCGGGTCGGCCGCCGCGAACGGGATCGCACCCTCCGAGATGAATGACGCACCCAGCAGCCACGCCGCCTTGCCGTTCTCGCGCTCCACCGGGGTGAAGAGGTTGCGGGCGAGCACGGTGGATGCCAGCGCCATCGCGAGCGGCGGCACCATGCCGGCTGCCATGACAGCGGCCATGATCAGGTACGGCGTGGTGTTGTCAGTCGACGCCGACGCCAGTCCTGCCACCGCGAATGCGTAGGCCACCTTGTTGACCGGACCACCGAGGTCGAAGCACATCATGAGACCGACGATCACGCCGACGATCACGATGGCACCGGTGGCGGCCAGGCCATTCAGGCCCTCCGTCATCCGCTCCATCAGCCACGCCACCGGGCGGCCCAGGAAGAGGATCAGCGCGCCGGAGGCGATGATGGATGCCACGAGCGGGATGATCACGACCGGCATGAGGCCGCGCAGCCAGCGCGGGGCGGGCAGCCGGCTGAGCCACAGGGCGACGAACCCGGCGATCAGGCCGCCGATGATTCCGCCGATGAAGCCCGCCGACATCAGCACAGCCACCGCGCCGGCGACGAAGCCGGGCGCGATGCCCGGGCGGTCGGCGATCGCGAAGGCGATGTAGCCGGCTAGCGCCGAGACCAGGAAGCCCAGCGACGTCGCGCCGATCATGAACAGGACCGAGCCGAGGTACATCCCGATCGGTCCGATCGGCGACGTGCCGTCGTCGGCCGGCAGGTTCCACAGCGCGTTCTCGGTGATGATCTTGGACGCGTTGCCGGTGACCTGGTAGCCGCCGAGGAGGAACCCGAGTGCGATCAGCAGGCCGCCGCCGGCCACGAACGGGATCATGTAGCTCACGCCGGTGAGCAGGATGCGCTGGATGCGCGCACCCCAGCCCTCGGGCGGTGCATCGGCGGTCGCGGTGGCCGCCGTGGCGGTGCCCGAGACCCGCGCCGAGTGCGGGTCCTTCGCTGCCGCGATCGCCTCGGCGATCATCTGCGCCGGCTGCTCGATGCCGCGCTTGACGTTCGAGCGCACCACCGGCTTGCCCGCGAAGCGCTGCGGCTCGCGCACGTCGACGTCGGTCGCGAAGATGACCGCGTCGGCGTTGTCGATCGTGCTGGCCGGCAGCGCCTTGTAGCCGGACGAACCCTGCGGCTCGACGACGAGGTCGATGCCCGCCTTCTTGCCGGCGGCCGTCAGCGCGTCCGCGGCCATGAAGGTGTGCGCGATGCCGGTGGCGCACGCGGTCACCGCCACCAGACGTGCGCGGTGGCCGTTGATGCTCATCTCGTCGGTGACCGGTGCGGTGTCGCTGGTCG
>CAXTES010000081.1:0-12925 GCA_964243215.1 uncultured Microbacterium sp. | reverse complement strand
TCGTAGGCGTACTTGTCGTGCATGTAGTGGATGACGTTGAGCGCGTCGACGTAGACGCGGGCCAGCCAGTCCATCTCGGTGTCGAGCCGCGCCAGCACGTCGTCGTAGTCGAGGTAGTCAACGGTGACCGGTGGGCTGACTGGTGCCACCTGCACGCCGCTGACCTCGTCTCGGCCGCCGTTGATGGCGTAGAGCAGCGTCTTGGCCAGGTTCACCCGGGCGCCGAAGAACTGCATCTGCTTGCCGACCGTCATCGCCGACACGCAGCAGGCGATCGCGGTGTCGTCGCCGGTCTGGGGTCGCATCAGCTCGTCGGACTCGTACTGGATGCTGCTGGTGTCGATCGACACCTGAGCCGCGAAGTTCTTGAAGCCTTGTGGCAGCCGTGGTGACCAGAACACCGTCAGGTTGGGTTCCGGTGCCGGACCGAGGTTGTTCAGGGTGTGCAGGAAACGGAACGACGACCGGGTCACCAGCGTCCGCCCGTCGGAACCCATGCCGCCGATCGACTCCGTCACCCACGTCGGGTCGCCGGAGAACAGGGCGTCGTACTCCGGCGTGCGCAGGAACCGGACGATGCGGAGCTTGATGACGAAGTCGTCGATCAGCTCCTGGGCGAACGACTCGTCGATCGTGTGTTCGTCGAGGTCTCGCTGGAGATAGATGTCGAGGAAGGTCGACGTACGGCCGAGCGACATCGCGGCGCCGTTCTGCTCCTTCACGGCGGCGAGGTAGCCGAAGTACAGCCACTGGATGGCCTCCTGCCCCGTGCGAGCCGGACCCGAGATGTCGAAGCCGTACGACGCGGCCATCTGCTTCAGCTCGGCCAGGGCACGGAGCTGCTCGGCGAGCTCTTCCCGGTCCCGGATCACGTCCTCGCTCGAGGGGAGCACGTCCAGCGCCGACTTCACCAGCCGCTTGTCGTCGATCAGCCGGTCGACCCCGTAGAGCGCCACCCGGCGATAGTCGCCGATGATGCGGCCTCGCCCGTAGGCGTCGGGCAGCCCGGTGATCACGTGCGAGCGGCGGGCCGCGCGGATCTCGGCGGTGTAGGCGTCGAACACGCCGTCGTTGTGCGTCTTGCGGTACTTGGTGAAGATCTCGCGCACCTGCGGGTCGACCTCGAAGCCGTACGTCTCCAAGGCCGTCTCCACCACCCGCCAGCCGCCGAAGGGCATGATCGCTCGCTTCAGCGGAGCATCCGTCTGCAAGCCGACGATCAGCTCGGCGTCGGCATCGATGTAGCCGGGGGCGTGAGAGGTGATCAGTGCAGGTGTGTGTGCGTCGACGTCGTACACCCCCCGTTCGCGCTCGCGAGGGAACATCGCGGTCAGCGTGGACCACAGGGCCTGGGTGCGGGCCGTGGCCGGGGTCAGGAAGGAGGCGTCGCCGTCGTAGGGCGTGTAGTTGTCCTGGATGAACGACCTGGTGTCGATGGAGCTGCGCCACCCATCGCCTCTGAATCCGCGCCAGGCTTGCGTCCCATCGGTCGGGGTCGGGGTGGGGGTGGCGGGGGCGAATTCGGTCGTGCTCATGGGAACTCCTCGATGCCCGCCGACCGACCGAGGTCAGCGGCGGATGTTCACGACATTACGGCCCATCGGTTGGGAGCCATCAGGGCCGAAAGTCCCGTCGACCCGATGATCTGTCGACCCGCGACAGCGGAGCGTGGGAGGTCTCGAGGCAGTCGAGGCAGCGCGGGAGCGGGCTCCTCGGCGTGGCCCGTTGCGGCGGAAAGCTCCGTGCTACTTTCGCAAGACGCTGCGTGCGCGAGCGGTTTGAGGCGGTCCCCGATGTTGAATGTGCTCGCCGGCAACCCCGTGCTGACGATGTTCCTCGTCATCGCCCTTGGTTCCCTCGTTGGTTTGATCCCGTTCGGGCCGATCCGCTTCGGCCCGGCCGGCGCGCTGTTCGTAGGTCTCGGCCTTGGTGCCTTGGATCCACGGCTGGGCGAAGGTCTGGCGCTGATCCGCACCGTCGGCCTCGCGCTGTTCGTCTACACCGTGGGTCTCGCCGCGGGTCCCACCCTGGTCCGGACCTTTCGCCGGCAGGCGCCGGTCATGGCCGCCTCGGCCGGAGTCCTTGTGGTGGTTGCGGCTGCGGACGTGCTGCTGGGGCGTCTCCTCGGGGTCGGCAGCGGTTTCCTGGGCGGAGCCTTCGCGGGGATCGGGACCAGCACACCAACCCTGGCCGCGGCTTCCCAGGCGGCGGGCACCCCTGACCCGGCGGTCGGGTACGCGCTCACCTATCCCATCGGCGTCGTGCTCGGCATCCTGGCCATCCACCTGGAGATGCGGGGGCACCGCGACCCTCCCCAGGATCCGGCCTCCGCAGCGGCTGCCGGGTTGACCGACCTCACGATCGTCGTCGAGCACGCGGCCCGCCTCGCCGACGTGCCGGGCTTCGCCGAAGGCGCGGTGCGGTTCTCGTTCTTGCGCCACAACGGCCTCGTCGATGTGGCCACCCAGCGCGAGGAGGTCGAGCCGGGCGACCGGATCGACATCGTCGGCACGGTGGACGCCGTGGCCGAGGCCGTCGAGGCGCTCGGGCGCCGGGCCCACACCCACCTCGCCCACGACCGCGAGGAGGTGGACTATCGACGGGTGCTGCTGTCCAGCCCCAAGCTGTCGGGGAGCAGCATCGCCGAGCTCGACATCGCCGGAAGGTACGGGGGGATCGTCACCCGCGTGCGGCGGGGCGATCTCGATCTGCTGGCCCGCGAGGACCTCCACGTGCAGCTCGGGGACCGGCTTCGCTGCGTGGTTCCGCGCGGCAGGATGCCCGAGATCACCACGTATCTGGGCGACGGCGAGCGCCAGGTCAGCGAGGTCGACGCCGTCAGTCTCGGCCTGGGCCTGTCACTCGGCTTCCTCCTCGGACTCCTCACGCTGCCGTTGGGCTCGGTCAAGCTGTCGCTCGGCGTGGCTGCCGGACCGCTGATCGTCGGCATCTTTCTCGGCTGGCGCGAACGCACCGGCCCGCTCGTGTGGACCCTGCCCACCGGGGCCAGCGCGACGCTGCGCCAGCTCGGCATCCTGGTCTTCCTCGCAAGCGTCGGTCTCTCGTCGGGTCCCGCGCTGGCCACTTCGATCATGCAGCCCGTCGGCCTCAAGCTCCTCGCGCTCGGCGTGGTGCTCACCGTCCTCGGCACCGGCGTGCTTGCCCTCCTGGCCCACCGACTGGGAGTCAGCCCGGCGCGCGGCGGAGGTCTCATCGCCGGCTTCATCGGCAACCCCAGCCTGCTCACCTTCGCCAACAGCAAAGCCTCCGACGAACGGGTCAACGAAGGCTACGCAACGCTCTTCGCCCTCGACCAGGTGATCAAGGTGCTGCTCGTGCAGCTCATCGTAGGAATCACGCTGTAGACCTCCAGAACAACCGCGCAACAACCGAGGAGGCGCGTGCGTCCAGTCGTTCGCCGCCGAGCTGACCGACGGGGCGTCAGGTCGCCCGCCAGGCGAGGGCGAAGCGCCACCGGCGTGGCGCGTCCACGATGCCAGGGCACGGAGCGCGTCAGGGTTCCCGGAGCAACGCGCTCCGGTCGGCGACACTCGTGAGGTGACTGACCTGGCTGCGTCGATCCACACACGCCTGTGGCGCGGGGGCGAGCTCGAGACGGAGGACTTCCCCATGGAGCTGATCTCGAACCATCTGGCGTCCGACGACTGCCTGGTCTGGGTGGACGTCTGCGACCCCGATCACGAGAACATGAAGGTCCTGGCCGGAGAGCTCGGTCTGCACCCGGCCGCGGTCGAGGACGCTGTCGCTCACAGCGAGCGGGCCAAGGCGACCCGCTACGCCGGGTACACCTTCCTCACGGCGTACGGCACGACCCTGCGTCCAGCGGATCCGGGTGATCTCGACGCCGCTGCGCTGCAGCTGAGCCGCGTCTCGGTGTTCGTGTTTCCCCGCGGCGTCGTCACCGTCCGCCCCGGGGACGACTTCAGCATGGACGAGGTGGTGCGGCGCTGGGACGCGAGCCCGGACCTGCTGGCCCTGGGCGTCGGAGCCCTGGTCTACGGCTTGCTGGACGTGGTGGTGGACAGCCACTTCGACGCGGTCCAGGCGTTGGACGACACGATCGAAGAGCTGGAGGACGGGCTGTTCGACGACGGGTCGTTGAGCAAGGAGATCCAACGGCGCACGTACCGGGTGCGCAAGGACCTCGTCCAGCTCCGCCGCGTGGTGCTGCCGATGCGCGAGCTCGTCAACACGGTCCTCCGCCATCGCCGGGACTTTCACGCGCCCTCAGACCTGGACCCGTGGTTCGACGACCTGTACGACCACGTGCTGAGGGCGAGCGAGTGGACGGAGTCGCTGCGGGACATGATCTCGGCGATCTTCGAGACCAACCTGTCGCTGCAGGACACGCGGATGAACACGGTCATGAAGCAGCTGACGGCCTGGGCGGCGATCATCGCCGTGCCGACGGCCGTGACCGGGTTCTTCGGCCAGAACGTGCCCTACCTCGGCTTCGGCAAGCCTCTGGGTGTCTACCTGAGCGTCGGCATCATCGTCGGAGCAGCGGGACTGCTGTACGCCCAGTTCAAGCGGCTGGGGTGGCTGTGAGCGTCCAGCCGGAGATGGTCATGATCGTGCTGCGGCCCAGGAGCGTCCGACCCTCGTGGACCTGCCGGGTGCGCGCGAAGCGCAGATCAGGTCGTGCTCGCTCTGATCTGCTGGCGGACGATGTGCTCGATCAGGACCGGTACGTAGGCCTGGATCGGCGCGTCGTGGAACTGCCGTGCGGCCTGCAGCACCCACCGCTCGATCGTCGGCATGTCGATGCTGCCGCGTACCGCGACCAGTCGCGCGGCGAGACCCCGATGCTCCTCGTCGGCCGCCTCACGGTCCTCGTCGGCCATCGGTTCGGCAGTCTCATCGACCGGCTGCGCGGCATCTCTCAGGGCTTGCCGGGCTGACGCCTCCGGGGTCTGTGGTGGGACCACGAGCAGGGTCAGGCGTGACCCGCTGGTGCCGATCAGCAGGACGGTCAGGGGCGTGCCCGACGTGAAGCCCTGAAGCCGCACGCTCTCGCCGTCGACGTCGAGCTGGTCGCCGGTCCGGTCCCAGCCGTTGAGGTGGTAGCCGATCAGGCCGACCGGTCCCAGCTCGGCCCGGACGGCGGCCAGCAGGCCCGGGAGCTCGGCAGCCAGATCGGTGGAGCGAGGCCACCAGCCGCCGTTGACCGCGACGCCCGCTGGCCTTTTGGACGCGAGCTGGAGCCGCAGGCTGCGGTCGCCGGGGTCGGGGTCGGAGGAAGATCCAGCGCTGTGACGGGTGTCAGTTGTCATCGTGGGACGAGCCCTTCTGTGGTCTGCGCCGCCAGTGGACGGTGTCGGCGATCGCCTGCGCGTGCGGGGTGATCGATATCGCGTCGGGGAAGGCGCGCTGGTAGGGGGTGGAGTCGACGATGGACGGTTGTTCCCTGGTAGGCGACAGCGGCCAGCTCCTTGAGCATCGGTACCGCGTGAGCCAGGACACGCAACGTCGGGCGCTCGAGGCCCGGAGCTTGATCGCGCGCCCGATCTCGCGGGAGACGAGGTCGGCGAACTGGCGGGTCGTGAGGGCCTCGGCCGCGGCCGCGGGGAGGTGCCACACCCGCCCGCCGGCAGCGTCGCGTTCGGCGAGGGTGACCAGGCCCGCGGCGATGTCGGGAGGTAGGACCTGGTGTGCCGGACAGCGACGGAGCCCATGGTGTCGACGGTCTGCCGCGGAGCGCGGAGCTGAAGAAGGTGTCGCCCAACGTGCTGGTCACGCCGTGGGGCCCGTGGTAGTCAGACGCGCGACCGAGGGCGACCCGTAGGTCGCCACGGCGCGAGCGGGCCATCAGATCGGTGGCCGTGGCGGCCCGTACGCGCCCTTTGGTGTCGGTCGCCGCCGTCGGGGTGTCTTCGGTGACCGCGCGGCGGTCGGGTGGCGGCCCGCACATGTGCAGGTTGTCGGCGAGGACGAGCTTGGCCCCGGCCGGGGGTGTCGCGTCGGCGACCCGCGACGTGACGGGGAACTCGTCGGGCCAGCGGGTGTGGGCGGGCTGGGCGGCGTGGATCACCACTGCTCCCGCGACCGCGGCTGCCGCGCCGGCGTCGGTGCTGAGGTCGGCGTCCAGGGGCTGCGCGCCCGCCAGAAGGTCCTGGCTGCGACTCGACCGGCTGACGGAACGCGTCGGAGATCCGCGACGACGGCGAGGACGGCAGCGCGCATCAGAGGCGCGGACCACTGTCATTCGACGTCGTCGGTCAGTCGCAGAAACGGGGACGTCTTGCGGCAGGCGCTCAGAGCCGGTTCTCTGCGTCGTGCCCGGCGCTGAGGACGACGGAGCCGAGGATCGGTGTGATGAGGGCGATGAGGCCCGTGTCGCGCCAGCGGACCCGGTAGGGAGGGTGACCGTCGGCGCCCCGCACCTCCAGGATCTCGGCGTTGCGGGTCTGGCGCGTTGCGAGACTCGCCGCAACCAGCTCGTCACCGGGAACAGCCTGCATGTCAACCTCTTCTTCAGACGAACGGCCGGCCGCGCGGCGGTCGGCGGACGATCCCCGAGGACACGCATCTCCAGAATGACCAGGACCGCGCTGGGGAGCCAGAGACCAAGGTCCTGACTGCTCCCCCGGATCCTGGGCGGCGGCGTCCTAGTCTGGATCGGTGGGGACCTCGTACGAGCGATCCGGACGCGGCCCTGTCCCGCAGGTCGAGCCGCTGGATGTGCCGCGATCCGCGGCCGCTGAGCTGGTGGGCGAGCTGGTCGATCGGGCGGCGGAGATCCTGACGGCTCACGACGGGCTGCGGGCCCTGCTCACCGCGAACCGGTCCATCGTCGAGGAGCTCTCGCTGCCCACGGTTCTGCGCCGGGTGGTGTCGGCGGCGCAAACCGTGTCGGGGGCCCGCTACGCCGCCCTCGGCGTGATCGGGCCGGACGGGCTGCTCGAGGAGTTCGTGCACACGGGGATGACCGCGGACGAGGTGGCGCAGATCGGCAACCTGCCGCAGGGAGGGGGGACCCTGGGTGCGCTGATCGAGAAGCCGGTGGCGATCCGACGTACCCGGATCGCGAGTGATCCGTTGTCGGCGGGCTTCCCGGCGGGGCATCCGCCGATGACGACGTTTCTGGGGGTGCCGGTCCGTTCCCGCGGTGTGGTGTTCGGCAACCTGTACCTCACCGATCGGGTGGATGGGCGGCCGTTCTCTGCGGAGGACGAGGAGCTGGTGCTCGCGCTGGCCGCGACGGCGGGGATCGCGATCGAGAACGCGCGGCTCTACGACGACGGCCGCCGACGCCAGGACTGGCTCGCTGCGGCCGGAGAGATCAGCCGCAGCCTGCTCACGCCGAGCAACGACAAGACGGTCGTCCTGCAGCGCATCGCGGACACCGTTGCCCGGCTCGCCGAGGCCGACGTCGCTGCGGTGGTGCTGCCGTCTGACGACGACCCGGACAGCCTGGAGATCTGCGTCGTCGCGGGCCGCGACACCGAGGGCCTGCGCTCGCTGCGCTACCCGCGGGCCGACACGCTGGACTGGATGGCCATGGAGGAGGGCGTCGGCATCCTGCTGGACACCGTCGAGGACCAGCATCTGCGCGTGCACCTGACGGCGGCGATGTCCGTCGGGCCGGTGATGGCCCTGCCGCTGATCGGGGAATGGGGGCCGCGCGGGGTGATCATCGTCGGCCGGATCGAGGCCCGGCCGCGGTTCAGCGAGGCCGAGCTCGAGCTGGCCGGTGGATTCGCGGCGCAGGCCGCCCTGGCGCTCGAGCTCGACGACGCCCGGGCGGACCAGCAGCGGTTGACGGTCCTGGAGGACCGCACCCGGATCGCCCGTGACCTGCACGACCACGTCATCCAGCGGCTGTACGCCAGCGGACTCAGCCTGCAGAGCGCGTTGTCCACCGAGCCGGACGAGCAGCTGCAAGGCCTCCTCACCCATACGGTGGCCGACCTCGGCGACACGATCCGGCAGATCCGGACGTCGATCTTCGCCCTGACCGACTCCGACCGGGGTCGGATCGGGGCGCGCGCGGCCATCCTCGAGGTGGTCCGCCGCGCGGGTGCCGGGCTGCGGTCGAGCCCGCGGGTCAGCTTCGTCGGGCCGGTCGACACCGTGGTCGGCGACGAGCTGGTCGGCGACCTCGTCGCGGTGGTCAACGAAGGCTTGACCAACGTCGTGCGCCACGCCGAGGCCGGCGTGGTCGAGGTCAGCGTGCACGTCGTCGGCGACCGGATCCAGGTCCTGATCACCGACGACGGCATCGGGCTCGGCGTCGGGCTCGGCGACCTTCTTCGGGGTCGGGGCCTGAGCAACCTCGAGGGCCGTGCGCATCAGGCCGGCGGCACCCTGACCATGAGCAACCGCGAGGAAGGTGGGCTGCGGCTGGAGTGGGCGGTCCCGCTGGCCTCACCGAGCGCGGGCCCCTGACGTCGAGGCCTCTCCTCGCGAGGCCTCTCCTCGCGAGTGGTTGGCCTTCCCGGTTGTGCGGCCTCGAAAACCGGGACCAGCGACCACTCGCGGTGAAGCCTCGTCGAAGACCACGTCGGTGGCGCCGGCTTCGCGCGACAGCATCGTCTTGCGCCGGCCCGACCACGGCGACCACGGCGAGCAGGTAGGAGTCCCACGGTTGGGCGTCCGGCCAGGCCGCCCCGTCGATCTGCGCGGGAACCCGAACGCCACCACCCACGAAGAACGACGGGATGGTGCCAGATCGCGACGACGACGCCGAGGACGAGGATGCCGACAGCGGCGCGAGCCTGCGCTGCAGCAGCGGGAGGGGCACCCCTCGCCAGCCCAGCTCCCGATCGGACCGATGAGCAGCCACCAGCCTCTGGACATCCGCCACAGCAGCAAGCGCCGGAAGAACCTTTCCAGACCGCGGACCCCGGAGTGCTGCGCGATCATCACCAGCGCAACGATCCTGGGCGGTTACATGATCAGGATGAAGGCCGGGTTCGTGTACCCCATCGGTCAGAACACCGACGCGGCCTGACCCGGGAACACGGTGAGCAGGATTCCCACGCCCCACGAGAGGGCGAGGGTGGCGGTCACGAAGATCCGCAGGGTGCGCGGCCCCATGGGGGTCGAGCTCGGAGGGTGCACGGTGGTGACGGCGAGGGGCCCGCCCTTCTGCCGGGGCGGCCGCGGCTCCGGCTCATCAGCCGTTCGTCATCAGGATTGCCCGCGACGCTAGGCCGACAACGGCAGCGGCCGCGCGGGGCGAAGGTCCCGGCTGGTCGGCCAACGTCCTGCATCCGGTCGAGTCGTCAGCGCAGCCGGGCACGCCGTGCGGCGCCCCTGGGCGTCTCACGCGGCAGCCAGTCGACGATGCCGAGCAGCGAGAAAGCCAGCACCAGCTGCACCAGGCCCGAGACCAGGTAGATCAACTGCGCCCAGCTGACGACATGGATGAAGCCGATCTCGGCAATCATGCAGATCACCATGCCGAACCCTGCGACGGCGGACCAGACGAACGTCGACGGATGGTGCTGCAGCAGCCGTACCGACGCGAACGTCTGGGTCCCCCCGACCACGACGGCGAGGATCGCCGGGCAGCAGGAACGGCGAGAACGGGGAGTCCGCCAGCAAGGACTTCGGCATCGTGAGACCGTCGGCCACCACCATCCCGACCCCGCCGCCGACCGCCGACAGGGCGTGGAACAGCGAGATGATGATCAGGTGCGCTAGGCCGCCGGCCCGAACGGCACCCATCGACGACGCTCGTCGACCCCGGACGCTGTCATCGCTGTCGGTGCCGCATCGCGGACCCGGCTCGACTCATGCGTCGTGATGCCGGACGACGACCACCGGGCAGTGCGCGTGCGCGGCGACATGAGTGCTGACGGAGCCGAGCAGCATCCCCGCGAAGCCGTCGTGCCCTCGCGAGCCCACCACGAGGAGCTCGGCGCGTGCCGAGGCATCGGTCAGGACCTTGGCGGGATGACCTGGTCGTGCCGTGCGGGTGACCTTCAGGTCGTCCTCGATGTGCACGGCGGCCAGGGTGTCCTCGAGGAGGGCTCGGGCCCGCGCATCCCAGTCGATCTCGTCGGCCACCAGCTCGGCGAACTCGTTGGGGACGTTCCAGCTGGTCAGCACCTCCAGCTCGCTGCCCGTGAGCGTGGCCTGGCCGAGGGCCCAGCGGACGGCGTCGATCGAGGCGTCCGAACCATCCACCCCGACGACGATGCGGCCTCTGGCGTCAGTCATGACAGCTCCTCCACGTGGTTCGACGACCGATCGGTCCTTGGCTCCACGGTGGACCACGCCAGGCTCAGGAGCCAGTGACCTTCGTCCCCTTCACTCCCACGGCGCCGCGACGCGGCCGCACAGGCCCGGGGGTCGGAGGTGGGAGCCCTCAGCCAGGAGGCCGCGGTGGTCGGCGCACCTTCGAGCCGTAGACGGCCGCCTGCGTCCTGCGCTGCATGCCGAGCTTCATCAAGACCGTGGTGACGTAGTTCTTGACGGTCTTTTCAGCCAGCCCGAGCTGCTCGCCGATCTGCCGGTTGGTCTCACCCTCCGCGATCAGCGCCAGCACGTCCTGCTCACGCTGGGTCAGGCCGGCCACCATGGGGTCGTCCTCGGGCGGTGCGAGCAGCCGCTCCATCAGCTGGCCCGTCAGGGCCGGATCGATCAGCGAACGACCCCGCGCCACATACCTGATGTCCTCGACCAGGCTTGAACCGGCAATGTCCTTCAGCAGGTAGCCCGACGCGCCGGCCAGCACCGCGGCGAACAACGCCTCGTCGTCGTCGTAGGAGGTCAGAATGAGACAACGCACGCTCGGGTGGTCCGACCGGACCGTGCGGCAGACCTTGATCCCGCTGCCGTCGGGCAGCCGCGCGTCCAGCACGGCGACGTCGGGCAGCACCGCGGGAATCCGTCGCAGCGCCTGGCCCGCGTCCGCGGCCTCGCCGACGACCGTCATGTCCGGGGCCGCCTCGAGGAGGTCGACCAGCCCTCGACGGACGAGCTCGTGGTCGTCCAGGATGAAGACGCGGATCATCTCCGTACCGGCCGCACCTGCCGAACCGTCAGCGCTCGCCATCCCCATCCTTTCGCTCGGCCGAGACCAGTGTGGTCGGGAAGCTCCCGCAGTGACGGGGGCTCAGCCTCGCCGCGGTGACGTAGGTCCGGGCCGAGCGTGCCGATCGGCTCTGCACGGAGCACGGGCGAGGACCAACGTGGAGGTTGCGGGCTCAGACGCCTCACTGATCTGGCCGACTGCGCGTACGCGGGCCGTGAGCGAGGAGCTGAGGATGCGGGTGTTCTGACCAGGCGACACGCACGTGGTGGTGGTGGGCATCGACGGGCCACCCGAGAGCCTCGCCGTCTCGTCAGTCGTACCGATACCGACTCCCGTGGTCCTGAACGGGGGAGCGGTGCGTTCAGCCTGGAGTCATTCTCCTCAGGTGACCGGCGCGACCATCAGGACCGAACAGGCGGCGTCGTCGAGCGCGGTAGCCGTCAGCCCTGACCGGTCGCGTCTCGGACGCACCATCACGATCAGGGTCGCGTTCCCAGAGATCTCGCGAAGCCGCCCGGGCGGCCGAGCTGGGCCGACCCCGATGCAGCTGACGGGCACGCCGGGGTGGTCCGCCCGGCCTCGACGGAGCGCGGACCGCACAGCGTCGGGGTCGTTGCGTCCATCGAGCACGGTGACCGCGGTGCTGCGCAAGGAAGCCTCGATGAAGGCCAGCAAAATGGCTGGCGCCGGGTCCTGCTCCGGGTCGAGCAGCACCAGCACGCCGAGGTCGCCGGTGGTCCGGTCGCTCGGTCGGGTGACCAGGGTCGGGCACTCAGCCGCGGCCATGACCGCGCTGATCGTCGGGCCGGCCGGCATCCGGCCGTCGACGCGCTGCAGCACCAGCATGGTCGCCGTCAGGCTGTGCGCCAGCAGGAGATCGATCCCGCTTTGCGGCGAGCTCTCGGTCCGGATCCGGATGGATCGCCCCAGAGGTGTCGCGGCCAGCTCGCGTGCAGCTCCGTTCACGAGGCGCCTTCCGCGCTGCTGACGGAACCTCATGCCGGACGATGCTGCGCCGGTCCCTTGGCCGATCAGCCTGCTCCCGTGCACGAGGCGGAGCGACACGTGGCGCAGCGCGGCTTCCTCGGCGCCCAGGCGTACCGCTGCGCGGGCGGTGTCGAGAGCCTGATCGCCGATGCCCACCACGACCCCCGGCGCCCCGAGCTGCGTGCGAGGGTCGGGGGACATGGCTCCACGGTCCGCCGAGAAGCCAGACAGCCCCAGAGGCGGAAGGCGCGCATCTCGGGACGAAGGGCCCATGCCCGGCGGGCCTGGGGGGTGCGGCAGCTGCTGTCGAGTGGGCAGTCGCCCCACCCGGGCTCATCGATCTGCAGAACGTCACCTACGCCGCTGTGAACCCAACCTCCAGCAGTTCCGAAGGACGAAGGTCACTGGCTCCCCCGGGTCGGCCGGTTCACTCTGGACGCAGGCGATCAATGGTCGTCGAGCCCAGTGAAGACAGAAGTGTGAAGCCGACGATGGAGTCATTGATGCCTCACAAGATCATTCTCGACTGCGATCCGGGTCACGACGATGCGATAGCGATCCTGCTCGCGCACGGCAGCCCGGAGATCGACCTGCTCGCGATCACCACAGTGGTCGGCAACCAGACTCTCGACAAGGTGACGCGCAACGCGCTGGCGGTGGCCAGGATCGGCGGTCTCAGCGGCGTCCCCGTCGCGGCCGGCTGTCCCCGACCTCTGGTCCGGGAGATCTCCACCGCTGCCGAGATCCACGGTGAGTCGGGGATGGACGGGCCCACTCTGCCCGAGCCGACCCTGCAGGTCGACGCGCGTCACGCCGTCGACCTGATCATTGACACGTTGATGGCTCACGAACCCCAGACCGTCACCTTGGTACCGACTGGGGGATTGACCAACATTGCACTGGCGGCGCGCAAGGAGCCGAGGATCGTGGAGC
>CAXTES010000080.1:0-12935 GCA_964243215.1 uncultured Microbacterium sp. | reverse complement strand
CCGCGATGGCGGGCTGGGCGATCCCCGCGCTCTCGGGCACGACGGCGAGCGCGTCACCAACATCGTGTTCATGGGCATGGGTGAACCGCTCGCCAACTACGCGCGTGTCCTGCAGGCGGTGCGGGTGATGACCGACAAGCAGCACGGCATCGGCATGAGCGCTCGCGGGATCACCGTGTCGACCGTCGGGCTGGTGCCGGCGATCCGCAAGCTCGCCGACGAAGGCATCCCGGTCACCTTCGCGCTGTCTCTGCACGCGCCCGACGACGAGCTGCGCGACGAGCTCATCCCGGTGAACTCGCGGTGGAAGGTCGATGAGGCGCTCGACGCCGCCCGCGGGTACTTCGACAAGACCGGGCGCCGCGTCTCCATCGAGTACGCCCTCATCAAGGACATGAACGACCACGGCTGGCGCGCCGACCTGCTCGCCGACAAGCTCAACGCCCGAGGGCGCGGGTGGGTGCATGTCAACCCGATCCCGCTGAATCCGACGCCGGGTTCGATCTGGACCGCGTCGGAGCGGGCGGTGCAGGACGAGTTCGTCCGACGGCTCGAAGCCCGCGGCATCCCGACCACCCTGCGCGACACCCGCGGCAAGGAGATCGACGGCGCGTGCGGACAGCTCGTGGCCACCGTCGACGACGAACGCGCCGCGGCGGCCACACCCGTCGAGGTGTAGCCGCCGCTGGCCGGTCTACTTCGCCGAGATCGTCAGCGTGTAGGTGCGCTTCTCGCCGCCGTCCGGTGATGTCACCACGATCGGCACGGTCCGGCTACGGCCCGGGAGCACGAAGATCCAGCGAGGCGCCTGCACCGTCGCGCCCTCGGCCACCGGGGCAGCCTGGATCCGCACGAAGAAGGAGTATCTCGGCACGGTCACCGCGAGCTGTGTGCCGGTCGGCTCCACCGTCTGCGACTGACCGCGCGCGGTCACCGTCACCGACGCGAGTCGTGCGTCTGCGGCGGTGAGGGATGCCGCGATCCACGCGAACGCCTCGGGCACGTCGTAGTTGCCGGCGTGAGGCTGGTTCCACGCCTCCCGGAAATTCACGTCACGCACGCTCGAGTCCGCCTCGAGTTTGCGGTCGAGGTTGATCGCGATGATGAACGAGGTGTCGCGGTCGCGGGTGCCGTTGCGCACGTACCAGTACGGCGCCGTGTCGGCCTTCGTGCCGATGTACTGCATCGGGTTGATGAGATGGATCTGGTCGTCGACCACCGTGCTCGGGTCGCTGATGAACTGAGCCCAGGTCAACCCGGTGTCGTCGAGGCCGACGCCGTCGCCGGCCACGATGTTGTGATCCCAGCTGTACTCGGTGAAGTTCGAGTAGTCCTGCGCCGGGGTGCCGAACAGGCTCGACTCCCCGGTCCCCGGGCCGCCGGCGGTGCCGGGGGCGGGGGTGCCGGACTGGTCGAAGGCCGGCGTGGGCTTGAGCTCGGCCTGCGTAGCCACGAAGGTCAAGTACTTCGCCATGTCGATCGAGACGACGGTGTTGGCGTCGTTGTCGACGTCGATCCAGTCGTTCGTGAAGCTCTGGGTCGTCGGCGGGGTGCCGGGCGGCCCGTTGACGGCGAGGACGAAGTCTTGGCCGAGGTCGGGGATGACGTTCGCCGGGTCCGCCTGCATGTACGCCTCGGCCGAGCGCTTCACCTCCGCCTGAATGGTCGCGATCATCGTGTCCGCCGTGAGGGGCGACCCATCCGGGTTCTGCAGATTCAGGCTCTGCTCGTAGGCGGGGAACTTCGCCGCCAGTTCGGCACTTGCCGCCGGGAAGGGGTCGGTTCCGACGGTCTCGCGTGTGTTCAGCACGGTGTAGAGCCACTCGTACGCGATGTCGGCGTCGCCGAGGTCGGTGATGGGGCAGTACGCGTTGACGGCGAAGACGTCGTCGTGGATGGTGCTCTTGCCGCGGCTGTCGATGCCCGCGGCGCCGACGGCCTGCAGGTACGAGTCGTAGTCGTCGCTGTTCCCGGACGCGCCGAGGATGGACACCAGGGCGCCGCCCCCGCTCGTGCCGTTGACGACGATGCGCTCGGCGCTGCCGGGCATCGCGGCGTCGTTGAGGCGCAGGTAACGCACTGCGGCCTTCGCGTCGACGACGGGTGCGGGAGCCTTGCCCTGCCAGGTCCCGTCCGCCGCGAGGAAGCCGCGGGACCGGGTCGCGACATCCGCGAATACGTAGCCGGCCTTCAGGGCCGCCCCGACGTTGCTCGTCGTGCTGTCGTAGCTCGCGCCGTCGGTGACGGATGCCGTGATGTAGCTGGCGAACCATCCGCCGTTGTTCACGGCGAAGTAGATCGCGGTGTCCTGGTCGTCGAAGGCAGACTCGGGCACGAAGATGTTCATGCTCTGGTAACCACACGCCGTGTTGGAGATCGTGATCGGCTGCCCGAACTGGGTCTGGTTCGGCGACGCGGCCACCGGATCGGCGACGTAGCAGACCTCCTTGTACCAGCGCACCGGCGTGGCGACGCCGTCGATCGTCACCGTGATCGTCGTGTAGGCGGTGTTGTCGAAAGCGAGCGCTGCGTCTTCGGCATCCACGGTCTGCGTCGATGGAACCGCGGCATGCGCCATGGGCATCACTCCCAACGTCATCAGTGCGGCGGTGCCGAGCGCGATGGCGGCGCGAGTCGCGATCGCCTTCCGGTCGGGGTCGGCTCGTCTGCGGTATCGCGACATCGCACCTCTCCTCGTCGAGAACGCGCTCGGCGTCGAGCGTCCCGGCAACCGTAGTGGCGTGGGCGCCAAAACGCCAAGCAAAATTGGCGACAATCCGAAGCAAAGTCGGCGCAAGCTTAGGTTGCGCCTCGTGCACAGACCACGATTCGCCGTCCAGCGCGGTCGAACGGATGCGCCGCCCGGCGGTGGCGGTCGTGTCTCGCCCAGCGAAAGGCCGGGCTGAGGCATCCCTCCCGGCCGATAGCGTGGAGGGATGGTCAACTACCGCTACCTCGGCAACAGTGGTCTCAAGATTTCCGAGATCACGTACGGCAACTGGATCACGCACGGCTCGCAGGTGGAGGCGGATGCTGCAATCGCCACCGTCCACAAGGCTCTCGACCTGGGCATCACGACGTTCGACACCGCAGACGTCTACGCGAACACCAAAGCCGAGTCGGTCCTCGGGAAAGCGCTGCAGGGGCAGCGGCGGGAGTCGCTCGAGATCTTCACGAAGGTGTACTGGCCGACCGGGCCCGGCGGCCCCAACGACACCGGCCTGTCGCGCAAGCACATCATGGACTCCGTCCACGGGTCGCTCGAGCGGCTCGGCACCGACTACGTCGACCTGTATCAGGCGCACCGCTTCGACTACGAGACCCCGCTGGAGGAGACGTTCCAGGCGTTCGCCGACCTGGTGCGACAGGGCAAGGTGCTGTACATCGGGGTCTCGGAGTGGACCGCCGAGCAGCTGCGCGAGGGCGCGGCGCTCGCGAAGGAGCTGAAGATCCAGTTCGTGTCGAATCAGCCGCAGTACTCCGCGCTGTGGCGGGTGATCGAGGACACCGTGATCCCGACGAGCGAGGAGCTCGGCATCTCGCAGATCGTATGGTCGCCGATGGCGCAGGGCGTGCTCAGCGGAAAGTACAAGCCCGGGCAGCCGGTGCCGGAGGGCTCGCGCGCGACCGACGAGAAGAGCGGCGCGGATTTCATCCGGGATTTCCTGCGCGACGACGTGCTGACCGCGGTCCAGAAGCTCGTGCCCATCGCCGAGCAGGCGGGCCTGTCGATGCCGCAGCTGGCGATCGCGTGGGTGTTGCAGAACCCGAATGTCGCCGCGGCGCTGGTCGGGGCATCCCGTCCCGAGCAGCTCGAAGACACCGTCAAAGCGTCGGGCGTCAAGCTCGACGACGACGTCAAGACCGCGATCGAGGATGCGCTGAGCGGTGTCGCGGTGACCGACCCGCAGCGCACGTACAAGGCGTCGCCGCCCCAGCGCCTGACGTGATCACCAGCGCCGGCATCCTGCTCTACCGGTTGAACGGCAGCGCTGCCGAGATGCTGATCGCGCACATGGGCGGCCCGTTCTGGGCGGCCAAGGATGCCGGTGCCTGGTCGATCCCGAAGGGCGAGTTCGAGGCCGACACCGAGGATGCGCTCGACGCCGCCAAACGCGAGTTCCGCGAGGAGCTCGGCGTGGACCCGCCGGGGGGACCGTACGCGGAGCTCGGCACGTTCGCGTACTCGTCCGGTAAGCGGGTCACGGTGTTCGTGGCCGACGGCGCCGGGTTCGAGGCATCCGGGTTCGAGTTCGGCGACTTCGAGCTCGAGTGGCCGCCGCGGTCGGGCCGGATGCAGCGGTTCCCCGAGGTCGACCGCGCCGAGTGGACGGCGCCGGATGCCGCGCGCGAGCGTCTCGTGAAGGGCCAGCGTCCCGCGATCGACGCGCTCGAGAAGCACCTCGCCGAAGCCGCCCGGTGAGGGGTGCTACGTCGGGGTCACCGCGGCGATCGCGCTCACCTCGATGAGCGCGCCCGGCACGCCGAGTCCGGCGACCCGTGCGGCCAGCACGAGCGGCGGCGCGCCCTCGCGGGCGAGTCGCGGACCCACCGCACCATAGGCGGCGCTGATGTCGGCATCCGCGGCGATGAGCACGGTCCACTGCACGACGTCGGCGAGTGTTGCACCTGCGGCTTCGAGCGCGGCGGCGGCGTTGGCGATGGCGCGAACCGCCTGCTCGGCTACGTCGTCCGACACGACGGCGCCGTCGGCATCGATACCGTTCTGGCCGCCGACGTAGATCGTGGTGGCACCGGCCGGCACGACGGCGACGTGACTGAACGCCGGGCTGCGCACGAGCCCGTCGGGTTGCAGAAGCGTGATCTCCATGGGTTCACGTTGCCACAGGCCTCCGACGCGCGAGATGAGTACTGGCGGCTACGTCGATCCGGCGCGTCACTCGACAAGGCGCGGCCCGGCCGCGAGGCTGGCGGCGTGCTGACCGTTCCGCTGCTCGTGCTTCCCGACCCGGTCGATGCGTTCGCGTTGCAGTCGTGGGTCGACGTCATCGCGGACGGGGTGCCGTTGCGCATGCTGGTCGACACCGGCGGCGCACGCACCGAGGTACCGCGCATCGGAGCGCTCGCGGAACTGGTACAGGAGGGCATGTCCGAGGGGCGAGGTGCATCGGGATCCCCGTCTCAGGACGCGCTCGCCCGGCTGCCCACCCTCCAGATCGGTGATCTCACCGTCACCGATCTGCTGGTCGGACTGCCGCAGCCGGACTGGCCTCACCCACCCGTGCTCGGCATGGACGTGCTGGGTTCGCACGCGTGCCACTTCCGCTTCGACGATCAAGAGTTCGATCTCGGGGGCCCGCCGGACCTCGAGAGCTGGATGCCGCTGGCCACGGAACCGCATACAGCTCCGGTGGTCGATGTGCACTGGGAATCCACGAGCGTCTCCGCCCTGTGGGACACCGGGGCCGGGATCACCATCGTCGACCGCGGCTGGGCGGAATCGCATCCGGATGCGGTCACGATCCTGACCGAAACCCGCGACGGCGCCGACTCGACGGGAGCTCCGGTGGCCGGCGTCGAGGGCTGGTTGGCCGGCTGCACCGCGGGGAGTCTCAGCTTTCCGGCGCAGCTGTGCGTCGTGGTCGACCTCGCCGCGCTCAACGCCCACCTGCCGAGCCCGATCCATGTGATTCTCGGGCTGCCGCAGATCAGTCAGGCGTCGTGGTTCATGGACTTTCCGCGGCGCCGATGGGCGATCACCGGTCCTGCCCGACCCCTCGGGTAGCAAGCGCCGCACCGAGAACCCCGGCATCCTCGACCTCCGCCGCGCGGATCGACACGTGACCGCGCAGCGCGGGGCGCACCTCGTAGAGTCCGGCCGCGAACGGGCCGGCGATGAGGTCCCAGGATGCTGCCATCGACCCGCCCACCACGATCGCGGTCGCTCCGAAGGCCGCCACCGGGGGAGCCAGGGACCGGCCCAGCGCGACCATCGCGGTGGCGAAGATCCGGGCCGCGCACGCGTCGCCGGCCCGCGCGAGCTCGGCAATCTGCCGGACGTCGGTCTCCACTGCGCTGCACACGCGGTAGGCGCGCATGATCGCGCGGCGCGAGACGGAGTCTTCGAGCGGCGCGCCGTCGTACTGCAGCAGGTGGGCACGACCGCCCGGCGGGATGCCGGGCGCATCCGCCACCGGCTTCCCATCGGCGAGGAAACCGGAGCCGACGCCGGTGCCCAGCGTGAGGAAGACGGCCCGCGCCTCGTGCTCGTCGGACGCCGCCCATTCGCCCATCGCGAACGCATCGGCGTCGTTGACGAACACGAAGGCGCCCGGGTCGATGCCGAGCCGCGTCGCGAGCCCGGAGCGCACATCCACGCCGTCCAGCGCGGCGAACTTCGCCACGCCCTCGAACCGCCCGATCCCCCGGTCGTAGTCGAAGGGGCCGGGGATCGCGACGCCCCAGCGACGCCCGGCAGTGTCCGGCACACCGCGGGCCGCGTCGGCGAGCGCGTCCAGCAGCGGACCGGCGGCCGCATCCGGGTCGAGCGGATACCGGCGGCGGCTGGTCGCCGTCAACGACGCGACATCCACCGCGGCCGCCGTCACGTGCGTGCCGCCGATCTCCAGCACCGGGACCGGCGGCTCAGTCATCAACGCTCCGGGTGCCGCGCACGTACGCCTTCACCGTCGCGAGCCGCGTCCCGACGCCAGGCCCGTGCGGCCGGATGATGTAGGCACCCACCGCTGCGGGGACGATCACCGTTTCGGCGTAGTGAATGGCGAACGGCTCGAACGCGCCGGTCGGCGATTCGATCACCGCCTCGGGCCCCTCGACCAGGTTGAGCACGTTCACGGTGCCCAGTGTGTCGTGCGCCACGGCATCCGTGAACCAGTGCCGCCGCACCTCGAGGAACTCCAGCTCGTGCAGCCCGGTGCGCTCCTCCACCCAGCCGTCGCCGCGGGCGACCTCGACGACCTGGTCGACGAGGTTGTGCTCTGTCCAAGCGGTGTCGCGGTCCCACTGCACGTTGTTCAGCGCGTGTTCGAGATGCACGGGGCGCGGGATGCCGTCCAGGCCCAGGCGTCCCCAATCCCACATTTTGAACGTGAAGATGTACGGCGTCGCCGAGATCTCCAGCACCATCGAGTTCGCGCCGGAGCAGTGGACCGTGCCAGCGGGTATCGCGAAGTGGTCGTGCTTGTGCGCCGGGAACGTGTTGACGTACGCCTCGGCGGGAAACGGCGCGCCGCCGTCCTGCGCCGCAGCGAGATCGGACGCCATCGCCGCGGCATCCACGTCGGTTTTGACCCCGAGGTAGACGACGGCGTCGGGGCCGCCGTCGAGCAGGTAGTAGCTTTCGTCCTGCGTGTAGGCCATCCCGAATCGCTCGCGGATGTACTGCGTCAGCGGATGCACCTGCAGCGACAGGTTGCCGCCGCCCATCGTGTCGAGCAGGTCGAAGCGGATCGGGAACTCGGCGCCGAAGCGGGCGTGCGTGCGCTCGCCGAGGAGTTCGCGTGGATGCTGCAGCACGAGGTCGATCGCGGGCAGCTCGAACGTCGTGTCGCCGTCGGTGAACAGCAGGCTGTTCTCCTCGGGGACCCCGTCGAAGCACCACGCGTAGTTCTCGGCCGATGGTGGCAGATCGCACACGCGCTGCATCCATTCGCCGCCCCACGGACCGGGGTCGAAGAACGGCACGACCCGGAACGGCCGCCGTGCAGTGGCAGCCAGACCTGCTCGGAAGTCGGCGCCGGGCAGCAGCTTCGGGACGGCCGACACGTTGACATCGAGCACGAAGTCGGCGCGATCGAACAGCTCTCGCTTATGACGGTCGGCGATGCGCCACTCGACGAAGTATCCGCGCTTGTACTTGCGCAGCACGTCTTCGCCGCTGTTGCCGGCATGCCAGTTCGGCGCGCCGGCCCGCTGGCGCTGCTGGATCTCCCACCGGGCGAGCTCGGCCAGCACGAGCACGTCGGGATCCGGCTCGACGAACGCCGCACCCCACCCTAGGAGCACAATCCCTCCGGTGCGGTGCGCCATGCGCGAACGCAGCGCGGCGACCTTCGCCGGGTCGTAGACGGCGTCGATCGTGTCGTGCGAGAGGATGCCGAAGACCCGGTCGTCGGTGAGCGTCGCCGCGAACCGCGCATCGAGCTCGGGAGTGGTGAGCGCGGCCTGCTCGACATCCACGACCCGCCAGCCCGGGAACGCGGCTGTCGCCTGTGCGAGCAGTGCGGCCATGTCCGTACCGGGGTACCCGTCCACCGCCACGACCGGGCGCTCGCCGCGCGCATCGGCGGCCTCGCGGATCACCGGCCAGGCGTCGTGCCCCTGCCGGATGCCCTCGGCCGCATCGATCCGCACCGACGGAGCCCGGTCGTAGGAACTCATGTGGTAACGGTGCCACCCGCCCTCGCTGTTCGCCAAACGCCCGTCGCCGTGGACGCTCGTTCGTTCGGCATCGCAGCCGACGAAGTGACATGGCAACGTTCCCACACTCTGTGGTAACGTTGCCACATTCGCCCCCAGCACTACTCGCGAGGTGGTTCCGTGCATCCGATCGGCGTCGGCGTCGCCGGTTACTGGCACGTGCATGCACCCGAGTACGCCGAACTCGCGCGGAATCATGCGGGCACTCGCCTGGTCGCCGGCTGGGATCCCCACCCGGATCTGGCTCGCGAGGGCGCCGATGCGCTCGACATCGAGTTCATGCCGGCACTCGATGACCTCCTCGAGCGCCCCGATGTCGACGCCGTCATCGTGACCACCGCCACCACCGACCACACCGAGGTCATCGGCCGCGCGATCGCGGCCGGCATCCATGTGTTCACGGAGAAGCTGCTCGCGCCGACGGTGGCCGAGTGCGAGGAACTCATCGCCGCCGCGCGCGCCGCCGGGGTCGCGCTCGTCGTCTCGCTACCGCGCCTGAGCGAATCCGCCGTCGTGACGGCCCGCCGGCTCATCGGCGACGGCGCGCTGGGAGACGTCACCTACGCGCGTGTCCGGATGGCGCACGACGGGTGGCTCGCCGGCTGGCTCCCCGAGCGCTTCGGCGACCCCGCACAGACCGTCGGGGGAGCGTTCACCGACCTCGGCTGCCATCCCGCGTACCTCGTGCAGGCCTTCCTCGGGCCGGATCCCGAGACCGTCACCGCACTGTACGGCTCGGTGACGCGGCATCCGGTCGAAGACAACGCCGTCGTCACGTGCGCCTATCCGAGCGGCGCGCTCGGGGTCGCCGAGGCGAGCTTCGTGACCACGCCGGGCGCCTCGGCGTTCGAGGTGCGCGGCACCGAGGCGACGTTGCTGTACGGCCTCGGCCGCGAGGCGTTGCTGGGCAAGGGCGGCCGGTTCGGCGACGAGTGGTCGGACGTTGCACTCGCCGACGCCGAGCCCGCGCCGTTCGACCTGTGGTTCGACGCCATCGAGGGACGGGCGGATGCCGCGGCCAACCACACCGCCGCCGTCGAGCTGACCCGGCTTGTCGTCGCCGCGAACCGCTCGGCCGCCGAAGGGCGCGCCATCCCGTATTCCAGAGGAGACACATGAACGGCAGGATCCGCATCGGACTCATCGGTGCCGGCGGAATCGCCGGGGCGCACGTCGTCGGCTACCGCCGCAATCCCGAGACCGTGCAGTTCGCGGCCATCGCCGATCCGGTGCGCGAGAGCGCCGAGCGGCGCCGAGGCGACGACCGGAGCGTCGCCATCTACGACGACTACCGCACGATGATCGCCGAGGCCGACATCGACGCCGTCGACATCTGCCTTCCGCACCACCTGCACGCCGAGGCCATCCTCGCCGCCGCGAACGCCGGCCTGCACGTGCTGTGCGAGAAGCCGCTGTGCCTCACCCTCGACGAGGCCGCCGAGATCGCCGCGGTCGCCGAACGCACCGGCGTCACGATCATGTGCGCCCACAACCAGCTGTTCTTCCCCGCCGTTGCCGAGGCGAAGCGGATGCTGGATGCCGGCACCCTCGGGCGCGTCTACGAGGTGCGCACCACCGACAGCTTCTTCAACGACTTCACGCCCGACACGATGGGATGGCGAGCCCACGCATCCACCGCGGGCGGCGGGGAGCTCATCGACACCGGCTACCACCCGCTCTACCTGCTGCAGCATTTCGCCGGCGCGGCGCCGGTGGCGGTCACCGCGATGCTGTCGCAGCATCGCCTGGACTTCATGGAGGGCGAGGATTCCGCGCAGGTGCTGGTGCGCTACGAGAACGGCGTCGTCGGCCACGTCACCACGAGCTGGGCATACGAGCCCGCACCGGGCACGGAGAAGTTCTCGGTGGTGGGGGAGCTCGGCGCGCTGACCTCGGACGGCAGCATCCTGACCTACCATCTGCGCGGTGCCGAGCCGGTGACGGTCACGTTCGAGCCGGTGCACGACATCGCCGCAGAAGTGGCGCATTTCGCGCACTGCCTGCTGACCGGGGAACGCCCGATCCAGACGTACGTCGAGGGCATCGACGTGCTCGGGGTGATCCTCGCCGCATACGAGTCTGCGAGCGAAGGCACGATCGCGGCGGTGCGCCGACCGGTCGCGGTCTGAGCTGCCGCTCACCGGATTCGGGGAAGCGCACCGGTTTCGGCCCCGCGGAGCCCCCGCATCCGAATCCGGCGACAGCATCCGAATCCGGTGCAACGCCTCAGCCGGTGATGCCCGCCGCCACCGCGTCTTCGCAGCCGAGCAGCAGCACGCCCGCGCTCCAGGCGTGCGAGAGGGTCAGCAGCATCCCCTTCGGCTGGAAGCACTCGGTCTGGTAGTAGCGTTCGGTGACCATGCCGCGGTAGGCGTTGAAGTCGCCGTCGAAGCGGGCCACGAACTGCCGGAAGCACGCGAGGGTCTCCAGCGCCCGCTCGCGGTAGTGGTCGTCGCCGGATGCCGCGGCCAGCTCGAGCAGCTCGCGGGTGCAGATCAGCCCGTAGGCGTGCAGATGCTGGTTCGAGGGGGATGCCTGGTCGGCGCCGCGGGTGCCGAAGTCGTACTGCGCGAGGATCGTGCCCGGGGCGAAGTCGACGTCGTAGGCGTAGCGGAACGTGAGCGCGAAGTCGGCGGACCGTCTCGCCAGGTCGAGCCACTCCTGGTCGCCGGTCGCTCGGTGCAGCGCGAGGTACGCCATTACCGCGACATATCCGTCCTCGCTCGTCACCGCGAGGTCGACGTCCTCGGGCGCGCCGTGCAGGTATTCGTCCCGCACGAATCGGGCGTAGTACCGTCCGGCGCGCTCAGCGACGGCGATGTAGCGGGGGTCCCCGGTCTCGGCCAGGGCGCCCACCCACGCCAGGCCGGCCGATCCCTGCCACGACAGCACCTCGCCGGTGTCGGCGTGGTGGATGCTGCCGAGGTTGCCGTCGTCGCGCTGCCGAGCGACCACGGCGTCGAGGTTCGACCGGGCCGCGCGCTCCCAGTCGGCACGGCCGGTGAGCGCGACCGCGCGCAGCAGGAACTGCGTCGCCTCGCCGAGGGTGCGGCTGTGCAGGCCGCGGGGACGGCGGGTCCAGCTCTGCGTCCAGCCGCGATCGCGGTACCAGACGCCCCAGAACGTGCCGCTGGGGGACAGCTCGGCGGTGCAGAAGTCGATGACGCGCGCCCCCGCGGACTGCGCAGCCTCGTCGCCGACCCGCATCCCGTGCCGCAGCAGCGCATAGGCCCACGGGATGCCCGACACCCATCCCACGTGCATGGCGTCGCGATCCACCGGCATCCCGTCGTGTCCGGTGATCTCGCGGTCGAAGCCGGCCGTCTCCTTCAGCACACCGGGGTCGGGGTCGTAGTGCCACCGCAGCAATCCCGCGGCCGCGAGTTCGGCGGCGGTGGCGACATCCACCCACGGCCGCAGCGGGCTGGAGCGCGCGAGGCGTTCGTGGAGCACGCGGAGCACGCGGGCGTAGTCGTGGCGGTCGGCGGAGAGCGGATGCAGCGAGAACGGCAGCTCGATCGTCGCGCCGGGCTCGAACCGGTGTCGCAGCACGCCCGGCTCGCGTGGCACGGCATCGCCGTAGTAGGTGACCGGGAACTCGTCGGCCGGGAATGTCAGGGTCAGCTCGGCAACCGCGCCGCGCGCCGCGAACCCCAGGCCGGTCAGCCCCGCAGCGGTGGTGGGCGGTGCGGACACCGCAACCCCGGACGAACCGGGCGCCGGCCAGACGAACACGGCGGGAATCGCTGCCCGGTCGGAGCGGAAACGCCACTCGTCGCTGTCGAAGCGGGCGCGGGCACCGGCATCCGTCGCGGCCGGCACGAACCGCGGGTACAGCCGGTCGCTGCCGGCCACGCGGTTCTCGCCGTAGAACAGGCCCGGGATGAGCCACCACGGATCGGTGGCTCCCGGCACGGCGACGGTGACTCGGACGGCTGCGACCTGTGCCGACCGGCTGCGGTTCGTCACCCGTGCGGTGTACCGGCGCTCGCCGTCCGCGCCCGGCGTCTCGCTGACCGCGATCTCGAAGTCGGCCGGGTCGGCACCGATCACGGCGACGGCCGGCTGCCCGGTCACGGCGACGGCAGGCTGCTCGATCACGGCTCCGGCTGGTCGACCGGCCACTCCAGGAGGTCGACCTCGACGATCTCGCGCTCCGGATCCAGCGGCACGCGGAACGTGCGCACCTGGAAGGGTCCGAAGTCGGTCGGCACGGTCCGCCCGGCGAACGCCAGGTCGATCTCGGCGGATGCCTCCGACCCCCGCGTCTCGACCGCTCGCACGATGACGTCGGCCGATCCGTCGGGTGCGGCATCCTCGCTGCCCTTGATCGCGGTGACCATCACGGCGCCGCCGCCGTCGCCGGCGAAGCTGTGCCGCGCCGGCAGCTCGCCGTCGTGGAACGATTCGAACTGCGCGCGCACCGGCATCCCGAGCAGCGCCGCCCGGCGGGTCGGCTCGGCGGTGCGCCAGTCGCCGGCGTGCGGGATCAGCTCGACGCGGAAGCGCTGCGTGCCCTGATCCTGGAAGGCGTA